>NZ_LQIR01000039.1:0-13958 GCF_001499925.1 Mycobacterium lehmannii
GCCCCCCACCCGGCCCCGTCAGCCCCGGATACGGTTCCGGCGCGACGCCCGGGCCGGCCGCCACCAGCCCCGGATACGGGTCCCCGAGGTCCTCGTGCAGCGATATCGAGGTGATCTTCGCTCGCGGCACCGACGACACCCCCGGCCTGGGCACGCCGGGCACCGCGTTCGTCAACGCGCTGCGCGGCCTGACCGGAGGGCGCACCATCAGCACGTACGCGGTCAACTATCCCGCGTCATACGACTTCCTGGCCGCCGCCGACGGCGCGACCGACGCGACGAACCGCATCGCAATGCTGGCGCAGCAGTGCCCGAGCACCCGCATCGTGCTCGGCGGGTACTCGCAGGGGGCGGCGGTCG
The DNA here is from genome assembly GCF_001499925.1 of Mycobacterium lehmannii. Lineage (NCBI taxonomy): Bacteria > Bacillati > Actinomycetota > Actinomycetes > Mycobacteriales > Mycobacteriaceae > Mycobacterium > Mycobacterium lehmannii. The sequence goes on from NZ_LQIR01000039.1 coordinate 361, forward strand.
TCGACATGCTCGCGGGTGTTCCGCCGCTCGGCAACAAGATCGGCTCGATCGGTTCGGCTCCCCCGCTGCCGGGCAGCCTGGTGCCCAACGTCGCCGCCGTCGCGGTGTTCGGCAACCCGGCGACCAAGTTCAGCAACCCGATCACCAAATCGGTGTTCGCGGGCCGCGCGATCGACCTGTGCAAGGACGGCGACCCGATCTGCTCCCGGGGCCGTAACCCGTTCGCCCACAACGACTACGTGACCGCCGGCCTGGTCCAGGAGGCAGCGAACTTCGTCGCCGGTCTGGTTTGATTCCGCGCGGCGATATCATCTCGTCCCGTGGATTTCGCTCGCCTTCGTCGTCGGTTCACCGGCGCAGCCGTCGTCGCGGCAACCGGATTGACCCCTTCCGTTCTCGCGCCACCCCTCGCTTCGGCGCAGGGCTGCTCGGATGTGACGGTGGTGTTCGCCCGCGGCACCGGTGAACCTCCCGGCATCGGCCGTGTCGGCCAGGCGTTCGTCGACGCGCTGCGTCCCCAGCTCGGGGACCGCACGCTGTCGGCCTACGGGGTGGCCTACCCGGCCACCTACGACTTTGTGATGGCGGCCGACGGTGCCGCCGACGCGGCGGCGTTCGTCACCAACACCGCGCAGTCGTGTCCGGACTCGCGCATCGTGCTCGGCGGGTTCTCTCAGGGCGCTGCGGTCGTCGACATGCTGGCCGGCATCCCGCCGCTGGGGAACCGGATCGGCGCGCTGGGCCCGGTGCTGCCACCGAACGTCGCGCCCAACGTCGCGGCCGTCGCGGTGTTCGGCAACCCGGCGACCAAGTTCGGCAACCCGATCACGTCGGCGCCGATCTTCGGTGGGCGGGCGATCGACCTGTGCACCGACGGCGACCCGATCTGTTCCCGCGGCCGCAATCCGTTCGCCCACAGCGATTACGTCGGAGCCGGAATGGCGAACCGGGCTGCGGATTTCGTGGCGCGGCTGGTCTGAGGTCGCGGCAACCGCGAAGGATTACCTTCGTCGGCGTTGATTAGTTCCTATAGGATCGGCGGAGTGCAAAACGATCTTGTTCGCAGCTTGGGGCGCCGGGGAATGCTGCTCATCGGGGCGGTCGTCCTCGCAGTCGCGGGGCTGATCGCGCCCGTCCCCCTGGGCACCCAAGGCCTTTTGTCCGTCGCCGCCGCGCAGTCGTGCCCGCAAGCGGAGCTCATCTTCGCCCGCGGTCGCACCGAGTCGCCCGGTGCCGGCGTGATCGGCAACGCGCTCATCAGCGCGCTGCGCAACAAGACCGACAAGAACATCAACCTCTATTCCGTGAACTATCCGGCCGACTACGAGATCGACATCGGCGCCAACGACATGAGCTCGCGGATCCAGGACATGGCGGCACGGTGCCCCGACACCCGGCTGGTACTCGGCGGATACTCGCTGGGCGCCGCGGTGACCGACGTCGTGCTGGCCGCACCCATCGCCGCGTTCGGGTTCGACAAGCCGCTGCCACCGGGAATGGACCGCCACATCGCCGCGGTCGCACTGTTCGGCAACGGCATCGCATGGGCCGGGCCGATCACGAACTTCAGCCCGCTCTACGGCGAGCGCACCATCGAGTTGTGCCACGGTGCCGATCCGATCTGCAACCCCGCAGAGCCGAAGACCTGGGAGGGCAACTGGCCCGACCACGCCGCGCGCGCATATGTGAATGCGGGCATGGTCAACCAGGCGGCCGACTTCATCGCCGCCCGGATCTAGAGGGGATCTAGTCGACCACCCGCAGGTCGCGGGTGACCTTCGTGCGCGCTTCGAGCTGATCGTCGGACGGGTAGTCGACGCCGACGAGGGTCAACCCCTGCGGAGGCGCTGCCGCGAATTCGCTGGACCGCCGATCGGCGGCCAACAAACTTGCGCACCAGTCGGGTTCGCGGCGGTGTTCGCCGACCGCCAGCAGCGCACCGACCAGTGACCGGACCATGGACCAGCAGAAGGCGTCGGCGCTGACATGCGCGGTGACGCGCGCCCCCTCACGCGACCAGTCCAGGCGCTGCAGGTCGCGGATGGTGGTGGCGCCCTCGCGGTGCCGACAGAATGCGGCGAAGTCGTGCAGTCCCAGTAGCTTCCGTGACGCCTCGGTCATCGCGTCCACGTCGAGCGGGCGCGGCCAGGCAGTGACAAAGCGCGCCTCGTGCGGTTCGACACCGAATGGCGCCGTCGACAATCGATAGACGTAGTGGCGGCGCAGCGCGGAGAAGCGGGCGTCGAAACCGGCGGCGGCACGCTTGACGTCGAGCACCCGCACATCTCGGGACAGGAACCGGCCGAGCCGTCGCACCAGCGGCAGGAACTCGCTGTCGCCGGGACGCGTCGCACGCGGATAAGCGTGTGGCAGGGCCTCTTCGGGCACATCGACATGAGCGACCTGACCGGTGGCGTGCACACCGGTGTCGGTACGACCCGCCCCGCGCACCACCACCGCGGTGCGGAACACCGTCGACAGCGCCTCTTCGAGGACACCGGCCACGGTCCGCTGTCCTGTCTGGACCGCCCAGCCGGCGAACTCGGTTCCGTCGTAGGCGATGTCGAGCCGGAGACGAACGAGCCCGCCACCGGATTCGATGGCGGGCTCGCTCATGACGTCCTCAGGACTTGTCGTCATCCTTATCGGCCTCAACCTGTGCGGGCTCGTCGGCCGAAGCCTCGGCCTCAGCGCCCTCGGACGACTCGGCCTCGCTCGATTCGGTCCTGGCTTCCTCGACCGATTCGTCCTCGGTGGGACCCTCGGCGGCCTCGGGCACGACCGCGGCCTGTGGGGCCGACGCGGCCGCAACCGGCTGCTCGGTCTTCTGCGCACCCGCGGCACCGGATCCGACGTCGCCGCCGGAGCGGCTCCGGCGTGCACGGTTGGCCTCCGAGGTCACCGTCTTCTCCCGCACCAGCTCGATGACCGCCATCGGGGCATTGTCGCCCTTGCGGTTCTCGACCTTGATGATGCGTGTGTAACCGCCCTCGCGGTCGGCGTAGAACGGGCCGATCTCGGCGAACAGCGTGTGCACGATGTCCTTGTCGCGGATCTTCTTCATCACCTCACGCCGGTTGTGCAGCGTGCCCTTCTTGGCGTGCGTGATGAGCTTTTCCGCATAGGGACGCAACGCCCGTGCCTTCGGCTCGGTGGTCTTGATGCGGCCGTGCTCGAAGAGCGAGGTGGCCAGGTTGGCCAGCAGCGCCTTCTGGTGCGAGGACGACCCGCCGAGGCGAGGGCCCTTGGTGGGCTTGGGCATTGCGACTATCTCCTATGTGGGGCCGACCCCCGTATCAGGTAGGGCCGGGACGGACTCTGTTGTTTAGAGCTGTTCGGTTTCGGCGTAGTCCTGGTTGTCGTCCAGGTCGTAGCCGGCATCGCTGTTCCACGTGCCGGTGGCGACGTCGTAGCCGGCGACCTCGGACGGATCGAACGAGGCTGGGCTGTCCTTGAGCGACAGGCCCAACTGATGCAGCTTGATCTTCACCTCGTCGATGGACTTCTGGCCGAAGTTGCGGATGTCCAGCAGGTCGGACTCCGTGCGTGCGACCAGTTCGCCCACGGTGTGCACACCCTCGCGCTTGAGGCAGTTGTACGACCGCACCGTCAGGTCCAGATCGTCGATCGGCAGCGCGAAGCTGGCGATGTGATCGGCCTCGGCCGGGGAGGGCCCGATCTCGATACCTTCGGCCTCGACGTTGAGTTCCCGTGCCAGACCGAACAATTCGACCAGCGTCTTGCCCGCCGAAGCGAGCGCGTCACGCGGCGTGATCGAGTTCTTGGTCTCCACGTCGAGGATCAGCTTGTCGAAGTCGGTGCGCTGCTCGACGCGGGTGGCCTCCACCTTGTAGGTGACCTTGAGCACCGGCGAGTAGATCGAATCGACAGGGATGCGGCCGATTTCGGCGCCCGAGGCCTTGTTCTGCACGGCCGGCACGTAGCCGCGACCGCGCTCGACGACGAGCTCGACCTCGAGCTTGCCCTTGTCGTTGAGGGTGGCGATGTGCATCTCGGGGTTGTGCACCGTCACGCCGGCGGGCGGAACGATGTCACCCGCGGTGACCTCACCCGGCCCCTGCTTGCGCAGGTACATGGTGACCGGCTCGTCCTCTTCGGACGAGACGACCAGGCCCTTGAGGTTCAGGATGATGTCGGTGACGTCTTCCTTGACTCCGGGCACCGTGGTGAACTCGTGCAGCACTCCGTCGATGCGGATGCTGGTGACCGCCGCGCCCGGGATGGACGACAGCAACGTGCGCCGAAGCGAATTGCCAAGGGTGTAGCCGAAACCCGGCTCCAGCGGCTCGATGACGAACTGGGAGCGGTTCTCGGCCTTGACATCTTCGGACAGTGTGGGGCGCTGAGAAATCAGCATGTGTTTCTTCTTCCTTTCGACGACCGCTATATGACGTCTCTTGGGGTTCTCGGGGGCGGCGCCCCCGAGGGGGGCTTCTCTTGGGGGTTCTCGCGGGCGGCGCCCCCGAGGGGGGCTTTACTTCGAGTACAGCTCGACGATCAGCTGCTCGGACAGCGGCACGTCGATCTGCGCGCGCTCCGGCAGCTGGTGCACCAGGATGCGCTGACGCTCGCCGACGACCTGAAGCCACGACGGGATCGGGCGGTCGCCCGCGGTCTCCCGCGCGATCACGAAAGGATCGGTGTTGAGCGACTTTTCCTTCACGTCGATGATGTCGTACTGCGACACCCGGTAGCTCGGGATGTCGACCTTGACACCGTTGACCAGGAAGTGGCCGTGGCTGACCAGCTGTCGCGCCATCCGGCGGGTGCGGGCCAGGCCTGCGCGGTAGATGACGTTGTCCAGCCGGCTCTCCAGGATGCGCAGCAGGTTGTCACCGGTCTTGCCGGGCAGCCTGTTGGCCTCCTCGTAGTAGCGACGGAACTGCTTCTCCATCACGCCGTAGGAGAAGCGGGCCTTCTGCTTCTCCTGCAGCTGCAGGCGGTATTCGCTTTCCTTGATCCGCGCGCGACCGTGCTGGCCGGGCGGGTAGGGGCGCTTCTCGAACGACTGATCGCCGCCGACCAGGTCCACGCCGAGGCGGCGGGACTTGCGGGTCGCGGGTCCGGTGTAACGAGCCATTGTCTGTTTCTCCTCGTCCTACTAGACCCGGCGCCGCTTCGGCGGACGGCACCCGTTGTGCGGCTGCGGCGTGACATCGGCGATCGCGCCGACCTCGAGGCCGGCGGCCTGCAGCGACCGGATCGCGGTCTCGCGGCCCGAGCCCGGGCCCTTGACGAACACGTCGACCTTCTTCACGCCGTGTTCCTGCGCCTTGCGGGCGGCGTTCTCGGCGGCCAGCTGCGCGGCGAACGGTGTGGACTTACGCGAGCCCTTGAAGCCCACGTGCCCCGACGACGCCCAGGCGATGACGTTGCCCTGCGGGTCGGTGATCGTCACGATCGTGTTGTTGAACGTGCTCTTGATGTGCGCGGCACCGTGCGGGACGTTCTTCTTTTCCCTGCGACGGGTCTTCTGCCCCTTCTTGGGGCCGGCCGCGGTCTTTTTTGCGGGTGGCATCGTCGATTACCTGGCCTTCTTCTTGCCGGCGATGGTGCGCTTGGGACCCTTGCGGGTGCGCGCGTTGGTCTTGGTCCGCTGGCCGCGCACCGGAAGCCCACGGCGGTGCCGCAGACCCTGGTAGCAGCCGATCTCGATCTTGCGGCGGATGTCGGCCTGCACCTCGCGGCGCAGATCGCCCTCCACCTTGAGGTTGGCTTCGATGTAGTCGCGCAGCTGGGTCACCTGATCATCGGTCAGGTCCTTGGTGCGCAGATCCCGGCTGATGCCGGTGGCATCCAGAATCTCCTGGGAGCGGGTACGGCCGACGCCGTAGATATAGGTCAGGGCGATCTCCATGCGCTTATCGCGCGGGAGGTCGACGCCCACGAGACGTGCCATCAGGCGGTGTTCCTTCTTCTATGCGGAGGTCTTGTCCCAGTCCGTTCCCTCATATGGGGTCCGGCCTCCGTGCCGGACGTGACGAGCGGCGCTGATACGTCTTTTTGGCGCTGACGCGCCGGGCAGCTCAGTGGTACTGGGGTTTCGTCATTCAGTTGTGTCGGCAGCCGGCGGGTCTAGCCCTGCCGCTGCTTGTGGCGTGGATCAGAGCAGATCACCATGACCCGCCCATGCCGGCGGATCACCCTGCACTTATCGCAAATGGGCTTGACGCTCGGGTTCACCTTCACGGCTCGTTCGATCCTGTTCTTCTGGAGTGTCTGTTTTTTACTTGTACCGGTAAACGATGCGGCCCCGGGACAGGTCGTAGGGAGACAGCTCCACCACGACGCGGTCCTCGGGCAGGATGCGGATGTAGTGCTGCCGCATCTTGCCGCTGATGTGGGCAAGGACCTTGTGTCCGTTCTCCAGCTCAATGCGGAACATCGCATTGGGCAGGGGTTCGACCACGCGACCCTCGACCTCTATGGCACCGTCTTTCTTGGCCATTGTTTTTCGGAGATCCTCCGTGTCCTGATTGTTGGCGCCTTCCCGCCGCGAGCGGCGGATACTGCTTGTGGCGCAGCATTTGCTCCGACTACAGAACGTGAGCCAGTAGCCAGAAATTCCTGAACAGGGCACGCAAAGAGTCGGCGCGATCACCGCACCGTTGATCCATGGTACTCGCCCACCGGCCGCGCCCAAAATCGCGACGGAGGGCTCCGTCACCCCGTCGCCGTCTCGGGCCGGTCCGGTTCTGCGTCACTACCGCGGACCAGGCCCGATTGCACCAGCGCGGCCGTGACGAACCGGTGCACGGGCCGGGACCTGAAGAAGCCGGTGTGCCCGCCGCGGTACCACTGGATGTCGGGACGGCCCCAGTGCTCCCACAGCCGGTCGATCTGCTCGCGCGGGTGGACCACCTGGTCGGCGATGCCCGCGTAGATGAAGCGCCCGGCCATCGGGACTTGCGGCGGCAACGACAGCGGCGAGATCATCCGGCCCAGCGGGGCGGCCAGCCTGATCGTCTCCATCCGCGGATCGTCGCTGTCCATGCCGGAGTGCCGCGCCAAAAGCCCGACCAGGTCTGCGACCGGCACGCCCAGCACCGCGCATTCCAGGTCCTCGTCGAGGCTGGCCACCAACGCCGCGATGAAACCGCCCAACGACAGGCCGTACACGCCGATCGGCGCCTCCGGCTGCTGCCGGCGGATCCATGCCAGCAGGCTGCGGACGTCCCACACCGCCTGCGCGGTGGCGTGGATGTCGTCGAGGACGTCCTCGCCGGGGAACACCGCACCCTTCGGCAGTCCCTTGGCTCGCGGACCGTGCATCGGCAGCACCGGCATCACGACGTTGAGACCCAACTCCTCATGCAGGTACCAGGCGCGGAAGATCGCCAGATCGATCGCCGCCCGCCCCATCTCGGTGCCGTGGACACACACCAGCCACGGCCGCGGTTCGGGGTGGCGCAGCAGCAGACCGTAGCCGCGGGAGACGGCGTCATAACCCAGCCAGCGGTCGGCGCCCGGTTCGGCGGCGTCCGGCCGGTACCCGCTGGTCCAGCGCAACCGGTAATAGGAGCGGTTGCGGCGACGCACCGGTGAGACGTCCAAGTCGCTGGGCGGCCCCGGCGCGGCGAAGAACGCCGCCGGATCGTCGAGGCATCCACGCTCTCCGTAGAAGTCCAGCGCCGCCACCACTTCACCGTGGATCCGCTCGAACGCCCGCGGATCGCTGAGCGGACGCCGCGCTCGCAGCCCGAGCAGCACCACTTCGTCACGGAACGCCTCGGCGGCCAACGCGACCGTCGGCCGCACGGTCGGCGTCTGATCGCGGCCGTCGTGGAGGTAGTCACGCCACGAGCGCGCGTAGTAGCCGCCAGTTCTCGTCAGCGGTTGCACCGCATTGCGCAGCGGCGCCTGTATCCGCGGCACGGTGGGGCGGTGCGGAGTACGTGCGTCGTTGTCGGCGCCGACGCCGATGTCGTCTGTTCCCACACCTCCGACAGTAGCGACGCGGTCGTCGTACCCGTAGTGCCATTGGTCACCTGTTGAACCGTGCAATCGTACTGAGGCTGAGCCGGATTCGGCGCTGGCCGCCCAGCGCCAGTGGCGCTCACCACTGTGCACGACAAATGTGGCGGCCCCTATACCCGACCTAAGGTCGTTCTGCCGCTTCGTTTGCCGCATAGGTGACTTCGGTCCCTAGCCATCGCCGGCGGCCGGTGGTCCGATGAGAAGTGGTCAACGGCGGTGAAACCCGGCTCACATCTCGTGCTGGTGTCACCGGCTGACTTCGGCCGGCTGCAACGGGGCGAGAAGGCCTCGGGCTGTTGGTCGTTCGTGCTCCGGCGAGAAGTGGGACGGACCCGCCTTGTGGTGCGCGGCAGCGGTGGCGCGGTCGGGCATTCCTGGTTCGACATACCGCATTTCGTGATGGAGCAGAAGATGATACGCGGCATAGCACAGCGCACCCAGCGGACCCGCAGCCGGGAAATCACCGAAGCGCTCAACCGGCACCCGTCAGGAAGGCGGTCTCGTCGACCCCGGATGGTTTCGCAGCGAACCTGAGCAACTGACCCCGATATCGGCTGGACGATGGGCGCATACTTGTACGCGATGACCGGCCCCTCGTCCCAGCCTCGTAAACCCGTCATTTTGAGCGTCGATGACGATCCGGCGGTGTCGCGCGCTGTCGCCCGCGATCTGCGCCGCCACTACGGCGAGGGATTTCGCGTCGTACGCGCCGAGAACGGCCCCGATGCGCTCGAGACGCTCAACGAACTCAAACTGCGCGGTGAGACTGTCGCGGTGTTCGTCGCCGACTACCGGATGCCGCAGATGAGCGGGATCGAGTTCCTCGAAGAGGCGATGGACATCTTCCCGATGGCCCGCCGCGTGCTGCTGACCGCATATGCCGACACGCACGCCGCGATCGACGCGATCAACGTCGTCGACCTCGATCACTACCTGCTCAAACCGTGGGACCCGCCGCAGGAGAAGCTCTATCCGGTGATCGACGCGCTGATCGAGGCCTGGCGCGAGACCGGCGACCGGGCGATCCCGCACACCAAGATCATCGGGCACCCGTGGAATGCACGCTCGTCGGAAGTTCGCGAGTTCCTCGCCCGCAACCGGCTCTACTACACGTGGTTCCGCGCCGACGAACCCAAGGGAAGGCAGCTACTCGATGCCGCGGGACTCGACGGGCTGACGCTTCCGGTGGTGGTCACCGAACAGGGCGAGACGCTCGTCGCGCCGGACGACGCCGAACTCGGCGCGACGCTCGGCTTGTCGATCACGCCCTCGGAGGACTTCTACGATCTGGTCGTCATCGGCGGCGGCCCCGCGGGTCTGGCCGCGGCGGTATACGGTGCCGCCGAAGGCCTCAAGACGGTGCTCATCGAGCGCACGGCAACCGGTGGGCAGGCCGGCCAGAGCTCACGGATCGAGAACTACCTCGGCTTTCCCGACGGCGTCTCGGGGTCTCAGCTCGCCGAACGGGCCCGCAGACAAGCCGAGAAGTTCGCGGCCGAGCTCATCACGGCGGCCGAGGTCACCGCGCTCGAGATCGACGGCAACGCGCGCACCGTCCACCTGTCCGACGGCCGGTCGATCGGGACGCGGGCCGTGATTCTGGCGATGGGTGTGGAGTACCGCCAGCTGCCCGCCGAGGGCTGCGCAGATCTCACCGGCGCAGGCGTCTACTACGGAGCCACCTCCTCGGTGGCCGCCGAATGCGAGGACGAGGAGGTCTTCGTCATCGGCGGCGCCAACTCCGCGGGGCAGGCCGCGATGTTCCTGTCACGAACCGCGAAGAAGGTGAGCATCGTCTGCCGCCGCACCCTCGAGGACTCGATGTCCTACTACCTGATCCAGCAGATCAGGACGACCGACAACATCCGCGAACTTCCGCACACCGCAGTGCACAAGGTCGAAGGCAACGGCCACCTCGAACGCATCTGCCTGGAGAACCTGAACACCGGTGTGCGCGAGGAACACACGTGCGGGCGCATGTTCATCTTCATCGGAGCCGAACCGCGCACCGACTGGGTGGAACAGGCCGGTATCGCCCGCGACGACCACGGATTCATCCTCGCCGGACCCGATCTGCGCGACGTGGCCGGCTGGACGCTGGACCGTCCGCCGCACCACCTGGAAACAAGCGTGCCCGGTGTGTTTGTTGCAGGAGATGTGCGTTCCGAATCCGCCAAGAGGGTGGCGGCCGCCGTCGGCGAAGGGTCGATGGCGGTGATGTTGGTGCACCGATACCTGGCGGAGGCGTGATGGGCGACAACGAGAACCAGTGCATGCCCGACGAACTGCGCTCGCTGTTCCTGTTCGAGGCGCTCGACGACCGGCAACTACAGGTGCTGTGCGACAACGGCCACATCACCACGTTCGACCCCGGTCCGGTGTGCACCGAGGGCGACCCCGCGACCTGTTTCTACGTGCTGCTCGACGGTGAGCTGGTGATGTCGAAGCGCTCGGGCGGCGTGGACATCGAGACCAATCGCACGTCCCAGCGCGGGGTGTACTGCGGCGCGTGGTCGGCCTACGTCCCCGGCGAGGAGCACCTCTACGAAGCCTCGGTTCGCGTCACGAGGCCGTCCCGCTTCTTCGTGCTCGACGCCGACGCGTTCGCGAAATTCATGCAAGCGGAGTTCCCGATGGCAGTGCACCTGCTCGAGGGGCACCGCGTCGGCGGCCGGCGCCAGAGTCAGATCCTCGGCCAGCGCGAGAAGCTGCTGGCGCTGGGCACGATCACCGCCGGCCTGACCCATCAGCTCAACAACCCGGCGGCGGCCGCCGCCCGCGCGGTGGCCGACCTTCGCGAGGGCGTCGGCAAGATGCGCTACAAGCTGGCGATGCTGGCCGACGGCAAGTTCACCCCGGAAGCGCTGCGGGTGCTCGTGCGAATCCAGGACGAAGTCGCCGAGCAGGTCGCCAAGTCCAAGGCGCAGGAACTCACCGCGCTGGAGTTGTCCGACTCCGAAGAGCACATCGGCGACTGGCTGGAGGGCCGCGGCATCGCCAGCGCCTGGGACTACGCCCCGACGTTCGTGGAGGCGGGCCTGGACCTCGACTGGCTCGAACGTGTGCAAGCCTCGATCGATGACGTCGACTGCTCGGCGACGCTGCAAAGCGCATTGGGTTGGCTGAAGTACACGATCGACGCCGAACTACGGATGAACGAGATCGCCGACGCCAGCAAGCGGATCTCGGCGCTGCTGGCCGGCGCCAAGCAGTACTCGCAGATGGACCGCAGCGAGTACCAGGCCGCCAACGTCCACGAGCTGATCCACAGCACGATCAAGACCATCTTCGGCGACAAGGTAGGTAAGGACAAACCGGTCGCGCTGGTGTGGGAGAAGGACACCACACTGCCTCAATTGATGTGCTACCCAGGCGATCTCAACGAAGTCTGGACCAACATCATCGACAACGCGATCCAAGCGATGAACTATGAGGGCACGTTGACGATCCGCACGTCGCGCAAGAACGACGAAATGATCCGCGTCGAGATCTGCGACGACGGACAAGGCATCGCCGAGAAGAACATCGACCGCATCTTCACACCGTTCTTCACCACCAAGCCGTTCGGTCAGGGCACCGGTCTGGGGCTCGATCTCGCCCGGCGCATCGTCGTCGAAAAGCACCACGGCGACATCCAGGTCACGTCCGCGCCCGGCGACACCCGGTTCGTCATCGATCTACCGTTGGTTGCGCCGGCCTCCGAAGCGCCGACCCCGACGGAACTTCCCCTCACAGCCGGATAGCCGGAATAACCCTTGGACACCGAGAAGTTGGAGCGACCATGACGAAACCCGATCTCGGCAGGTACGGCGCGTTCGGCCATTACTCCATGTGGCAGAAGCTGAGCCCGGAGCAACTGCGGGCCATCGAAGACCTCGGCTACGGGGCGATCTGGGCAGGCGGTTCACCGGCGGCCGAATTGTCCTGGGCGGAACCGATTCTCGAGGCGACGAACACACTCAAACTGGCGACCGGCATCGTCAACATCTGGACCGCGGACGCCGAGCCGGTCAGCGAGTCCTTCCACCGCATCGAGAAGGCCCATCCGGGACGCTTTGTGCTGGGTATCGGCGTCGGCCACCCGGAGGCTCATACCGAATACCAGAAGCCGTACGACGCGCTCGTCACCTACCTCGACAAGCTCGACGAGCACGGGGTGCCGAAGGACAGAAGGGTGGTCGCGGCGCTGGGTCCGCGGGTGCTCAAGCTGTCCGCGGACCGCGCGGCCGGGCCGCACCCCTACCTGACGACGCCGGAACACACCGCCGAGGCGCGCAAGCTGATCGGCCCGGATGCGTTCATCGCTCCTGAGCACAAGGTGGTGCCGACCACCGACCCCGAGCAGGCGCGCGCGGTCGGCCGCAAGGCACTCGCGATCTATCTCAACCTGACGAACTATCTCAACAGCTGGAAGCGTCTCGGATTCACCGACGACGAGGTCGCGAAGCCGGGCAGCGACCGGCTTGTCGACGCCGTGGTGGCGTATGGCACCGTCGACGCCATAGCCGAACGGCTCAACGAGCATCTCGAGGCGGGCGCCGACCACGTGCCCGTGCAGGTGCTCACCGGACCGGACAAGCTGGTGGACGCGTTGGCTCAATTGGCGGGTCCGCTCGGATTGAAGTGACGTCACCACCGAAGGGATCCGTATGACTGAGCTCAAGCCCAATTTCGGCCGCTACGGCGTATGGACGTTCGGCGTTCCGAAACCCGAACAGGCCGTGGAGATCGAGAAGCTCGGCTACGGCGCGGTGTGGATCGGCGGATCGCCTGCCGGCAACCTGGAATACGTCGAGCCGATCCTCGAGCGCACCGAGAACCTTCAGGTCGCGACCGGGATCATCAACGTGTGGACGGCGCCCGCCGGCGAGGTCGCCGACGCCTACCACCGCGTCGAGGAGGCGTATCCGGGCCGGTTCCTGCTGGGCATCGGTATCGGTCATCCCGAGCACACCGAGGAGTACCGCAAACCGTACGACGTGCTCGTCGAGTACCTCGACGCGCTGGATGCGAAGAAGGTGCCGACGAGCCGGCGGGTGATCGCGGCGCTGGGGCCCAAGGTGCTCAAGCTGTCGGCGCAGCGCAGCGCAGGGGCGCACCCGTACCTGACCACCCCGCAGCACACCGGAGAGGCACGAAACCTCTTGGGCCCCACGGTGTTCATCGCACCGGAGCACAAGGTCGTATTGGCCCGCGACGCCGAGGCATCGCGCGAGATCGGCAGGCAGACAGTCGATTTCTACCTCAACCTGTCGAACTACCTGAACAACTGGAAGCGTTTGGGCTTCACCGAGGACGACGTCGCCAAGCCCGGCAGCGACCGGCTGATCGACGCGCTCGTCGCCCACGGCACCCCCGACGCGATCGCCGCGCGGCTCAACGAGCACCTGGACGCGGGTGCCGATCACGTCGCGATCCAGGTGCTCGGCGGATGGGACGTCTTGATCCCCACACTGACCGAGTTGGCCGGGCCGCTCGGTTTGAAGGGCTGACGGGGCCCACCGTCAACCGGTCGGGGGTAGCAGCATCGTCTGCCAGGTCTTGTTCTGCGGCGCACCGGGTTCCGGTGGAGCGGTGGGGGGGTTCGCAGATCCCCGGTG
>NZ_LQIR01000040.1:0-13045 GCF_001499925.1 Mycobacterium lehmannii
GCCTGCAGCATCAGCTGAGAACGGATCAAACCAACCCGACTCTAGAACCGGGCGGACTCAGTAACGGGGACTAGCCAACTTGGTACTTGACATCTCCGACGGCTACGTCATCGCCGAAAACGAGGTCGGGCCTCAGCAAGCGGCCCTTCGAACCGGCGAGCTTCTTGCCCTTTTTCGTGACCTCGATCATAGGGCTTAGACGACGCTGTAGAACGCCGCGAACTCCTTCTTCCACAGGTTCGGGTGTGCGGTAGAGAAAAGTCCACACCGGCGCTTCGCCTCCGTGAAGTGACAAAGAACTTCCCGAAAGAATCATCGACGCCAGCATGTGCGCATCGCGATAGTGCCCTGTTCGGGCGTCGGGTTCGACGACTCGATCTTGAGCCCGCAAAGGACCCGCTCCGCTCAGCCGCTGAGACACTGCCCTTGCCCGTCGCCGAAGATCGATAGGTAGCGCGCTGCGCGACAAGGTCTGTAACACCGCCGCTCTCACAAGCCTATTCAGGCTCGTGTCCTCGCTGAACGTGTCGAACTCACAACGCATGAGGGGGCGTCCTGCGAGGATGGAGCGTGAAGTCGCAAGAGCATGCAATCGGCCTCGTGCGAAGGTGAGGTTGCCGACCATACGTTCGTAATCTCGGTCGAGCCCCAGCCGCAAGAGCTTTTCCACAGCAGTAATGAACCACCGCATGATTAGGTCGGCGAAAGAGTCTTGCTTTTCTAGGCGGGCGCGTTCGGTCGAGCCCCGTGGTACTTGTTTGGCGTTCTCCAACAGGTACACCAGATGTGCGAGGGGAATTTTGGGTTGAACGACAAGCTGTACATCGCCTAACCCGATGACGCCGATAGCGTCGTTCACCGCGATTCTGAACCTCTGATTGTCAAGTTGTTCGCAACGAACGACGCTTCGAGTCAAGAGATCTGAATCGTCGGACTCTCCCCACCAAGAGCTGTCGGAGGCTAGCGTCCGTCCAATAGCCGCCAGTTGGCTAGCCTGCGTGGGGCTCAGACTTACCGTCTGCGACGTCGACTCAACTAGAGAAACCGTACGCATAAGGTTTACGCGCTCGGCCAAAAATCGTGAAGGTTGAAGGCATCTGCCATGCCGGTCTGATCGAAGAAGTATTCCTCGATGAGGGGCTTGATTCGTCGGTCCCAGGTTCGTCGCAGCTCCGTAGGCCCGAACTTCGAGTTCATGAAGAAGCTATGGCCGATGGTGTGATGACGGTCGAGTTGATCGACGAGACGGTCGTTGAGGGCGCCGAGTCCAGAACTCAAATCCTGGATGCTATTTACGTTTCCGGCCGCGTAGAACCGATCGATGATGTCCAAACGAGGAGGACAGTCAAATATGTCAAATCGTCGGCGCAGCGCCGTATCCATGCTCCGGATGCTGCGATCGGCAGTGTTCATCGTCGCGATGATGTAGAGATTGGGGGGCAGCGCAAAGCGCTCGCGGTGCAGAAGCCCGATCCCTTTGTCGCGGTACTCCAGCAGGTAGAGAAGCTCGCCGAAGACGCTCGGAATGTTGGCCCTGTTTAGCTCGTCGATTATTAGCACGACTGGATGATCAACGCTTTCGGCCTGCCGTGCGACGCTCATGAGACGTCCCGGCACCACCTCGAACACCACCTGACCGTTCCGCTCTACTGGCCGAAGCCCTTCGACGAAGTCCTCGTAGGCATACGTCGGGTGAAACTGCACGACATGAACCGCATCGTCGCGGCCCTCCGTCAGGTATCGCCCAATTCTTTCGGCGACCCAGGTCTTGCCAGTGCCTGGCGGCCCTGAGAAGATGACTTGGGGTCGGCGCCCTCGTAACGTGTCGATGACTTCCGTCAATTCCTCATCGTGCCATAGGGTTTGGCGGATCAGCCAATCGAGATCTATGGACGGGTCGGCCGGTGACGTAACGAGATCATCAGTCTCTGACGGCTCGACAAGTGGTCGAAGCGCCCGCCACTGTTCCTCCGTTACAGGGAAGTTCGTGCCCGTGGGCTGGCGAATAATGGATAGGTCTTTGAGCACAGGGTGGTTAAGCAGGTCCTGGCGTAGCACTGGCTTGTCTACCAGCAAATGCTCTAGTCGGAAGTTGATCGCCAAGCTACTGTCGGGAGCGTCCGCATCTTCCCAGGACTGCTTCGGCCGATTGAATGGCGAGCCCAAAATTGTCGCCGTGGCATAGATGCCTGCCTTTTCGCCTGCCGACCAGAGCAGGACTGTATCACCGTCGTTGATCTCTTTTGCATATTGTCGCAGCGCCCATGCATCCACTGATCCCGGTTGAGTGGACGGTTGCTCCAGGAAGCCGACCAGGTCGTACCTCCGTGGGTGGGCCTGGAAGATCCAAACTCTGTTCTCCGGTAAGTTATCCGGAAGGTCCGCGGTGGCAGATGTTGACCGTTCGTGATGGGGACGACGCCCTCGGTCAGGGTCGCTCGGATCGAACCGCTCGAAGACCCAGATAGGAGTGGTTTGATTGCTGAGAGCCCCTGGCGTAGAGAGGGGGTCGGGCTTCGATGCAAGCACGAGATGCTCGAGTGGCCAGTCAGGTGTGAGCCGCTCGAAGTCACATATCCGTACAAAGAAGTTGCACTGCTGGGGGGAGTAGTAACCCGGGAATCGACTGTCACCGGATACGTGGCTTTCATCGTCGGTCACTTCTAGAAGAGAGGTGCGCCAGATCTCTCCGCGTCGATGTAGAAAGGCGTAGGTCGGATAGCCGTTTTCGATCTGCTCTCTGAGGTCATCCATGCGCTTTTGCGGAATTCGGCTCGAGTCCGCGCCCGCGAACCGACCCCACCAAACAGAACCCTCACGCTGCGCAATCGAGCGGTGGTCTTCTATGGTCGACGGCCGAACCTCGGCATTCCACTTGAAGACCGCATGTGTGGGCTCAATTAATGGATCTAATGGTGGATCGTCTTGAACGACGAGGAGTAGCAGTTCATACATGTCGTTTAGATCAGCGATGAGATCGGCGTCGATCTTCGCTTCGTCGTAGAGATACTCGATTGCCAGGGCTGACCCAGCCTCATACTTCTGAGGTCGCTGGGCGCTTGAGTGCAGGTCAATCTCGACCTTGAATCTCTCGTCTGAGGCATGGGATCCCAAAACAGTCCGTATGTCCAGCGCGCGTTTCAGAAGCGGAGGCCTCCCTCCCCGCAAGGACTCGGTACCTTGATTGAGACTCAAATAGACCTTGGAGCCGTCTTTCGCGAACAGGTAGACGAGGTAACAGCCGATCTGTGCGCTGGTCGAGGCTCCCGGCGGGAAGACGCCGATCCAAGGAACGTCCGCAGTCGTACCGATACCAGTCGAGCCTTTGATGTGCGAACCGTGCTGAAGTGCCCGACTTAACAACTCAGGGCCTTCGACCGTGATCAGGCGATTCAGTTCAGTATCGAGTTGCTCGCCACCGTCGGACCGTCCCTGAAGCTCCTTCATCACTCGACGCAACACACTGTCGAGTGAGTCGCCGTCGGAAGACAGCATGCGGAACGGTCTCATTGCGGCCTCTCGGTCGACGAGCACCAGGCGAAAGGGGTCGCGCTCGAATCCGACGCCGTCGATCAGTCGACCGACAAGTGCCCACGCGAATCGATAAGGACCCGTGTACTGTGCTTTCCCGCTCTCAACTAGGTCTCTCCAGATGCTCTCAATGGTCACCCGCTGAATCCTGCTTATTCCGGTGTCTGATCTCGGTTGCTCAGACCGACGTTCAATCCAGGAGTCGCCTACATCGACGACGTAGTTGGGAGTCTCCTCAACTAGCGTCCGAATTGGTTGCCCTGTTGCTTGCTTCTCGCGGCACTTCGCTTGGATCTCGGCCCATACGTCATCGGCGGATCGGGTACTGATCACTCCCACAATCTTAGAGGCGCTCGGGAGCGTTGCGTTGTCGTAGGCCGCTCTCAAGTGTGTCACTGATAGCGGCGATTTGCGTGGTCTGTGGCAGATGGCGCCAAGTTCAATAGCCGCCCGCTCAGAGGTGCGAGGAGTCCTCGCGTCCCCCGACACGCCGCCGAATTTTGTCCGGCGGGTTAGCAGGCGTCCCTCGCGGGCGGGCGCGCGACGTCCGAGCGAAGAGGCGATAGTCGCGTGACGGCCCGGTCCAGGTTCCTGAAAGGATTGTCGTGCAACCGATCTGGCGCGCACGAGTGCGCAGAGGTGGACGGCAGAGTCCGGATTTCGAAGGCCAATATTGTGATGATTTTGCGCGCGGTCGGCCCCGTGTAGGTGATAGCCGTATTGTGATGGACTCGGACGGTATTTTCAGGCCATGCGTACACAAATCGGTCGAATTATGTTCGCCCCGAGAGTGATTGACAGCAACTTCCCTGGGCGCGCCGTGCCCGTCACTGTCAGCTTCGGCGCCGGGGCATGACCACACCGCGCCGTCGCACTCGCACCGCGGCTCCCGGAACAGTCGTGGCTTACCTGCGGGTGTCGACTGATGAGCAGGTGACCTCGGGGGCCGGGCTCGATGCGCAACGCGCGGCTATCAGTGCAGAGGCGGACCGCCGAGGCTGGACCGTCGTGTCCTGGCATGCCGACGAAGGCATAAGCGGTGGCAAGGGTATCGAGCACCGCCCGGGACTGGCCGCTGCCGTCGCCGCGGTCGAGCTGGGCAACGCCGCTGGTCTTCTTGCTGCCAAGCTCGATCGAATCTCTCGTTCGGTGCTGGACACCGCCAAGCTGATGGAACGCGCCCGGCGTGGCGGATGGGAGCTGGTCACCTGTGACTTGGCCATCGACACCAGCACCCCAGCCGGTGAAGCCACCGCCTCAATGATGGCCGTGTTCTCCCAACTGGAACGTCGCCTGATCTCTCAGCGCACCCGAGAGGCCCTGGCCATCAAGCGATCCCAAGGTGTGCGTCTCGGTCGCCCTTCCGCGCTGCCGGTCGCGGTGGTCACGCGCATTGTCACTGCGCGACTGGCAGGCACATCGCTGCGTGCTATTGCGGCCGAATTGACCGCCGATGCCATACCCACCGCGACCGGTGGCCGCTGGCACGCCTCGACCGTGCGCGTCGTCATCGAAAGCCAGGAAGCAACGCGCCTGCGGGCTGCTCTGTCCGCGAACTGACTTCACTGCGTGAACCTTGAAAACTCCACAGAGGTAGGCCGCGGGGTCACCGCCAGTATCCGCCCGTCGACGTGTCCGGGTATCGGCTGGCGCCCCCGCGGTCATGGCGGCCGAATGTCGGCCGGCCCTACGGGTGCTCCGTGGGGTCGGCCGACAGCACCTCCGAGTGGATCAAGAGCTCCCCCTCGGCGTGCGGGGGTAGGCGAGTGGGTCGTATCCGCCTCCAACGATGCGGTGGCCACTAACTGATCGGCGTCACGCACGGTCGACTCAGGTGTTACTCGCCGGTCGTAGCCCTCACCGGTGGTGTTTTCCGAGGGTCGGGAGTCCACCGCTTATGGTCGGCACGCTGTTCGTCGTTTCTGTGTCGGACCACCCGACTCTTGCTCGTGCTGGTGGTTGTCCGCTTCCCGGGCACGGGTCATCAGTCGCTTCGGCGGTGTGCTCTTTCAGCAGTCCGGCGTCATCAAGTGCATAGAAGCCTTGACACTCGCTGCAGGTTTCTGCCTTCGTTCCGGGTCGGACAGGATATACAGCTTTCGCGCTCTGCTTCGGCGCCTCGTTCTTCTTTTTCTTGGGTGTCTTGGGTTGGATATAGCTGAGTTTTTCTTGCTTCTTGCCGCAGTGTGTGCAGTAGTTCCCGTACGTAAGGCGGCGATAGTGGCCACAGTCTTCGCATTTGCCGGTTCTGCTTGGTCTCACCGGTTCTCCCCCTCAAGCTTCTGACACTTCCCCCTGTACCCACAGGATAGCGCGCTTAACTGGCATTTCATTTCTGGGCGCGGCGGGTGACGGGGGTGGTGACGAGCGATGAGCAGAGTTAGCTGTTTAGCGACATCTGCGCAACGCTGTGCCGAGTGCTGGTAGCCCGCAAGGCCAACTGACATCCCTGCTGACAGCTCGACGCTCGAACAGCGAAAGGCACGCGGGATGACCGCCACTAGCCGCCGTCCGGGTACCGGCTGGCGTCCCGCGTGAGGGCGCGACCAAGTCAGCGCCCCGCTCGCGCAACATCGGCATAGGCGGCATCACAGTCCGCGAATGGTTGGCCGCGGTGCGGCCAGTGGGTCATACCCGCCACCGCTGATTCGCCGGGTCAGTCGGCGGTTGATGGGAGTCACGCTAGCCATGCCGGGTCGCAGGCCGAGACGTTGTTCGATGGGCCATGGCGCCACACGCTTCCTATCCCGCAGCCCGCCCCGCGCCGCCGGGTTAGTAAAAGTCACCCGTTGCGTAAGGCTATGCACTAGGACGTCGTGGGCGACGACGAGAGCGGCGATCTGGTCGGGCTGGTGTTGGCCGGCCTGCCACCCCACTGCGGCGTCCTCCAACTCGGGCAGGTGCCCGGCAATGCGCACCGTGCCGACCTCCAGACCTTGCAGCAGCGCAGATGACCGCGCGAGCGTATCGCCACCGCCTCGTCCCGAGCCCTTCGGTGGCCACGAGGAGACCCTGATCGGGTGGCTCACCTTGGACCTGGCCAGCGCATGCTTGACCACGCGCACGTAGGTTTGACGGGCTGCGAATCCCTCGACGGCGATCTCCGATGCGCCCGTGTCGATGGCGAGCTCGACGGCGGCTCGAGCCCACTGCTCAGAGGTCAGCGGTGCGGATACGTCAGCGATCACCGCCACCGTCCCATCACCGACCACGCTGGCGGCCACGATCCCGCAGTTATCGCCGGAACCCGAGTCGGACGGATCGATACCGACCACCGTCTTGATCGGGCGCGGTGGCGCAGCCGGCAAGCGGTGCGCATCGAGCCAATCGGCCCGAATCAGCGTGCCCTCGGGTGTGCTCGGTACACCGAGGTACAGTGCGGCCCACGCGCGCGGTCCCACCGCCCGCTTGATCTCATCAAAGTCGGCTGCTGTGCGCTCACCGAGCGCCGTCGTCATGCTCACCCCGGGTTCGCGGTGCAGGGCGTCCGGGACCCCCGGGGTGCTGACTGCCGGCACGTTGATGTGGGTCCAGCGCGTTCCGTCCTCGGCAAGCAGCTCGCCAGACAGGTCGGCTTCGGCCCAGCGGGTGGCGACGATGACCACCGATGCGCCCGGGTGCAGTCGACTCAACAAACTCGCTCTGAACTCCGAAGACAACCGGCGCCGATAGGCGGCGCTGTCGGCCTCGACGCTGTTCTTGATCGGGTCGCCGACGATGAGCAGGTCGGCACCGAATCCCGTCGCACCCGACAGGATTCCGCCGGCCAGCAGACCACCACGCGCATTGGCGAGCTGCCACCGGCTGACGCTGGCCTTCTCGCTCGACAACGCTATCCCCAACAGCTCGCCGTGATCCTCGATCAAGCGCCGAGCTGCCCTGGAATGCTCCTCCGCAAGCGCATCTGAATAGCTTCTCGTGATGATCATTGCGTCGCGATTCGCCGACAACGCGAACACCGTACCGACCTGCGAGACCAACACACTCTTGCCCGTTCTGGGCGGTGTGCTGATGATGTACCGGCGGTCAGGATTGGTAACCGCATCGGCGATGGCGTCGCTGATCAACGCAATGGTCGGCGTGATCCGGTACTCGGGGATAATTCGCTTCGCCAGCTCGGCCGGGCTCGTCGGCCGGCGCCGGGCACGCTGCGCGGTCAGGCCAAGGACCGCGACCAGGGTGCGCAGCGCAGTGCTCATGCTGGACCTCTCCGCCGAGGCCGACGCGGCGGCAGCTCGATGGCCAGACACACGTAGTCGCGTCCACTGATCTTGACCGTGTCCACCTGGCCGCGTTCGATCAACCGGACCAAGCTCGTGATGGGTGGCCAGAACCGTTCGTCGGGGAGCTGGGACCGAATGTCGGCCCACCACCCACAGCCGTCTGGTGTGGCTCGTAGAGCGTCGAGAATCGCGGCGTCGAGCTCAGCGTCGGTCATCGTGTGTGTCACCGCAGCACCTCCGTCACGGTCTCGATGAGCTGGTCCGCGTCGGCATGGTCCAGGTAGCTGGCGTCAGCCTCGGCGCTGATCACCGCGTTCAACCGATGCCAGGCCAGGGCGCGCTGGGCTTCCCGGACACGGGGCCCGTCGACCTCGCCGCGGCTGGCCATCACCGCAAGGCGTCCGCGCCAAGACGACGCCGGTCTGCTGCTCGGGTGTGCGTAACCCACGGTGGGGTCACGATTTGTAATAGTCACGGATTTAGCGTGTCAGAACGCCATGCACTGACCCGGCGACGTGTAACGCCGAGTCGCAGTGGGAACGATGTATCAGGCGGTATTTCGTCTCAGGGGGTTTAGTGAAGATCAGATCCGCACTCGTCGTCACGGCAATGGCCGCGTCGGGGATCTCGGCCGGCATGGGAGTTGCGGCGCCCGCCAGCGCATGGCCAACACCACCGCCTCCAGGGTGCGAGCAGCGGCCCTTGGTTTCCTACTGCGACGGACCAGTACAGGCAGACGGGTCATGGCAACGATGCTTTGAAAACCAGCCGATGTGGACTTCCGGAGTCGGATGGATCGGTGGGTCGAACTGCTACAGGGTTGGACCGGGGCCTGATCCCTACCCGTGGGCACCGCAGTACCACATCGGCGGATAGACAGACTCGACCTGATAGCGCCGCCTGCGGCGGCATTGTCCTGCGCCGTAACGGTATTGGGTCAGCCGTCAACCTCGGGCCGAAGATTCCCGGGGCTGAGCGGTTCGCTCGCTGACGAATCGGCTTCGCTAGAGGCATCGGTGCCCGCGGATCTCTCCGAGGCGTCTACGGTCCCCACAGCCTCCCGACGCCGGATCACCGCCGCCCATTCGGACAGCTCGTCAGCCGACAACGCGCCGGCCGCGATCGACTGCCGAGAGATGTCCTGATGAAGCGGCCAGAGAGGATCATCCGGCCCGGCGACGATGCCAAACAGCGCGCGGCACTGGTCGGCTACCTCCTGGTCCAGCTCGGCCGGCGACAACCGGCCCTCGGCGGCATCTCGTCCGACCGATGCCGCTGCCCTGATGACGTCCTCGGTGGTCGTCATTTGATTACCTCGCCTTCGATGATGTTGGGACTGATCGGGATTACGGGCTGACGTCGGGCCGCGATGGCAAGTAGCTCTTGTTCCAACCGGTTCACCGCCTCGGCTGCCGTGTGCGAGACGTTCACGTCGACCTGCTGGGCGACAGGAACATTAAGCCCGTTGATCTTGGCCAGCTCGGCCGTCGTGTTCCGCAGCTCCCGCGACACCGCCACTAGGCGGTCGTCGTCGCCGTCCTCGCGGGCTGCGAAGAGACGCTCGGCCAGGACGGTGCTCGTGATCTGGAGCCGCTCGGTGATCGACTTGCGTGCAGCCTCCGATGATTCCGGCGGCATCCGGTTCATGTGCCGGTTCACGGCCGTTTGCGCCGCTCCTGCACTGCGGTACCCGAGATGGTCGGCCACCGCCCGCCAGGTGTAGCCGAGGCTGCGCAGACGAAACGCTTGTTCTGCTCGGGCACGAGAGTCCCTGTGCGGCATCACTGGAGCCATATCCGCATTCAATACGCAAGACGTGCAGAGGTCGGGCGCGAGCGCGGGCGCTTTCAACGTTGGCCTATCACCGCCAGCTAACTGTTCGAGGCCACCGATCTAGAGGCTGTGCGCCACCGCCAATCTGGATCCCACCGACGCGGTAACCCAGGTAACCCAGGTAACCCGGGTTACATGCCAAAACCAGCTCCCTATATGGAAATACTTCTCCCTCCCGCGAGTGAATAGTTGTGTGAGTTACCTGGGTTACCTGGGTTACCGAGTGGGACTGGGGCTGCGAAATATGCTCCACAGCCTGCGTATATTCGCCGCCGTGCAGACTCTGGGGTGTTGCACCACCAGGTGGGTTACCACCTGGTTACCCCGGTGTCGGTAACCCGGTTGGTGCCCCGCACGGGGGGGGTTGACTCCGCCCGCCGGGGCCGGGCGCGGACCGCCCGATGGCGGTAACCCGGTCGGGTAACCCGGTTTCGGGGGCCGGTAACCCATCTACGGTGGCCTCGGTCGCCTAGTTCGTCCAGGGGTCGCCGAGGGGGTCGGTGGACACGACGCTGTGCACCATGACCCCGTTGAGACCCTTGCTGATGACGGTGGTCTGTGCGCGTTGGATGCCCCACACGACCGCCCATTTGCCCGGCTTGCCGTCAGGTAGCTTCTTCTGGCCCGGCTTCACCGGATCGAGGTAGAGCGCCTTAAGGGCGGCTCGGAACTTGTTCAGGCTCATGCCCTTGCCGGTGTTGTTGGTCTCGGCCCAGCCTTGCCAGACGGTGTAGAGCGGCTTGAGGTCAACGAAGTCCTCGGCGGTGCCGATCTCGCAGCACTCGTTGACGAACGTGCGCACGGGCGAGGACAGCTCCGAGAGCTCGGCGTCGAGTTCGTCGGCGTGGGAGCTGCGGGCGAACCGGCCCCCGCTGGCGTTGAGCAGCGCCAGGCCCTCGACGGCCCACCGCAGCACCTGGCCGAGTTCAGCGGCGAGGATGCGCCGTTTGAGGCCGGGGTCGTCGTCGTCGGTGTAACGGAACCCGCGCGACGTTTCCAGGATCAGTGCGCGCCGTTGCAGGGCGCTGCTGTTGTCCGACCAGCGCGGCATCTCATTTGCCGACCCGTGGAAGCGCACGGACAGCCTCGCCGACACCGCCGTCTTGTACTTGCGCTCGACAGTCACCTCATCCTCGCCGGTGATGGCTAGCAGATTGCCGACGGCGGTGTTGGAGTCGCGCGCGCCGAACCGGATGTCGCTCATCACCGCCAGCGTCGCGCCGGTCTCGTACAACGCCTGCAAACCGAACTGGCTGTTGAGGGTGTCGAGTTTGGTGGCGCTGACGACGCCGAGCAATGTGCCCAGCACGTCGGCGATGATGGACTTGCCGCTGCCACTCGGGCCTATGACGAGCATCCACTTCTGCAGGTCGGTGCGTCCGGTCAACACGTACCCGAACCACTGTTGTAGACAGGTGATCGCGCCGGGGTCGTCGGCCCACTGATCGCGCAGCATCCGCAGCCATTCGCATTCACCGTGCGGGTCAGCGGTGTGGTCGTAGTTAGCGTTGACCATCGACAGCGAGAACCACAAGGGGCAGTTGCGTGTCAGGGCGCCGGTGTCGAGATCGAGCACTCCGTTACGGCACAACACCCGCGCACCGCCCCGATAGACCTGCAAGTACTCGCCGTAGGCGTTGGGAAGCTCACGAGCCTGGGTGCCGGTTCCGGCCGACAACAGGTCGGCCAGCGCGTTGGCGACCTGGGTCAGGCCCTTGTCGTCGGGGTTCCACGATTTCAGCGAGTACGCATTGCCGCTCTGGAGCTGTCGCGTCTTGACGTAGAACATGCCGCTCAAGGCCTGCCGCAGCCGCCCTCGAATCCACTCGGGATCGGTGCGGGCGATCCACCGTGCCGGCCCGCCGGCCCCTGGCACGGCGTACTGATACCAAGTTTGGTCAATGCGCACCAACGTGCGCATCCATGCTCGGCGGCGCTGCCCGGGCACCCGGTGGCGGGCGGTGAAAACGTGCCGCGCAAGCCACCGTGCAGTGAAGGTGGGCGCCTGCGGCGGCGCGATCACCAAACCATCGCGCACCTTGCGCTGCTCATCAGCTTGCAACTTGTCGTAGGTCGACAACGGGACACCGCAGATCCGGGGCTCCGTGGGATTCTCCGGGTCCGCGGCAAGATCGGGGTCGGCCACCTCGCGGGCACGCCACAGCTCGAGCTCCGGGTCGATACCTTCGCCGCCGTCCTCGAGATCCTTTTCGATCCATTTCCGCAGGTGTGCCAGGGTCGGCATACCGATCCCACGGTCAGCGAGGAACTCCGCGATGGGTTCGACCGGCACAGCCAGCAGGTCCGCCACACAGGGGTTCGGCGTTTCCTGGCCATTACGATCGAGCGGGTAGCGACCGTGCCCGATCTGCTGCCGATGCCATGTCACCAGCGCGTCCGCGAGGTCTCGACCAAACAACTCGCTGACTCGGATCGTCGCCGGAGAGTCGGTGACATCGAGCAGATACTGTCCGGTGAGATGTTCGGCGAGTTCAACCGATTCAGCCTCTGACGAATCGGAATCGGTGCCTCTGGTGTCGCTAGACTTCATGGTGTTCCTTTCTGGGTGATAGGAATCGCGGTGACAGCACCGGCCCGGCCAGAGGCCATCTCCGGGCCGGTGCGTCGTTTCTGGAGTCGCTCAGTCCTGGTCGTCAGTGGAGATCCGCAGCCCGTCGCGCCAGGCATCGAGATCCGAAACGCGATAGCGCACAGGGTTGCTCGCGATCCGGATGAACGGCGGGCCGGTGCCGGTGCTGCGCCAGACGCGCATCGTCTCCGGGCTCATGTTGATGTAGCGCGCCGCCGCAGGCGGATCCAGCAGGTGAATGACGGTGACGGGATCGGCCACGATGGGCTCCTCTGTTGCGGGGGACAAGATGCTGGGCACGTTATGTTTCGGCGCTGCACAGTGGCATGACTCCGCTGTGTCTTAAGAGCATTGTCAGACAACGTAATTGCGTAACATGGCCGTCTGTTCCATCCGGCTGATTCATCGGGCCGACCCGGTCTCGACAGTTTTGGCGTCGATGTAGGCGCGGATGTCGCTGGCGCGATACCGGATGCGTCGGCCGTCTCGGATGAACTTCGGGCCGACTCCTTTGAACCGCTCCTGTGCCAAGACGCCGGTCGTCGTGCCGCGGTAGGCGGCGACCTGCTGGGGCGTCAGCAGCTCATCAAGAACTGCGGGAGAAAGGGACTGTGTGGCCATGACGAAACCTCCGCTGATGGGCGGTTTCGCAGGCCAGAACCGATGCGGACCGCTGAGCGTCACAGTCCTCGGGCGTCCTGCGCGGACCTGTAACCAGGCCCAGCGGGCGATGTGCTCCCGTCATTGCCCGGATCTGCCGGGTTGGCGAGACGGTCGCTCGATGGCTCAGATGAATCGCCCTGGAAATGTTGGAGGCTCCTGACCTTGGAAACGAGGATGCAGGTATGCCGAAGGAACAGTCTGCCGG
>NZ_LQIR01000041.1:0-13007 GCF_001499925.1 Mycobacterium lehmannii
GAGGCAAGAGGTGGAAGCGGCACAACAACACTCCTCAATCAAAACGAGTGCTGTTGCATCGACCCCCTGAACCGAAGGCACGAATCTCGCGCATTTCTTCAGATTCGGCGGGGTTCCCGCGGCTGAGTGCATCCTTTCCGGGATTCCGCCGTCTGTACATGGCGGAAGCGGAAAACGGACCGCTCAACCGAAAGGAATCCATGATGAACATTCGTGCACTCGCGACGAAGACCGTAGCGGCGAGCGCTATGGCTCTGGCGCTGACCGGCATCGGAACGGGCGTGGCGGAAGCCAAGCCACGAGATGGCTCATGCGGTGCGTTGTATAACGCGGCTTACGACGCCCGGGCGAATGCCCTCCATTACGAGCAGCAGGGGGATGCGCAGAACGCCCGTTACTGGAACCAAACCTTCCAGATGACCATGCGAAACATCGAGAGACGGAATTGCTAACCCCGCCTGACCGGCCCGGCCCCATAGAGCAACGTCGCGCTCGATGGGGCCGGCCACTTAACCAGAAGGTCGATCATGCCGTGCATTCGCAGTTGGGCGGCGGCGTGTAGTCCATCGGCATCCCGCGCGCGTCCAGGGTCAGTGCGCAGCACTTCGTGAGTAAAGCGGCGAGCTGCTTCCTGGCACGCTGTACCCGAGATTTCATGCCCGGCAGGCTGATTCCCTCCAACTCGGCGGCGGCGGCCTGGGTGACGCCGTCGATATCCGTCAGCTGAAGCGCCCGTCCGTACTCGGGCGACAGCTGATCAAGCATGGGCCGCAGGCACGCGGCCAATTCTCGATGCACGCGGTGATCGTCGTCATAGCTGGTGACGTCGCTGGCGAGCCGGTCACCGGGTGAAGACTCCAGCATTTCGCGGTCCGCACCGACGCGCCGGTAGTGATCGATGATCGCATTGCGGGCGATCCGGAACAGCCAGCCCGCGAGCCGGTCACGGTCATCGAGGGTGGGCAGGCCGCGGTGAACCCGCAGCATGATCTCTGCGACGAGGTCGTCGGCGTGATGCGGGTCCGCGACGCGGCGCCCGACAAATGCACGGATTTCCCCGCCGAACCGTCGCCAGACCTCGTCTGTTGGCTTGGCCTCGGTGATCACCTCAGTCGGCTCCATCGTCGATCCCCTGTCGGTAGTCGCCACTCCTACCGAGTACAGACGACGGTACCTCCGAAAGGATGCAGTGACTCCGACATGCATCCATATCCCCCGCAGCTCGTCAGAACAGACGAACAAGCCCATTAGGAGGGATCACCATGCCGCATCAACTTCCGATCGCCGTTCTCGGTGCCGGCCCGACCGGCCTGGCGGCCGCGGCCCACCTGTCCGAACGCGGTCTTCCATTCGTCGTTTTCGAGGCCGGGGAATCGGTCGCGGCCAGCATCCGGAGCTGGGGGCATGTTCGGCTGTTCTCGCCCTGGCGGACCAACATCGACCTCGCTGCGCAGCGTCTGCTGAAGGCCAACGGCTGGCGCTCACCGGATCCGGCCGCCTATCCCACCGGAGCGGAGATCGTCGACGACTATCTGAGGCCGCTGGCACAGCTGGCGGTTATCGCACCCCACATCCAGCTGAGTCAACGTGTCATCGGCATCACCCGGCTGGGCGTCGACAAGCTGCGCCACGAAGACCGCACCGACCGCCCGTTCATCGTCACCACCAGCGGCCCGGCAGGCGTCACCCGAACACCCGCACGCGCCGTGATCGACGCGACGGGGACCTGGCTGACACCGAATCCGATTGGGGCCGAGGGTATCCCTGCTATCGGCGAGGAGAAGGCCGCCGGGCAGATCAACTACGGAATCCCCGACGTGCTCGGCACCGAGCGCAGCCGCTACGAAGGCCGGCGAGTGGCCGTCGTCGGCAGCGGACACTCCGCCAAGCACGTCGTCCGCGAGCTGTCGGTCCTGGCAGGGGAAGCCGTCGGCAGCACGATCACGTGGATCGTGCGCCGAGCCAACGACAACCTATTCGGCAACGAGGCTGATCCCCGGCTACCGGAGCGCGGCAGGCTGGGCGCCGACGCGCACCGGCTGGTCGACAGCGGCCGGGTGCGGCTGGAGACGGGCTTCCGGACCGAACGAGTTGAGCTCGTCGGGTCGGGCGTCGTGCTGGTGTCCCCCGATGGGCGCGAGGTCGGTCCGTTCGACGAGATCATCGCGGCAACCGGCTTCCGGCCCGATTTCTCCTTCCTGCGCGAGGTCCGCCTCGACCTCGACCCGTGGGTGGAGAGCACCCGGGCGCTGGCGCCGCTGATCGACCCCAACGTGCACTCGTGCGGATCGGTGCCTCCGCACGGCGCGGCGGAACTGGCCCATCCGGAGGAAGGATTTTATGCGATCGGCGCCAAGAGCTACGGTCGCGCACCCAACCTCCTGTTGGCCACCAGCTACGAGCAGACCCGTTCGGTGGTCGCCGAACTCGCCGGCGACCACGACGCTGCCATCCGCGTCGAACTCGTCCTGCCGGCATCCGAATCGGCGTGCGGCGCCAAGACACAACCAGAACCGGCGACGAGCGCATGCTGTGGTTGAAGCGGCGCGGTGGGGCCCGCCGCAACTCCGGCGGGCAACCATCGCGCTGACGATCACCGAGCTGATCTCCTGGCACGTGCCGCTGGACGGCGCTGGCAGTCGGCTCAGGCCAGCGACTCCACCCATGCGCGGTGCAGCGCGGCGTAGTGACCGCGCGAGCGGGCGATCAGTTCGCCGGGTGTGCCGTCCTCGACGATCCGGCCGTGCTCGAGCACCAGCACACGATCGGCGACCTGGACGGTGGACAAGCGGTGCGCGATCACCAAGGCCGTGCGGTCGGCGAGCACCGTCTCGAGAGCGCGCTGCACCATGCGCTCGCTGGGAATGTCCAGCGATGACGTTGCCTCGTCGAGGATCAGCACCGCCGGGTCGGCGAGGAACGCCCGCGCGAACGCGACGAGCTGCCGCTGCCCAGCCGAGAGCCGACCACCACGCTTGGCGACGTCGGTGTCGTATCCCTCGGGCAGTGCCGCGATGAAGCGGTCGGCGCCGACGGCTTCTGCCGCCGCGGCGACCTCGGCCTCGGTGGCGTCGGGCCGGCCGAACCGGATGTTGTCGGCGATGGTGCCGTCGAACATGAAGTTCTCCTGGGTGACCATGACGACGTGGCGGCGCAGTTCGCTCTGCGAAAGGTCGCGCAGGTCAACACCGTCCAGCGTCACCGAGCCGAATGTCGGATCGTAGAACCGCGCAATCAGCTTGGCGATCGTGGTCTTTCCCGCGCCGGTGGTGCCGACCAGCGCGACGGTCTGGCCGGCAGGCACCTCGAGCGTCAACCCAGGCAGGACCGGGCGGTCGGCGACGTACTGGAATCGCACATCGCGGAAGGCGATCTCGCCGCGCACGTCGGTCAGCGTCACGGGGTGCTTCGGGTCGTTGATACCCGGGCGCTGGGCAAGCACCCCAGCCAGTTTCTCCAGGGCCGACGCCGCCGACTGGAACGTGTTGAAGAACTGCGAGATCTCCTGCATCGGTTCGAAGAACATGCGCAGGTAGAGCAGGAACGCGGTCAGCGTGCCAATCGTCATCTGTCCGTTCAGGACGCGGTAGCCGCCGTAGAGCAGCACCACGCCGGTGGTGAGGTTGCCGACGAGTTTGACACCCGGCATGAAGATCGCGAGCAGTTGGAAGGTGCGCTCGTTGTCGGCCTTGTAGCGGTCGGCGATGTCTTCGAAGATCTGCTGGTTGCGCGGTTCGCGGCGGTAAGCCTGCACAGCCTTGATGCCCGTCATCGTCTCGACGAACTGCACGATCACCAACGCGGCGCTTTCGCGCACCCGCCGATACGTTCTCGCCGACTCGTTGCGGAACCACCACACCAGCCCGATCAACACCGGGAAGGCACCAAGGCACATCAACCCGAGCCGCCAGTCGAGCACGACGAGCAGGATCGCGGTGCCGAACAGCGTGAGCACCGCGGTGACCAAGCTGTCGAAACCGGTCTCCAGCATGTCCTGGATGGCCTCGACATCATTGGTGGATCGACTCACCACCCGCCCCGAGGTGTAACGGTCGTGGAAGGCGATGTCCAGGCGCTGGAAGTGCCGAAACACCCTGCGGCGCAGCTCCAGAAGCACTTTCTGGCCGATGCGCCCGGAGCGGCGGAGGAAGAACATCCGACTGGTGGCCTGCACCGCCACGACGATGGCGAGGGTGCCGACGATCATCAGCAGCGTGTGGGCCGGCCCGCCTTCGACGATCGGCGGGATGCCCCGGTCGATACCGCGCTGCACGAGGATCGGAACCGACAGACGCGCCGCGTTCTCCACGACCACGACGAGGGCGAGGAGCCCGACTGTGAAGCGGTAGGGGCGCAGCAGGTCGCCGAGAAGTGAACGGGCCTCGCGGCGTCGGTCGACGGTCTCGTCGATCGGCAGATCGTCCTGGTGTTCTTCGAACTTGCCGCGCCATTCTGGTGTCGCGGTATCAGTGGTGTCGGTCGCGGTCATCGGCGTTCGGCCTCCGAAGCGGCGAACCGTCGCTGCGCCGGGTCGCGGTGCAGCGCCTCCTGCTCCTCGACGGCGTGGTCGAGGCGGCTGCGGTCCCGAGCGTCCTCCCACGCGCACGAGCGCTCGGTGCCGTCGGCCAGCTCGTCGTCGGCGGCCAGCAGGTACCGGTACTGCGGCACTTCAGCGAGCAGCTCGGCGTGGGTGCCGACATGGGTGATCGTGCCACCCTCTAGCAGCGCTACCTTGTCGGCAAGCAGGACCGTCGATGCACGGTGGGCCACAACGATTCCGGTGACGGAGTGCAGCACCCGGCGCAGCGCCTCCTCGACAACCGCTTCGGTGTGCACGTCGAGCGCAGACAATGTGTCGTCGAGAACGAGGATCTTGGGCGCCGCCAGAATCGCACGCGCCAGAGACAGCCGCTGTCGTTGCCCGCCGGACAGGCTCATGCCCTGTTCGCCGATGCGGGTGTCGAGGCCGAACGGAAGGTCGTAGACGAAGTGCGCGGCCGCGACGTCGACCGCCTCGGCCAGGTCGTCATCGGACGCGTCCGGTCTCCCAAGTCGTAGGTTTTCGGCGACCGACATGGAGAACAGCGTCGGGTCCTCGAACGCAGTGGCCACCGTTTCACGCAGCGCGGGCAGGCTGAGCTCCCGGATGTCGCGGCCGTCGATGCGGATGGAGCCTTCGGTGACGTCGTACAACCGGGACAGCAGCGCGGCCAGCACCGACTTTCCCGATCCCGTCGAGCCGACAAGCGCGAGCGTCTCCCCCGGTTCGACGGTGACCGTGACGTGGCGCAGCGCACACTCGTCCGAGTCGGGGAATCGGAATCCGACGTCGACGAGTTCCAGGCGCCCGCCACTCGGCGGCTGGTCCACGGGACCGTCGACGATATCGATTGGCGTATCAAAGATCTCGGTGATCCGGTTCGCGGCGGTGAACGACTCCTGCGTCATCGACAACAAGAAGCCCAAGGAGGCGATCGGCCAGACCAGCGACAGCATCATCGTGATGAACGCGACCAGGGTCCCCAGGGTCACGTGACCTTCGCCCGCGGCGTAGGCGCCCAGACCGAGCACCAGGATCAACGTCAGGTTCGGGATGACTTCGAGCAACGTCCAGAACTTCGCCGAGACCGACACTCGATCGAGCTGCGTGTCATAGAGATCGGTGAGTTGGTCGTCGAACCGCTCGTAGACGTAGTCCTCGCGTCCGAAGGACTTCACCACCCGCAGCCCGAGCGCGGACTCCTCGACGTGGGTGGCGACGTGACCCGCCTGATCCTGCGCCAGCCGCGACAACCGGGTGTACTCCCGTTGAAAGTGCAGCACGGTCAGTGTGATCGGCACGATCGACACCATCACCACCACGCCGAGCGGCCAGTACATCGCGAGCAGGATGGCTGTCACGACGGTGATCTGCAGGCCGTTCAGCAGCAGGAAGAGCAAGCCGAAGGACATGAAGCGACGAATAGTACTGAGGTCGTTCATGATTCGCGACAGCAACTGGCCGGACTGCCAGCGCCCGTGAAAGCTCATCGGCAGCACCTGCAGCCGGGCGTAAAGATCTTTGCGGATGTCGGCCTCGACGCCCATGGTGGCGCGCGCCGCCAGCCAGCGGCGGATGAACCACAGCACCGCCTCGGTGATACCGACGCCCATCGCGGCGGCGCCGAGCAGCCACAGCCCCTGCTGATCCTGATGGCGCACCGGACCGTCGATGACGGCCTTGGTCATCAGTGGGATTGACACGGTGGCCGCCAGGCTGGCGATGGCGACGGTGACCATCGCGATCCAGCGCGCCCGATACGGCATCAGGTACGGCAGCATCCGCCACAGGTCCGAGCTCGCGCGTCGGCGTTGCGGTGGCGGGGCGATGGCCGGCGCTGAGCGCAGGTCCTGGATTACGGGGTCAACCACTTAGCCCATCTTCCCACGCTGGGCAAACGGATAACGGCTGCGGCGAACTGCCCGCTTCGATGCTCATGAAATCACCGTAGAACCTCAACAAGGGATGAGGTCAACGGCTTCCCACGCCGCTGACCAGGGCACATACTGGGTACCCAGGTTCGGCGCGCTCGCCCGCGGTCAGACGGTACGGGCGAGGCGTTCGGCGATGAGCCCGGCGAACTTGGCCGGGTCGTCGGGAAGGTCGCCTTCGGCGAGAAGAGCCGTGCCGTAGAGCAGTTCGGCGGTGTCGTTCAGTGCGGCCGCTTCACCGCTGTTCTTGTGCGCCTCCCGCAGACCCGTGACGAGCGGATGCTTCGGGTTGAGCTCGAGGATCCGCTTCGAGACAGGGACCGTCTGGCCCGAGGCCCGGTACATGCGGGCCAGTGCGGGTGTGATGCCGAAGGTCGGGGTGATCAAGCACGCCGGGGAGTCGGTGAGACGGGTGGACAGCCGAACCTCGGAGACATGCTCGCTCAAGGTCTCCTTCAACCAGTCGAGCAGATCTGCGAACTCCTTCTGTTGTTCCTCGCGCTCGGCATCGCTCTTGTCCTCATCCGAGTCGAGGTCGACCTCGCCGCGCGCGACCGACTGCAGCGGTTTGCCGTCGAACTCGGGCACAGAGCCCACCCAGACCTCGTCGACCGGGTCGGTGAGCAGCAGCACCTCGTAACCCTTGGCCTTGAAAGCCTCTAGGTGGGGCGACTTCAGGAGTTGTTCGCGGGACTGTCCGGTGGCGTAGAAGATCTGCTCTTGACCGTCCTTCATCCGCTCGACGTACTGGGCGAGGGTTGTGGGTTCGTCGTCGCTGTGGGTGGAAGCGAACGACGAGATCCGCAGCAGGGTGTCGCGGTTGTCGAAGTCCGACATCAGACCCTCTTTGACGACGGGTCCGAAGTGGGTCCAGAACGTGCGGTAGTCGTCGGGCCGTTCGGACTGCAACTCCTGGATCGTCGACAGGACCTTCTTGGTCAGCCGGCGGCGGATCGCGGTGACCTGTCGGTCCTGTTGGAGGATCTCGCGAGAGACGTTGAGCGACATGTCTTGTGCGTCGACGACACCCTTGACGAAGCGCAGGTACATCGGCATGAGGTCTTCGCAGTCGCCCATGATGAACACGCGCCGCACGTACAGCTGGATACCGACCTTGGCGTCGCGGGTGAACAGGTCGAAGGGCGCTTGCGACGGGATGAACAGCAGGGCCTGGTACTCGAAGGTGCCTTCGGCTTTCATCGCGATCACCTCGAGAGGGTCGTCCCAGGCGTGCGCGATGTGCTTATAGAACTCCTTGTACTCCTCGTCGGAGACCTCGTCCTTGGACTTGGCCCACAGCGCCTTCATCGAGTTGAGGGTCTGCGTCTCGACGGTGACGGTTTCCTCACCGCCCTCTTCTTCCGGCGGGGTGCGGCGCTCGACGTCCATCCGGATGGGCCAGGCGATGAAGTCGGAGTACTTCTTGACCAGCGCCCGGATTTTCCACTCCGAGGTGTAGTCGTGCAGCTGGTCCTCGGTGTCTTCGGGTTTGAGGTGCAGGGTGACCGAGGTGCCTTGAGGCGCGTTCTCGACGGATTCGATGGTGTAGGTGGCCTCGCCGCTCGATATCCACCGGGTGGCCTCGCTTTCGCCGGCCTTGCGGGTGAGCAGCTCGACCTTGTCGGCGACCATGAACGTCGAGTAGAAGCCGATCCCGAATTGGCCGATCAGTTCCTCGGCGGCGGCCGCGTTCTTGGCCTCACGCAACTGCTGCCGGAGCTGGCCGGTGCCCGACTTGGCGAGCGTACCGATGAGTTCGACGACCTCGTCGTGGGTCATACCGATGCCGTTGTCGCGGACGGTCAGGGTGCGGGCCTCTTTGTCGGGGACAATCTCGATGTGCAGGTCGGAGGTGTCGACGTCCAGGTCCTTGTTGCGCAGCGCCTCCAGCCGCAGCTTGTCCAGCGCGTCGGAGGAATTCGAGATCAGCTCCCGCAGGAACGAATCCTTATTGGAGTAGACCGAGTGGATCAGCAATTCCAGGAGTTGGCGGGCCTCTGCCTGAAACTCCAACTCCTCGACTCGAGCAGTCATGCACCCTCCGTTTCGCTGTCCAGTTTGCGAAAGTCCGCGAAACCATATTACTGATAGCGCGTTGACCACTGATCATGGTGATCACCGTCTCCGCGCCCGAAGTTGCCAGAGGACTTGGAGAGCGCTCAACCCACGGCTTGACAACCGAACGAATGTATTCATGGTCGTTGCCGCCGGCCAGCGGCCGCGGCAAAATCGCTGGATTTGAGGGGTGATGCGGCGATGCGCTGCCCTTGCTACTGTTTCTGCGGTCCCCTACACATCCAGCAGATCATGTAAGGCTCGACGCTCAGCCGAGTACGCTCTGGACCGCCGAAGGGGGGTCGATGACGAGGAGCAACGTTGGCTAAGTCGAAGGTCACCATCAGCGGTCGCACAGCGGTCATCAGTGGTGCCGGGTCGGGGATGGGTCGCAGCCTTGCTCAACGGCTCTCGGCACACGGCAGCCCGGTGGCGATCTCGGACATCAACGAGCAGGCGCTGAAGGAAACCGAGGCCAGTCTGACGGGGCCGGTGTTGTCACGCGTTCTCGATGTCAGCGATCCCCAGGCGCAGACCTCCTTCGCCAAGGAGGTGCGTGACTGGACCCCCACCATCATCGGCTCGGTCTTCAACAATGCCGGTGTCGTCTTGGCGGCCAAGATCCTCGACGGCGATCCGGCTGACGAAGAATGGTTGTGGAACATCGACTTTCGCGGGGTGGTCAACGGGACGCGGGCGTTCCTGCCGATGCTTGTCGAGCAGGGCGAGGGCGTCATCGTCAACACCTCGAGCGTGTTCGGTCTGGCCGCCGTTCCGAACCAAAGCGCCTACTCGGCGGCGAAGTTCGCGGTGCGCGGGTTCACCGACGCACTCCGTTACGAGATACGGGACACCGGGGTCAGGGCGGTCAACGTCTTCCCCGGCGGGGTGAACACCAACATCGTGCAGAATGCGCGTTTCAAAGAAGGCTCGGAGCTTGGGATCACCCGCGAGCAGATGGTCAAGGATTTCGCGGCGGTCTCGCTCACCCAGCCCGACAAGGCCGCCGAAATAATTCATCGGGGCGTGGAGGCCGGTAAAGCGCGCATCCTCGTCGGGCCGGACGCCTACGCGTGGGACCTCCTTACGCGGCTGACGCCCACCTACTACTTGGACGTGACGAGCAAGTTCCAGGGCCTCGTCGAGACGGCTATGCGGCTTCCCAATCGCTTGCGCGGACGCAAGGTGACCGACAGCTCGGCATAGGCGTCTACAGCAGTCCGAGCAGTTGTAGGTCGGTGGCGTACTTGACGATGACCGGCGCGGTGACGTGGGGGATGTCCGGCTTGTCTTTATCCGGACCGATTTTGGCTTCCTGTACAGCGGCGCGGAAACGGTCGGTCGGTCCGTAGGCGCCCAGGGTGGGCTCCGGCGGCTGCAGCGTGTTGGCGTTGTGCAGCAGCACCAGAAGCATCTGCAGCACCGAGTGCTGGCGTTGCTTATCGGGTAGCGCGCGCAGTGCGGTTTCGAAGCGCTGTAGCCATTGGTCGAAGTCGTCGATGCGTTCGATGTCGTAGCCGGCTTCGATGAGCCAGTCGACGTATTCGTCGAGTCCGATGCCGTCGTCGTGGGGGTTCATCACGTGATAGGTGGCGAACCCGTCGACGGTCTGTACGCCCAGGGTGGCGATGGCTTCGGCGACGAAATCGACCGGCAGCCCATCGAAGTGGGCCCGTTTGCGGTTGCCCTGGGCGTCGCGCTGATAGAACGACCCCGGCGCCACCCCGGTGGCCAGCAAGCTGAGCACGAGCCGGGTCGCGTTGTCCGAGAGATTCAACTGACCCGCATATGTCGGGTCGGCCAGGATCATGCCCGAGCGGAACACCGACACCGGCAGCCCGCACAAGTCGTGGGCTTCGCGTAGCAGCACCTCGCCGGCCCACTTGCTGTTGCCATAACCGTTGGCATAGCCAGAATCAACGACCCGGGTCGCGCTGATGTCGCGGATGTCGGCGTCCTCGACGAACGCCGACGGGTCGATCTGACGGCCCACATCGGAGGTCGACACGAACGCAAACGCCTTGAGCTTGGTAGTCAGCGCGAAGCGGATCAGCTCGGCGGTGCCCACCACGTTCGGACCGAACAACTCGTTGTAGGGCAGCGCACTGTTGACCACAGCAGCCGAATCCACAATCAAATCAACAGAATTCGCTAACCGGCGTCGTGTATGCTGATCCAGTCCCAAGTCGGGTCGGCCTTTGTCTCCGGCGATGACCTCCAAATGCCGAGCGGCCAGACCGTGGAAATGCCGCAACAATCTCCGATCGCCGCTGTCGAAGGTGTCGTCCAACCGGCGTCGGGCGTCGTCGTCGGTCTTGGCGCGCACCAGGCAGATCAGTTTGCCGTCGACCTGTTCCATCTGTTCGAGCAACTGCAACACCAGATAGCGGCCCAGAAAGCCGGTCGCCCCGGTCAACAACACCGTGCGCACCTCAGCACTGGGACCTGGCAGGTCCGGCGCACCAGCCAGGGTGGCCTCATCGAGGAACTTGTCCAACGTCAGGTCCCGGGCGTGGATCTCGGTAGCACCGCGCCCGTGCACCTGCTCGAACAGGGCAGCGCTGGCATCGTCGGAGCCTGCGGCCTCCAGTCGGTGCGCCAACCCGGCCACCGTCGGCGCCTCGAACAACGCATGCACCGACAGATGGCTGTCGAGGGCGGTGTTGATGGCGGCGGTTACCCGCATCGCCGATATCGAGTCGCCGCCCAGATCGAAGAACGCATCATCGACCCCGACCCGCTCCACACCCAATACCTGGGCGTAGATGCCGGCCACAATCTCCTCGACCGCGCTCGAGGGCGCCCGATACTCGGTGGCGTTGCGATATTCCGGCGCCGGCAGGGCCCGCCGGTTGAGCTTGCCGTTGACCGTCAACGGCAACGCCTCGAGCGCAACCACCGCTGACGGCACCATGTACGCCGGCAGCCGCTCGGCCATCGTGGCACGCAACTCGGCCGGATCCGCCGTCCCGGTGATGTAGCCGACCAGGCGCTTATCGCCGGGACGATCCTCACGCGCGATCACCGCCGCCTGATCCACCCCGTCGAGCGCGGCCAACACTGCCTGAATCTCCCCGAGCTCGATCCGGTATCCGCGGATCTTGACCTGATCATCTGCCCGGCCCAGATACTCCAGCTGCCCATCAGAATTCCAGCGCACCAGATCCCCGGTGCGATACATCCGCGCTCCCGGCTCCCCGAACGGGCATGCCACAAACCGTGACGCCGTCAGTTCGGACCGGTTGAGGTAGCCGAGGCTCACACCGCGACCCGCCAGATACAGCTCACCAACTACCCCGGCCGCCACTGGGCGCAGCCATTCGTCCAGGACGAATGTCGCCCCACCGGGCACCGGCGAACCAATCGGCACCACCGATGAACCCGTCACCAACGGCGCACTGATCGCCGCATAAATCGTCGTCTCGGTCGGACCGTAGGCGTTGAGCATCACCCGCCCCGGCGCCCACCGATCCACCACCTCACTCGGGCAGGCTTCCCCGGCGACGACCAACGTCGTCGACTCCAAGCCCTCCGGCGACAACATCCCCACCGCCGACGGAGTCTGGTACAGAACAGTGACGCCTTCAGCGACCAGCAACTCGTGCAGGTGATCGGGCGACGCGGCCACCGATTCGGGCACCACCACCAGACGG
Source organism: Mycobacterium lehmannii (assembly GCF_001499925.1). NCBI lineage: Bacteria > Bacillati > Actinomycetota > Actinomycetes > Mycobacteriales > Mycobacteriaceae > Mycobacterium > Mycobacterium lehmannii. The sequence goes on from NZ_LQIR01000041.1 coordinate 12,180, forward strand.
CTGCCATGCAACAGCGCACCCCAGATCTCCCACACCGACACATCGAAAACCAACGAATGCCACTGCGACCACACCTGGCCCGGACCCGCGGGCATATCCGAATGCAACGACTCCAGAACTTGGGTCACGTTGTGATGAGTCACCGCCACACCCTTGGGCACCCCCGTCGTACCCGACGTATAAATCAAGTACGCGACATCACCAGGCGCCGGCGGCAACAGGGTGGTTCCAGGTCGTTCGTCGGCCGGTGCATCGATATCGACGACGGGCACGTCCAGTCCGTCCAGACGCGCCCGCAGTCCACTCGTGGTGCACACCGCCGCCGGGTCAGCATCTTGGAGGATGAATTGCAGACGGACCGCCGGCAGAGCCGGGTCGATCGGCAGATAGGCCGCACCGGTCTTCAGAACCGCCAGTATCGCGATCACCGCCCGGGCTGACCGCTCCGACAACACTGCCACCCGCTGTCCTGGCCCTGCTCCCTGTCCGATCAGTTTGTGCGCCAACCGATCAGCAAGGTCGTTCATCTCCCGATACGTCAGCGATGAACCGTCGTACGTCAGTGCGACGGCGTCGGGAGTGCGGCGGACTTGCGCTTCGAACGCTGCCGGAATCGAGACCGGCGCCTCCACTGTCTCGCTCAATACCGCACGGTTGCTCCACTCGTCGAGCTGGATGTATTCGTCGGTGTCGAGAATGTCGATCGTCACGAGTTGTCGGGTGGGGTCGGTGGTGAAGGCGGTCAGGATGCGTTGGAATCGATCGATCATGGTGTCGATCTCGGTGGTGCTGAACACGGTGGCGGCGTATTCGGCGCGCAGTCCCCTC
>NZ_LQIR01000042.1:0-11971 GCF_001499925.1 Mycobacterium lehmannii
CCGGCAGACTGTTCCTTCGGCATACCTGCATCCTCGTTTCCAAGGTCAGGAGCCTCCAACATTTCCAGGGCGATTCAATGTGTCGGTGCGGCCGGACCCGGCCGCGCTGGACGCTGCCGCTGGGCTGCGCCCTGCTGCGGCATCATTGCGGCATGCGAGTGATGCCACTGCACGACAGCCGCGCCCGCGCCGAACGCGCTTTCCAACTTCGGTCCATCGGTTGGTCTTGGAACCGGATTGCAACCGAACTTGGGTACGCGTCGCACGGCGCAGCTCAGACCGCGGTGAAACGGCACCAGGAGCGCAACGGCCCGGAAGCTGCCGACTCGTCGCGGCAATCGTTGATCGAGTCGGCGCGCATCACCGCCGCGGTTTTGTTCGACCGGTTCGCGGCGGCGTCCCACCGGGAAGACGACAAGACGTTGGCGCTGCTGAACGGTGAGATCGCGCGCAACCGCGACCAGCTGGCGAAGCTGACCGGCGCATATATGCCGGCTCAGGTTAATGTCACGACCGCGGACGATGTGAAACGCTTGCGCGACGAATTCTACGAATTGCGCGGGCTGCCCACTGCTGCCGGGCCGCAGTTGACGTGAGTGTGGCCCGCGTCCTGTCACCCTTTGATCGACGAGAGTGACTGGGATAGGCCATGGTTAGGACATTCTGCGCGGCCGCAGTGGCGGTACCTGCGGTGACGGCGGCGTGGCCCCCACACTAGCGGGGTGATGAACGGCAACCAATGCCATTGACCGACCCGCGGTTCACGAATCGCCGACCCGACACTTATCCACCACCTGTGCGCGAAGGCGCAACGCCTGCCGTCAAGGGGATCACCGCGACCGACATTGCGAAGATCTTGGGCGCCTCTCTCACGCCACCGTCTACAGCTACTTGGCGCCGACCGTTAAGCACACTGGTTGACAGGCCTGCTGGGAGGACTGGATGGTGCAACCGCTCGGCCGAGGATGTGGCGGCGATGCGATCAGCGTGGGCGCAGTCCGGAGAACACGACATCGTGAATGGTGCGCGTCAGCAGATCCTCGACGAGTGGTTCGCCGGTGACGAGGTAGGTCAGAGCGGTGATGGTGACGGCGCCGAAAAGGGCTGTGGCCGCGGCCCTGGCGTCGGCTACCGCGGCCAAGGAACCGTCGGCGGCGCCGGCGTGCAGCAGCACCTCCACGGGTTCCAGATAGGCGGTGCCGATTTTGTCTGCGATGACCGGCATCCGCGCCGCCCGGCCGAGTTCACCGATCAGGGCGCGGCAGGAGGCGGGTCGCTGAGCCATCACGCGCAGCTGGGCCGCGATGACGCGGTGCAGTCGGTCGGCACCGCTGCCGCCGCCGCCGTCGGCCACAGTGGCGACCTCTTTTGCGATCTCGTGCAGGACGTCTTCGAGTAGAAACGCCAGGATGTCTTCCTTGCCGGCGAAGTAGTAGTACAGCGTCGCCTTGGGGACCCCCGTCGCCGCGGCGACGTCTTCGATTTTGGTGTCGTTAAGTCCGCGCTCGGCGAACAGCGCCGCAGCCGCGGATAGGCGGTCGGCGATTTGTGGCGGAACCTCACGCATTGACACCCCTGTCAATTAGACTTGCAGTCTAAACCACTGTTCTATACGCGGCGGGAGAGGCAATGACGACTGCGCAGCTTCACTACGACCCGTTCGATACGAACATCCAGGACGACCCGTACCCCGTCTATCGGAAGTTGCGCGATGAGGCGCCGGTGTTTCGGGCGGAGACTGCGAATACCTGGGTGCTCAGCCGCCACGAGGACGTGATTGCTGCCCTGCTCGATCACCAGACCTATTCCTCGGTCAATGGGGTGTTTCCGACGCCGCCGGACGCGCCGTTTTTGGAGTCGTTTCTACCGATGATGATCTTGATGGATCCGCCGCGACACGATCAGTTGCGCGGTTTGGTCAGCAAGGCGTTCACCCCGCGGCGGATTGCGGCCCTGGAGACCGGTATCGACGAGTTGGCGGCGGCATTGGCTGAGCAGGTCATGCACAGCGCGGGTCGTGCGGACTTTGTTGCCGATTTCGCCGGGATCCTGCCGGCCATGGTGATTGCCGACCTGTTGGGGATACCGCGGGAAGATCGTCAGCAGTTTCGGCAGTGGTCGAGCACGTTGATTCAGTCCAATCCCGCACACGGTGAGGTGGCCGAAGGCCTGGCGGCCGCGGCCGCGGTCTATGCGTATTTCGCGGATTTCCTTGCCGATCGGCGCAAGGCGCCGCGCGATGATTTGATGTCGGCGTTGGTGGCCGCCGAGGTCGACGGTCAGCGCCTCAGCGACGACGAGTTGCTTGGGTTCTGCTTGCTACTGCTGATAGCTGGTCATGAGACGACGACCAACCTGCTGGCCAACGCCGCGGTGGTGTTGGCCGGGCACCCCCGGAGCCGACGCCGGTTGGCCGCCGACCCGACACTGATCGGGCAGGCGGTCGAGGAGCTGTTGCGTTATGACTCACCGGTGCAGGGACTGTCGCGGGTGTTGACCACAGATGTGGCACTGCACGGGGCCACAATGTCGCAGGGCGATTCGGTACTGTTGCTGTTCGGGTCAGCCAATCGCGACGAGCGGGTGTTCGCCCGCCCGGACGTGTTCGACATTGACCGCAAGCCCGAACACCAGGTGGCCTTCGGCCGCGGTATCCACTTCTGTCTGGGAGCTGCGCTCGCCCGTCTAGAGGCCCGAATTGTATTGGGCGCATTGCTGTCACGGTTGCCGGACTGGGCAGTCGATGTCGACTCGGCGGTGCGTCTTCGCTCGGGGCCGATTCGCGGTTACCTGTCGCTGCCCATCATGTGGCCGGCGAGCTAGCCGCTTTGCGACGCGGCGCCTTCTTCGGTCGCGCCGGCGCAGGCGTTGACGCCGTAAGAGGATCACTGCTCCTCGTGCGGTGGGCGGCGAGGAAGTCGTCAACGATCTGTGTGCAGTCGTGGTGAGTCATGTTGCGCAGCCCGGTCATTCGGGCGAACGCCAGCGGCCCGACAAGCTGGCAAAGCGCCAGTTCGACGTCGAAGTCTTCGAGTTCGGCTCGAGCCTGCGCACTCTGCAGTAGCGCATCGAACGGTTGTCGGTACTGGTCGATGACACGGGTGCGCAGCGCGCCGGCTGCGTGCCGCTCATCGGTGTCGCTGCTGGTGCCCGTGGGTCCCAGCGCGAGCCATGCCAGGGTGGTGACGTGCAGCGGGGCGTCGTTGAACAGGGTGGCTTGACGGCTGAGCAACTCGATCAGCTGCTCACGCAACGGGCCACTGGTCGGCGGCGGGGCGGTGACCTGCGGCAGTAGCCGCTCGAATGTGGCAGCCAGGAGATGCGATGAGCTTTTGAAATGGCGATACAGCGTGGTGCGGGCAACCTTGGATGCTTTGGTGACAGCATCGATGGTAACGGCCTCGACGCCTCCGGTGCTCAGAAGTGTTGCGGCAGCGTCCAATAACCGGTTGCGTGACCGGATCCGCCGCGGGTCGATGTCGTCATCATCGTGCAGGGATGGCTGACTGCTGTCGCTCACGGGTCACCTCGGCGGTCGATTCAGGCGATGTCGCGCCCAGTAGTCTAGCAGTTGTGGTACCAAGAGTATCGCAGCGAAACTAGATGTACCGGGAGCGTCCTCGTGCCAGAAAGTGCAGTGCCGTCAGAACGGCTACCTTCGCACACCCCGACGTGCATGGGGTGCGGCCCGGCGAATCCGCACGGCCTGCATTTGGAGGTCCACCGCAGTGCGGATTCGGTGTATGCCGATGTCACGTTCGACGAGCGTCACATTGGAGCCCCGGGCTTGGTGCATGGTGGGGCGGTGGCAGCCGCCTGCGATGACGTGCTGGGCTTCACGCTGTGGATCGCCGGAACGCCAGCGGTGACGCGCACTTTGACGGTTGAGTACCTGCAGCCAGTGCCGTTGCATCAGCTCCACCGGATCACCGCGCACATCAGCGCCCGTGAGGGGCGGGCGCTGCACATTGCGGCGGCCGGGACCTGCGAGGGGGTCACCCGGTTCACCGCGAGCGCAGTGTTCGTTGTGGTCGACACCGCGCATTTCGCCGCTCACGGCGACGTCAGCGGTTTCGGTGAGATCTTCGAGCAGTTCTCGCGCCGCAGCGGCGTCAATGGTCAAACGCCATGACTGTCGCCAGCACTCGCGTGAGCAGCGAACCCGCACAGAACCAGGGCAGTTCGGCTTCCGACCAGGCCCACGCAGCTCGGGTGCCGCGTTCGCGTGCCTCAGCGCGTCGCCGCGAGGCGATCATGGATGCCGCGCTGGCTGTTGCTGCCACGGGCGGTTACGACGCGGTCCACATGCGGACAGTCGCCGAGCGAGCAGGTATCGCCGTGGGCACGCTATACCGCTATTACCAAGCCAAAACCCACCTGCTGGTGGCAGCGCTGACCCGAGAATTTCAGCGCCTCGACGTCTCCGGCGACTGGTCAAGCGGTGCCGGCACACCGCAACAGCGATTGGATCGATTGACCGCCCACCTACACGACCGGTGGCAGCGCGACCCGCTGCTGACCGACGCCATGACCCGGGCCTTCGCCGTCGCAGACACCCGCGCCGCTGCGGAGCTCGACCGCGCCGCCGCAACGATTGAAATCTTGCTGGCCCGCACCCTCCGGGGTGGCGAGCCGACACCGGCAGATCTGTGTCTCGCCGGCGTCATATCCGACATCTGGCTGGCCAACCTCGTTGCCTTCATCAGCGGGCGCGTGCCGGCAGCCGATACCCGCGATCGCATCGACCGGGCCACCCGCAGAGTCATAAACAAGGTGACCCCAAACGCAACCGCACCGTAACGCTACTCCTGGTATCGCAGCGATACCTGCCGTACTCTTCAGGTACGGCTCAACGATGCGTCGAAGGAGAAGGCCATGTACACCCAATGGATTGAAGACTGTGTCGTGCAACGTGTCTCCGTGCGCGACGGCTTGATGCTGGACCTCGACGACTACAACGAGGTTGTGATCTGGCGCCCCTTGCTGCTCACCCTGCCCGCAGTCGATAGATTTCTCACCGAGACGGTGCAGATCAACCCCTTGAAGATCTCGGTGTACGAGCGCCCGCTGCTGGATCTGGCCGGCGCTGTGTGCACCCAGGCCTGGTCTGGTGACGACGGAGGTCTGCATCTGGCCTTCTCCCGTGGCCACCGCATCGACGTCGATCCTGACGAGCAGAGCACCGCATGGGAGCTGTACGGCAAGCGACATGGATACATGGCTTGCCTACCTCATGGGCGAGTCCGCGTGGTCAGGCATGACATCCCCGACGACGACGACGCCAACATCGTGAACCGACGCTAGGCCCGCTCCGGCTGACGCCGGCCAACTGCGAGCCACTTCGCTACATACTGTAGCGTAGCGATACTGCTAGTATCGTCCGACCAGGGGAGGTTCGGTGACCGACCGCATGACAGGCTCCTCGACACCTGCCACCCCAACTCGCCGGCGTGACAGCCCTTCCGCCGATCCCGCACACAGCCGCGAATACAGCGCCCGACTGGCAGCGCTGGGCCGCTTCACAGTGCGGCACAAAGCCTTAACCATCGGGGTGTGGATCGGCGCCGCCATCATCCTGGCGCTGCTGTTTCCCCAGCTGGAAACGGTGGTGCGGCAGCAGTCGGTGGATCTGATTCCGCGCGACGCCCCGTCGCTGCAAACGGTGGAGCGGATGAGCACAGCCTTCGGCGAACAAGGCTCGAAAACCATGCTGTTTGTGGCCATGGAAGACCCTGCCGGGCTGACCCCGGCGGCCCAGCAGCGCTACGACCGCCTTCTGGAGCGACTGCGCGCTGACAGTCAGCACGTGCTGCTGGTGCAGGATCTGCTGGCCGATCCGGCCACGAAAACCCAAGCCGTCAGCGCCGACGGCAAATCGTGGTATCTGCCAGTGGGAGTGACCGGCACGCTGGGTGACCCCACGGCAGCCGAGTCAGTCAAGGCGGTGCGTGGCATCACCGCCGAAGTGTTCAGCGACTCCACCACCACCGCGCACGTCACCGGACCGCCGGCGACGTTCAGCGACATGATCGCCTCCGCCGAGCACGATCTGCTGTTGATCTCGATCGCCACCGCCGCCATGATCGCGCTGATCCTGCTGATCGTCTACCGGTCGGTGTTCACCGCACTGCTGCCTCTGCTGGTCATCGGGCTGAGCCTGGCCGTCGGGCGCGGCGTCCTGTCCGCGCTGGGCGAGATGGGCATGCCGGTCTCGCAATTCACCGTCGCGTTCATGACCGCGATCCTGCTCGGCGCCGGCACCGACTACACCGTGTTCCTGATCAGCCGCTACCACGAGCAGCGCCGCGCCCAGGTACCGGCCGAGCAGGCCATCATCCACGCCACCGCCAGCATCGGTCGCGTCATCCTGGCCTCCGCCGCCACCGTCGCACTGGCGTTCCTGGCCATGGTGTTCGCTCGTTTGAGCGTGTTCGCCGCCCTAGGCCCCGCATGCGCCATCGCGGTCCTGTTCGGCTTCCTGGCCACAGTCACCCTGCTACCGCCCGTGCTGGCGTTGGCCGCTAAACGCGGCATCGGTGAACCCAAATCCGATCGCACCCGTCGTTACTGGAACAGTGTCGCCGTCGCGGTGGTGCGCCGGCCGGTGCCACTACTGATCGTCAGCCTCGTCATCCTGCTCGCGCTGTCCGCGGTGGCCGCGACCATCAAAATCAGCTACGACGACCGCAAAGGCCAACCTGCCACCACCGCCAGCAACCAGGGCTACCAACTGTTGGACCGCCACTTCCGCAAAGACGCCGTCATCACCGAATTCCTCGTCGTCGAGAACCCCACCGACATGCGCACCGGCAAGGGACTGGCCGACCTCGACGAAATGGCCTCCCGCGTCTCCCAGGTTCCCGGTGTCACCAAAGTCTCCGGAGTCACCCGCCCCACCGGGGAACGCCTCGATCAAGCGCAACTGGCCTGGCAAAACGGTCAGATCGGAGACAAGATGGCCGGCGCAGTCGCCGACGGCAACGCCCGCCGCGACGAGCTCACCAAACTCACCGACGGCGCCGACCAACTCGCTGGCGGACTGGCCCAACTCGACACCACCGTACGCACCGCCCTAGCCCCCCTGGCCGGAATCCTCACTCAAGCCCAATCCGCCGGCACTCAGGTCAACCAGTTCCGACCACTGCTGCAACAACTTTCGGCCACCGCACCTGCGGTCGATCAGGCCATCCAATCCGGCCCCGGCCTGCGACCACTGGCCGACCAGGCACAACACGCCATCACCACGTTAGAGCCCCTCGTGGGTGCCCTCAACACCTCGCCGTGGTGTGCCACCACACCCCAATGCGCCCAGATCCGCGACCAAGTACAGATCCTGATCACACTGCGCAACAGCGGATTCTTCACCCAGATCGCCGACCTCGGCGACCGCTACAACCCCGCCAGCAATGCCACCGTCGCCGGCACCCTCACCACCGTCCAGAACGCCGTCACCTCACTGGACAACGCCTTCGGGGCGCTGGGAAACCCCGCTGACCTGGCTGGCAACCTGCGCCGCCTCCAAGACGGGATCGGCCAACTCGCCTCAGGCGCCCAAGCACTGGCCACCGGTGTGCGCACCCTGGCCGACAGCAACATCGAAATGCTTTCAGGGATGAGCCAGATCGCCACCCAGCTACAGAACTCCGCACGCGCTGCCCAGGACTCCGACTCATCGAGCGGTTTCTACCTACCCGCCAACGCCTTCGAGAACCGCCAATTCACCGACGTCGCCGAACAATTCCTCTCACCAGACGGCAAAACAGCACGGTTCATGATCGAAAGCAGCCACGACCCCTACAGCGTCGACGCCATGGACCTCGCCAACCGCATCACCACCACCGCCAACAACGCGCGACCCAACACCTCACTGGCCGACGCCACCGTCTCTGTCGCCGGCTTCCCAGCCGTCAACTCCGACATCCAACGGCTCCTGTGGGCAGACTTCGCCCAACTGGCCCTGGCCACCACCGTCATTGTCGGCATCATCCTGGTGCTGCTGCTACGCGCACTACTGGCACCGATCTACCTTCTCGGCACCGTCCTGCTCAACTACCTCGCCTCGATCGGATTCGGCGTCCTGATATTCCAATGGGCCCTCGGACACGAAATCGCCTGGCCCGTACCACTGTTGGCATTCATCATCCTCGTCGCCGTCGGCGCCGACTACAACATGCTGCTCGTTTCCCGGCTGCGCGAAGAATCCGGAAGTAACATCCGCGTCGGAGTCCTACGCACCGTCGCCAACACCGGCGCCGTCATCACCTCCGCCGGCCTCATCTTCGCCGCCAGCATGTTCGGCCTCATGGTCGGCTCAGTGGCCATCATGATCCAAGCCGGCCTCATCATCGGCTTCGGTCTACTGCTCGACACCTTCCTTGTGCGCACCCTCACCGTGCCCGCCATCGCCACACTCCTACGCGAAGCCAGCTGGTGGCCACAACGCCCCTCACGACGTCAACCAGCCATCCAGCCGGCCCCTGCGGGCGTACGCCCATGACGAAAATTTTCGCCATTCTCGCCTTCACGATCGGTATCTCGATCACGACCGCGCCGACAGCCCTTGGAGATCAAGACAGCTACCTGCAGCGAATAGAACCTAAAATGGCACACCTGACCCGCGCCCAGATACTGACCGAAGGCCAGAAAGTCTGCCGCTTCATCCGCAGCGGCCACCCCTCGTCCGATGCCGTCCCCATGGTCATCGAAGACCTCGCCATCTCGGTACCCGCAGCAGTCGATCTCATCATCGCTGCCGTCGTCGAACTCGGCTGCTGAAATAGTTCGTGGCGGCCAGCTTTAGCCCTGCGGAAGACTTACCGCTGGAGCGTAAATGGCCGAGCCCGCGGCACTCTGTGCTGGCTGCCGACCCTCGGGCGAGCGCGTGTAGGAGTCGCCCGACTCTTGTTAATTACCGCTTGGGCGCAGAACTTCGGAACGGTCGAGCACGTCATTTCGATCGCCGCTGCATGCACCGGGCGCAGGCGGCTCAGAAAGTCCAGCCTTGGGCCTCGATGTACTCCATGAGGTTGAGACACGGCACGGCGAGATCGCCGCATACGTCGGGGATACGCGGCTTGTCCAGATTGCCGGTGGCGGTCTCCTCGGTGACGATGGTGCCGTTGCGCACCATCGCCAGCGCGATCACGAATGGGTCTGCGGCGCTGCGCCTTCCGCCCTGGCTGACCAGCCGGGGGTGCACGTTGAGAATCTGGGTGGCGCTCTGCTGTATCGGCAATTCGAGCGGCATGAACAGGTCGCCCTGCGCGTCGGCCCACTGCCGCGCGTCGTCGTCACGTCTGGCGAGTTCGCGCTGCACCTCGTCCACCGACCTGATCTGACCGTCGGGGATCGCGCCCTCGATCTGCACCCACAGCGTTTGAAACACGGTGGGCCGGAACAGGTCGCGCCGCCCGTTGAGGATGGCGCTGGTATCGAAGGAGTAGAACTCGTCGGTCAAACCACGCTCCGCAGCTCCGCCGACTCAGCCAGGCGAGGAATCTGGCTCACCTTCGCGTCCAGGTAGATCGCGGCGGTGTTGCTGTCGATGACGCGGCGGCGGTGGGCGTCGGTGACCGCGCGCACGTACGCCTTGCCGAGGTCGCGCGCCGTGCTGCGATACCAGTTGCCGCCCGACGCGCGATTGCGGTCTGCCTCGTCGTCGTGGGCGGCGATGAACTCCGCACGCCGTTGCCGGTACAGGTCGACCGGCACCAGCCCCAGCGTGGACAGCCGCCGGAGGAACGCCTCGGCGCTCACACCGAACTGCGCGGCGACCGGGCGCAGTGTGTCGTAGGTCCACGACGCCGGGATGTCGCTGCGAGCGATGACCTCCGGCCTTGCGCGCACTTCGGCGGCGGGCATCAGTACGGCGGCGGCGATGGCGTTGCACCGCGCCTCCAGCGTCCTGTTGGCGGTGCGTGGCCGGTCGTCGGTCACCACGTCGCACAGCCCCTCGGTGTGCAGCACCAGGTGGACGAACTCATGCAGCAGCGAGAACAGGCGCGGGCGTGGGTAGTCGCCGCCGTTGAGCACGATCACCGGCAGCACGTTGAAGTAGAGCGACATGCCGCGCATCTCGTCCACGGCCACCTTGCCGCCGCGCGTCGCCAGCACCAGCACGCCGGACGCCTCGATGGCAGACACCCACGCATTCAGGTGCTCGTAGGGACTGGGGGAGTTGGGCGGGATGGGCAGCGGTCCGACCTCGATCAGGGCCGCGCGGATGCGGGCAGCGATCTCGGCGTCGCTGTCGTCCGCCGACACCGCGACGCGCCAGGCGTCGGGAAGCTCGCGCTCCTCGGTCTCGGCCAGCTCCAGGGCGAAGTCGCGTTGTGTGTGGGCGCGCCGAAACTCCTCATGTAGATCGGGAGACCAGCGCGCGGCGTCGGCACCTTCGAGCCGCCGGAAATCGCGCAGGGTGTCGTATCCCTCCGGCGGTGCCGACAGAAAGAACACAGCCAGCGAACGCTTGTAGACCTCGGCAGCCTTGCGCAGTTGCGCGATGGTCGGCACCGCTGTGCCCGCCTCCCAGGCCGCGACCCGGTCGTCGGGCAGGTTGAGCTTGCGCGACGCCGCGACCTCGATCAGACCGCACGACTCGCGCGCCCAGCGGAGCACCGAAGGCTCTACCGGAGCGGGGATGGACGGCATGATCACGATGATGCACCACCCCCACCCACAAGCCGGACTGGACTGGCCGAATACCGACTCAGCGGTCGAGCCGGGAGAACCGGTCGGCGAACGCAGGGTGCTTGTGCAGCGGTCTCCGCCGGTCGAGCGCCGTCGATCCCTTGGACAGCTGGTCAATCGTGCTGTTCAGCCAGGCGGTGTCGATGGGGAACGCGCGGCCCGGCTTCCAGCGGTATAGGCGCTGCTCTCCGCCGATCGTCGCCGGTCGCGCGTGAAGAACGTCGTTGCGCATGGTCGCGGCTTCGCCAAGCACACGACCGGCCTCCTCCACATACGCCCGCACGTCGTCGTCGCCGATCGCGCCTACTGCCTTGCTCAGCGTCCCGGCGATCTGGCCGGTGGACTTGCCCGCCAGCGCCGACGTCGTGAGGTCGGGTGGAAGGTGCTGCGCCAGGCCCGGCAGGTCGCCCAGGATGGTCCACTCCAGGGAGCTGACCATGTAGGCCACCTGGCCGATCAGGGTCAGGTAGTCGTCCTCGGGCAGAGCGACGCGTGCAGTTCTAGCCATGGGACCACTGTGCCCGCATCCACCAACAACGACGAACACCCGTTCGGTGTGTCCTAGCCGTGTCCTAATACTCTCGATTACGGGCAAACGCGCACTAGACAAACCGACACAATGAGCGCCCCGCCGACGTGGACAAATCCGTACGGGTTGGACGCCGAGACACGGGCCAGCACATACTGTTTCACCCTGGCAGTGTGGGGGTCAGGGGTTCGAGTCCCCTTAGCTCCACTTTTGGAAGCCCGCTTCGGCCTTTGGTTGGGGCGGGCTTTCGTCGCTTCTGGGGGTGCTCATCGGCGCGGGCCTGCTGATTCCGCGCGGCCTGGTGATCCAGGTGGACCCGGGCTTCCTCGCGCCGGCCGTCAGGCCGCCTGGTCTCCTGGGGGCGCTGGTCCGCCGGGTTCGCTGGATCCGTCAATTGACACCGCGACACCTGATTCGGCTTCGGTCGGATTGGTATACGTTTCGGTTTGAGCGCCTTGGTTAGCCCCGGCGGGCTCGGCGTTTGCGAGCGGGCTCGCGATTTCGTCGGCAGTGTCGTTGTCGTCGCCGGGCTCGGCACCCGACGCCGTGTCTTCGTCGGCTATTTCGGTTTCGTTCGCGGGCCCTGCGGCGCCCATTTCCGCTTGGGCTATCTGGGTGCCGGTGGCGGGCTTTGCCTCATCGGACTCCGATTCGACATGCGACCTCGAGTCCTCTGCGGGTTCGGGCGAAGTGGCGGTGTCGTTGTGGCTGCGGGTTTCCTGCTCGTCGGGTGGGCGCAGGAGTCGTTCGGGT
>NZ_LQIR01000043.1:0-7863 GCF_001499925.1 Mycobacterium lehmannii
CCGGCAGACTGTTCCTTCGGCATACCTGCATCCTCGTTTCCAAGGTCAGGAGCCTCCAACATTTCCAGGGCGATTCATTCATCTCCGCCGGTCTCTTCGAAAAATGGCCAGACATAACCCACTGTGCCAGCCAGTGAGTCGGCTACTAATTTGTCCATCTCGACGTTCCTCCTGCGACTCTGGCCGATCTGTAGCACCGGACCAATCAAGATCTACTACACCGCGCAGACAAGGGAACCGATTACGCGACAGCTGCGTCAAACCAATCATGGGGTGACATTCCGGACATCGTCTGTCAGCGGACGCGGGAAAGTTGCGCCTGTGAGGTTGGAGATGGAAACCGGCAGAGAAAGAAAACGCCGCGAGGTTTGTCGGAGGGCGCGCATACGCTGACACACCATGACAGAGAACGTTGGTTCGAAGAAGGCGTGGGCGGAGCCTGACGCCCAGGGCCGAGTGCTGGATGATCGCCAATTCCCGGAACTGAATGCGGTCTTCTACAGCGCAGATCCTTCAGAGTTCATCAAGATGCGAGTCGAGAGCCTGGCACTAATGGCTTGCAAAGATGAAGCCCTTGCTCCCGCATACGGATCAGACCGTCCTGTCGGAGATTCGATTTGTTTCCAGGGCACGTCAGTTCCGCATCCCCAGCAGCGCTACCAATTCGTGCGGATGGAAGCGGTCACAATCGTTCATCACGCGTCGGAAGCCCTTCTCCGATTGTTCTTCGCTCATGTCGATTTTCCGGAGTGCCCGTGGCTGGGAATGTCCACGTCGACTGACTTCGCCAAGTTCAAGAAGCAGGTCGACGCCGCCTTGAAAGGTGGCTTTAGCCGGGACGAGATAGCTGCAGTCTTCCTGGGCGGCAGCGACCCGGATGACGCCGGAATCAAGATGGGCAGAGGCAAATTCAGCGAAACTGTCGACGCACTTCAGCTCTTGCTCACCGACTGCGCGAACCGTTTCCTCGGTGACTCCTTCTTGTATAACGCGGTGAAGCACGGGCTGACTGCAATCGATACGGACGCCAAGATGAAGTGGACGGCAGGCAACGGCAGGGAATTTTCGATGCTCGACGGCTTCGTCCACGGCTACCTGCACAAGAAGCTAAGCCCCACGGCGGACAAGAAGGACGGCCAATGGTTCCTCAGCCTCGCTGACTCAAATCCGGAGCGCGATCTGGCCGTGACCACTGTCATCACTTATGCGCTGGACTCACTTTGGGATGTCGCGCAGCGGCGGTACATGGGGGTCCCGGGCAAGGTCTACTGCATCAGCAAGGCAACAGTGGAGGTGGCTATCTACGCGCCCATATGCCAGGCCGAGAATCTCATGCATCGTATGACGCACGAACTCATCAAGAGGAAAGTGGACGGCGACGTTGATGGCACCGAACACCAGATGTCGATCTATCACATTCCGGCCGAGTTTCACCTGAAGGACAGTGTGAAGAAGAACAACGTACGCAAGGTAGAGCTTCCGGTTAGGCCCCAGGACGTCCATTTACCGTCGGCGAGTCCAACGGCCTATTTGCCGATCGTGCCCAAGGGGTTTCAGCAGGGGCACTAGAAGGTCTGTTGTAGACATGCTTAGTTCAGTGTGAATGCGACATTTCGTCACGCCCCATGACGTCGACCTCAGCGCAGCCATCTGAAGAAGCTCCCTGGCGGCGTGCTGACCGGCTTTTCGGCGGCATTTGTCAAGGCTGACGAGACCCTGCGCACATGGTCGACATGCGAAGCGCGTTACCCGAAATCAAGCATGAACTGCCCAGTCCGCAGGTGTCCGCAATGCTCCACTGGCACTTCGACATCAATCAAGACAACAAACACCGCCCACCTGCCACGACAGCGCAGGCCAACGCAACCAACTCAATCAAGTTCCTTGGTGACGTGATTCGGGACGAAGAGGTCGTGGACTCAACGCCCACACCCGGCCATTCAGACATCTCCCAGGTGTTCTCTACCGTGCAGTCGATGCCGTGCATAGGCAAGCGCCTGTGTATGTCTCGGTCACCCCACCCGTCTCTCTGCGAGTTGCACTGCGCAGTACCGCAACAGATACCGCAGTGCTTTCGCCCTGCCTCCACACCCGCCAACGCGACCAACTCAATATTCGCAGCTAGAAGGACTTCATCCGGTAGATACTGTCGTCGCCCAACCCAACAAACGCCCAGTTCAGGGGATTTTAAGTCCGCTAGGTCTCTCCGACTAGATATCTGCTGCCGGCCTCAATCCTGGATATCCAGTTCGACCAACACCCGACGCAGTAACTTTCCGGTGGCATTTCGGGGTAGCTCGTCGACGAAGATCACATCGCGAGGTACCTTGTGCCGCGCCAGATTGTCTTTCACGTATTGCTTGATCTCTGCCGCGTCCCGGTCGGCGTCGGGCTCGGAAACGATGAAGGCGCGCAACCGTTTTCCGAACTCGGCATCGTCGACCCCGACCACCGCAACCTCGGCGATATCGGGCCGCGCCTCCAGTAGGTTTTCCACTTCCTGCGGAAAGACGTTCTCGCCGCCGGACACGATCATGTCGTCGTCGCGGCCGTCTACGAACAGCAGTCCGTTCTCGTCGAAATGACCCATGTCGCCGCTGGACATGTAGCCGTCGATGATCTGTTTGTTGCGACCATCGGTATATCCGGAGAACGGCGCACCGTTGCGGATGAAGATCCTGCCGCGACGGTTCGCGCCCTCAATCCGTCGATCGTTCTCGTCGTACAGCACCACCTCGCAGGTCACCGGAGCACGCCCCGCGGTGCCGGGGGCGGCACGTAACTCGGCAGGGGTGGCGACGCTGGCGATGGCACATTCGGTGGACCCGTACATGTTGTACAGAACATCCCCGAAGGTGTCCTGCACCCGGTTGGACAACTCGGGGCTCAGGGCCGACCCGGCGATCAGGATGACCTTCAGTGACGACGTGTCGTACTTGGCGATGACGTCGGGCGGAAGCTCGACCATCCGGTGCAGCATCGTCGGGACCGCTACCAGCATGTCGGCTTCGTGGTCGGCGATGAGCTTCAACGTGCCCTCCGCCTTGAACCGCCTAGCCGTCACTATTTTGTTCCCGAACGCAGCGCCGACGGTGTAAGTGGCCCAGCCGGTGCTGTGGAAGATGGGCGACACGATGACCATGGTTCCCTTGCGCGGGAACGGTATTCGGTCGACGATCTGCGCCGTCGCGAGTGGAGAGACCGTTTCACGCGGCGCTCCCTTGGGCAGCCCGGTCGTGCCGCTGGTAAGGATCACGGAACCGCCGGCTTTGCTCGGCGGGGGCAGAGGCTCGGTGGAGTTCGACGCGATGATGTCGTCGAGAGTCTGCGCGCCAGCGGGCAGTTCTGCGCCGTCGTCCACCCACGTCAACACCCGCGGCAGGTCGGCGGGCAGCGCGTCGAGGAGACCAAGGAACTCGCTGTCGTGCAGGACCACGGTCACTTTCTCGCGCTCGCAGACCTCGGCGAACTGAGGTTTGGCGAAACCCGTGTTCATCAACACCATTCGGGCGCCCACCTTGCCGCAGGCGGCCATGGTGATGACCAGACCGCGGTGGTCGCGGCACAGCACACCGACGACCGAGCCCGCGGAGACACCGAGGCGCTGCAAGCCATGCGCCAATGCCCACGACTGGTCATCGACCTGCTTGTACGTCAACGTCCCGCGCTCGTCGACGACCGCAGGCAGGTCCGCATACTTGCGACCACCCTGAATCGCCATCGTGGCCTGCGGGCCGTAAGCGCGCGCGAGCTTGGCGGTCTGAACGCCCGAACCGAGGTCTTTGAGATCGATGATTCCCGTGTCGATGAGTCGTTTAGCAGCGCGCGCCACCTCGGTGGCGTGCTGCACCTTCTGCCGAACGCGGCCCAGCACGTCAGCCATCAGGCCTCCCTCACCACGGAAATGTGCGTTGCACAGTAGCAGTCGCGAAGAAGTGTCGATCCTGAACCGGCATCGCGGCGCCGAACGTGGAACCGCTGATTTCAGTGCCCCGGACACTCGCCCCGCGCCAAAGGCCATGGACGGTGCCGAAGCAGATGCTGCGAACGCCTTGCGCGCAAGCACTGTTGCTCGGTATCGAAAGCTGGGTCGCGAGCTGCCTTCGCACAAGGCCGTCACCCGTACACGAGAACAGTCGGTGAGCCGTATAGAGGCAAGAACAAGAGGTCCGCGCACACGCTAAACTCGGCTACCTAGAAGGGGACGTAGCCTAATTGGCATCGGCGGGGCGCTTAAAACGCCCGACATTTGTGGGTTCGAGTCCCACCGTCCCCACTATAAAAAGGAATCTCACAGGTCGCGCAAACGCGCGATAGTGTCGATGTCCAAGATCCTCCACTGACGAAAGCGCAAGGATGTCATCGGTGAGAAAATCTCGTATCGGACGACGGCTGGCGATCCTCGGCGGATTTGCGATCGCGGCGGCGGCCCCCGTCACTGCGGTCATTGTCACCGCCTCCCCCGGCCTGCCAAGTCAACTCGCGGCTTGCCCGGCCGGCGAGGACAGCGACCTCTACAGCGGGACGTGCGTGCCCTACCTGGTGCCCAACACCGCCTCACCGGTCAACAACGCCTGCCCGCCGGGCGTCAGCGGCGCCGAATGCACGGGCTCGACCGGCAATCTTGTGCCGCGACACGCGCCGCCTGGACCGTCGCCCGAGTTGCAGGAATTGGAAGACGTCGTCACCCCTGGCTACTAGAGCCGCGATCAGCCCGCGGCCCACTTCTTGGCACGGTCAAGCTGGCCCAGGCCGAACAGCGCGATCTCGCCGGGGACCATCCAGGCCAGCGCGTGCAGCGTGTGCCGGATCCACTCCTTATCGGTGACGACCGCGATTCGCTTGAAGGCCGAGTGATGCTGGAATAAGGCGCCCAGCCCCATTTTCAGATCCTCGACCAACCCTCCGGGTCCGAAGCCTTCGTAGTCGTCCGCGATCACCTCCACGATTCGGATTTCGTCGTCCTTCACCATGTCATCCATGACCGGTTTGAAGTCACGCATCTCGTCGCCGCTGATCCGCCCCGACACGCGGAAACCGGTCACCCCGGCGGGCATATCCGGCATTGTTTCGATCATCGAGTTCTCCTTTCGCGCACACGAGATCAGCTCTCGATATGGGGATTCTCGGACCACACCACTCGGCGCGGTAGGGTCGAATGGCCTCAAAGTGGGACGGCCGGCCTGATTGGCGTCGGCTCATGTAGGCCACGACGTCGATGATCTCGCCGCTCACCGGCTCATCGCGTCATCAGCGACAGGATCGCGCGGTTGAGCTGTCGGCGCGGCCAGCCCAGCCGCCCGGCGGCGGCCAGTGCGGCATGTGCGGCGTTGCGGCCGCAGACACCGTGCACTCCCCCGCCCGGGGACGCGCCTGCGCTGCCGAGGAAGACGTTCTCGACCGGCGTCTCCGCGCCACCGAAGCCCGGGAATGGCCGGAAGATCAACTGCTGGAACAGTTGTGACGTTCCGCCGTTCACCGCACCGGCATGCAGATTCGCGTCGCTGGCCTCCAGGTCCGACGGCCGCTGAATCGTCTTGCCGACGATGTGGTCGCTGAACCCGGGCGCATGCTTCTCCAGGACCACGTCCACCGCCGCCGACAGCTGATCGGCGGAGGCGTCATCGGCGACGCCTCGCGGCAGATGCGTGTACGCCCAGGCGCTTTCGGTGCCTGCCGGTGACCGGCTCGGATCGGCGGTCGTCATCTGCCCGAACAGCAGGAACGGATGCAGCGGCACGGTGCCGGTGTTGAGGTCGGCCATCCACCGGATCAGGCCGTCGTGGTCGGCGCCGAGATGTACCGTTCCCGCATCGTTCAGACTCTGCGAACGCCATGGAATCGGCGCGTCGAGGGCGTAGTTGATCTTCAACACCGGTGTGTCCCAGACGAACCGGTCGATGCTTTGCAGCACGGATTCGGGGAGAGCGTCGGCCGACAGCAGGTCGCGGTACAGCATCGGCGCCGAGGTATCGGCGATCACCGCCCGACGCACTCGTACGGTCTCGCCGCCGGAGGTGTGGACGGACACCGCGCGTCGGCCACGGACGTCGATCCGGTCCACCTGCTGTCCGCACTGGATGTGGGCTCCCGCAGACGTCGCCCGGTTCACCAGCGCTGCGGTCAGTTGGCCGGCGCCGCCGACCGGAACCGGAAAGCCGCCGTCCTGGGCCATCATGATCAGCATGTATCCCATGACGCCGCTGCCCGGTGCGTCGATGGGAACGTCGGCGTGCATTGCGTTGCCCAGCAACAGGAGTCGCGCGGCCTCGCCCTCGAACAGTTTCTCAGCCATCACGCCTGCGGGGAGAAGCAGCAGATGCGCCAACCGAAGCGCCTCGGCGGTGCCCAGCTCACGCAGTAGACCGACCGCTCCACGCACCGGCGGGAACGGCGCGAACAACGTCTCCACCAGCGGTTCCTTGATGCGCTGCCACTGGGCGAACAAGTCGCGCCAGCGTGCCCCGTCACCGGGTGTGCGACGGTCGAGATCCTCTGCGGTGCGGTCGAGGTCGCGCCAGATCAGCGGAGCGTCTTCGTCATCGGCGGAGCTCGCATGGCCGACGACCGCGGGTGAATGCGACCAGCGGAGGCCGTGCTCCTCGAGGTGCAGCGCTTGGAGAGCCGGGGACGTCACCGACAGCGGGTAGAACGCGCTGTACAGGTCGCTGACGTAGCCGGGGAACAGTTCGGCGCTCTTGACCGCGCCGCCGGGTTGTTCCTGTGCTTCCAGAACCAGCACGTCCCAGCCCTCGTCGGCCAGCATCGCTGCGGCGACCAAACCGTTGTGGCCTGCTCCGATCACCACAGCATCGGCGGAACCTCTCACGCTCACCTCGAGATGAGCCTGTTGGACGCGGCCTTCACCGAGTCGGGCAGGAACCGGTTCATCAGGCCGAGCCCTTTCGAAAGTGGTGAGGAGGCAACGATTTTCTTCCTGCTCTCCATCAGTGCGTCGTATCCCTGTTTGGCGACCTTGTGGGCGTCGTCCTTCGGCATGCGCCCCACCAAGGTGTCGAGCATGCCGGCCCGCCGGAAGAAGTTGGTGTCGGTGGGGCCGGGCATCAGCGAGGTGACGACGACGTCGGTGTCGCGCAACTCGTCCTGCAGCGCTTCGGCGAACGACTGCACAAACGATTTGGAGGCGTTGTAGATGGTCTGATACGAGCCGGGCATCATCGCCACGATCGACGACGTGAACAGCAGCTTGCCCGAGTTGGCGCTGACCATGTCAGCGAGCACGAGTTTGGCCAGTTGCGTGGTTCCCCGGACGTTGAGGTCGATGATGTTGAAGTCTTCTTCGAGCCCGCGGTCGACGAATCGGCTGCCACCGCCGCCGGTGCCGGCATTGAGGGCGGCGGCGTCCAACCGGCGGCCGCCCTCGGTGGCGCTGGCGTACAGCCGATCGACGTCGTCCTCTTTGCGGAGATCGACCTGAACCGCGCGGACCTCTGTGCCGCTGGCGGCAAGTTTGTCGGCGCTAGCGTGGATGCCGTCATCGTCCGCGGCCACGATGAGGTCGTAGCCGTCGTCGGCGAACAATTTCGCCAACTCGAAACCGATACCGCTCGAAGCACCCGTCACAAGCGCGAGTGGTCGTCCTTGAGCCATGGTGCCGGGCTACCCGACGGAGCCTTCACCAAACGCGCGCTCCACACGCCGACGTCAGCCTGCGTCACGATCATCGCCGCTTAAAGCCAGCCGTCAGCCGGCGTCACGATCATCGCTGTGGTCATCACCGTCGTCGGGACACTCTCCGCTGTCTTCGGGGGCTCCCTGGTCGTCCTCGTCGTCTCCGTCGTCGGGGATGAGGTAGCGGTTGGGGTGGTGGTAGTTGTTGATGCGGGCTTGGCCGGTGTCGAG
>NZ_LQIR01000044.1:0-7614 GCF_001499925.1 Mycobacterium lehmannii
GACCCCACACCGGCATCAAGGGAAAGTCACCTATCGAACGCCTCGACGTTCACAACCTGCCCGCGAAGAACAGCTAGCGATCGGCGAGCGGCCGCACGTGAGATACCGTCGCGGGAGTGGGCATACCTGAAGTGCGGCCCGACCCGCCGACGTCGTTCGTCCGTGCCGGCGCCCGTGTGATGGGACTGGGGCCCTCTCGGTGGTTTTTGCGCCGCATCGGATGGCGGCTGGATCGCGCGGTGATCAACCTGACCAATGGTCGCGTGTCGATGTCGCTGGTGATGCCGGAGGTGCTGCTGACCCACACCGGCGCCAAGACCGGCCAACAACGCAGCACGCCGCTGACCTACTTCACCGATGCCGGCCGTGTGATCGTCATCGCCTCCAACTACGGCGGCGACCGGCATCCCGCGTGGTTCCACAACGTCAAAGCCAATCCGCGAGTGACGCTGTCCGCGCGCGGCTACCGGGGCACCTTCATCGGCGAGGAGGTCACCGGAGCCGAACGTGACCGTCTGTTCGGCCTGGCCAAACAGTTCGTGCCGAACTACGCCGACTACGAGAAGCGCGCCGGAAAGCGGCGCATCCCGGTCGTCGCGTTCACCGAAGCGGCGTAGCCCGTCGCGGCCTCAGCGGCCGTCGGCCTGTGACCGCTCGGTCAGCTCCTGGTAGGCGGCGGTGAAGGCGCCTGCGCCTTGCATCAGCGCCGCGATGTCCGCCTCTGTCATGTGCCGGATCACCGGGCCGAACGCCTCGACGCGCAGCCCTATCAGCTCGTCGAGCACCGCGCGTCCCGCGTCGGTCAACTCGAGCAGCGTGGCGCGGCGGTTGGTGGGAGCGACCCGACGGGTGATGTAACCGGCATCGGCGAGGCGGTCGCTGAGCCTGCTCGCGGTGGACGGTAGGAGCCCTAGGTCGTCGCCCAACCCCGTGACGAGGCTCGGGCCCAGCCGCTCCAGGGCCTGCAGCGCGCGCAGCGGCGCGAGCCCGATGCGTTGCTCCATCTGCTCGAGCGCGGATACGTTCAGCGCGAGTAGCCCGCGGGTCGCGCGCTCGAGTTCCGACAGTTTGGCCTCGACGGCCGGGTTGGTCGACGGCACCGCTTCCTCCCGTCCCGCAACGGTATTCGACCCTGTGCCGGCGTGTGTCATCGTCGCGGCTTTCTATCGGGCAGCTCGTATTCTGGCAGGACGATGTCGTCGCGCAGGATCCGGCCCATCACCAGGTTCCCGACCGGCGGAATGTCGATGGTGCGTACCGCCAAGTTGCGCAACCAGATACCGAGCTTGGTCCGGGTCGCGAAGAAGGAGATGAACCGTTGCGCGCCGTCCTGTTTGGCGCCGATGAAGCCGCGCAACCGGTTCTCGTACGCTTCGAACGCGGCCCCGATGTCGTCGCCCGCCCGGGTCAGCTCACCGGCGAGGACGTAAGCCTCGGCGATGGCCAACCCGGTGCCCTCGCCCGCCAACAGTGAGACACACGCCGCCGCGTCGCCGATCAGCCCGACGCGGCCGGTCGACCATTTGTCCATGCGGATCTGGCTGACCACGTCGAGATAGATGTCTTCGACGTCGTCGAGGGCCTCGAGAATCCGCGCAGACTCCCAACCGGCATCGGCGAACTCCCTGCGCAGCAACGCTTTACAGGAATCGAGGTCTGTGGGCAGGGTGGGTGTCGGCGAGCGAAAGATGAACAGCACCAGGGTGCGGTCACCGCGCAGTGTGAACCTGCCGATCTGACGGCCGGGCACGTTGTGCGTCACGTACACCAGATCGTCGCACGGTCGGTAACCGTCGAGCACGCACGCCGCGACCTGGCAGCCGAGATAGTGCTCATAACGCGCATCCGGTCCGAAGGCCAGCGCCCGGACATTGGAGTGCAACCCGTCCGCGCCGATCACCATGTCGAATTGCCGTGGTGGGCGGTGCTCGAACGCGACCGTAACGCCGTCGGCCCGGTTGTCGAGTGCGGTGATGCTCTCGGAGTAGACGGTCTCGATGTCGGGCTCGACGGTCTGATAGATCGCAGCCGCCAGGTCGCCGCGGGGCAGGCTGATGTAGCGGTCGCGTAACGCACGGCGCATGGGATCGACCCGAAGCCGGGCCGACGCCCGGCCGTTGTCGTCGGCGATGCGCAGTTCGCGAACGCGATAGCCGGCCGCATGGAGGTCGTCCTCGATACCCATCTTCTGGGTGATGGCGTAGCCGAGGCCCCAGAAGTCGATCAGATAGCCACCGGTGCGAAAGGTCGGCGCCTTCTCGATCAGGGTGATGTCGTGGCCGGCGCACACCATCCAGTGGGCGAATGCGGGTCCGGCGACACCGGCGCCGCTGATTGCGACCTTCATTTGTCTTCCTCCTCGGAGTCATCGAGGGGTTCAGATATTCATGCTATGCGCATGTCATGCAAGATGCACGATCTGCCGAAGGGCCCGGACCGCGCCTAGGCTCGCGGACTTGAGTACCGTCGTTCGGGTGAATTTGGCCTTCGACGATCGCGGTAGCGGCCCATCGGTACTGTTCATCGCCGGTCACGGCGGTGCGGGCCGAACCTGGCACCTGCATCAGGTGCCCGAGTTCCAGCGCGCCGGTTACCGCTGCATCACGTTCGACAACCGCGGGGTGGGCGCCACCGAGAACGCCACCGGCTTCACCACCGAGACGATGGTGGCCGACACGGCGGCGCTGATCGAGAAACTCGACGCGGCGCCGGTGCGCATCGTGTCGGTGTCGATGGGCTCATACATCGCCCAGGAACTGATGGTGGCCCGGCCCGACCTGGTCGACCGGGCGGTGCTGATGGCCACCCGCGGCCGCGAGGACCGCACCCGCGAGTTCTTCCGCGACGCCGAGCGCGAGCTCGCCGCTTCCAACATGGTGCTGCCCACCAAGTACGACGCGAAACTACGCCTGCTGGAAAGCTTTTCGCCCAAGACGCTCAACGACGACGCCAAGGTCCGCGACTGGATCGACATGTTCGTCATGTGGCCCAGCAAGCCCACACCCGGCGGGCGCGCGCAGATCGAGGTCCGGCCGCAGGGCAACCGGCTGCCTGCTTACCGAAGTATTACGGCGCCCACACTGGTCATCGGGTTCGCCGACGACCTGGTCTTGCCCCCGCACCTGAGCCGCGAGGTCGCCGACGCGATCCCGAAGGGCCGCTACCTGGAGATTCCCGACGCCGGCCACCTCGGCTTCCTCGAGCATCCCGAGGCGATCAACAAAGCGGCGCTCGATTTCTTCGCCGATAAGCTGTAGTGGTGAACCCCTCGACCGCGCAGGCCCGCGTGGTCGTCGACGAACTGATTCGCGGCGGCGTACGGGACGTCGTGCTGTGCCCCGGATCGCGCAACGCCCCGCTGGCCTTCGCGTTACAGGACGCCGACCGCGCAGGACGGCTCCGGCTCCACGTCCGCATCGATGAACGCACCGCGGGATTTCTGGCTATCGGGTTGGCGATCGCCGAGCGCGCCCCAGTCTGCATCGCGATGACGTCGGGGACCGCGGTGGCCAACCTCGGACCCGCGGTGGTGGAGGCGAACTACGCGCGGGTGCCGCTGGTCGTGCTGAGCGCGAACCGCCCCTACGAACTTCTGGGCACCGGCGCGAACCAGACCTTCGAACAGCTGGGGTATTTCGGCACGCAGGTCCGGGCGTCGATCAGCCTGGGCCTGGCCGAGGAATCCCCGGAACACCTCGACGTTCTCAACGCGCAGTGGCGTTCGGCGGTATGTCGAATCCTGGTGGCGGCGAAGGGCTCTCGGTCCGCCAACGCGGGCCCCGTGCAGTTCGACATCCCGCTGCGGGAGCCGCTCGTGCCCGATGCCGACGAGACGGTGACCTACGTGCCGCAGGGCAGGCCCGGCGGCAAGCCGTGGACGTACACACCGCCGGTGTCCTTCGACCAGCCGCTCGACATCGACCTGACGCCCGACACCGTCGTGATCGCCGGGCACGGCGCGGGCGAGCATCCGAACCTGGCCGTCCTGCCGACCGTCGCGGAGCCGACCGCACCACCCGCCGACAACCCGCTGCACCCCTTCGCGCTGCGGCTGATGCGGCCCAAACAGGTCATCATGCTCGGCCGCCCGACATTGCACCGGCCGGTCTCGGCGCTGCTGGCCGACCCGTCGGTGCCGGTGTACGCGCTGACCACGGGTCCCCGCTGGCCCGACGTGTCGGGCAACTCGCAGGCCACCGGCACCCGCGCGGTCACCACGGGCGCACCGGACCCGGCCTGGCTCGCCAGGTGTGCCGAGGTGCACCGGCACGCGATGGAGGCGGTCCACAGCCAGCTGCGGGCGCACCCGCTCAAGACCGGCCTGCACGTGGCCGCCGCGGTGGCCGACGCCCTGCGGCCCGGTGACCAGTTGGTGCTTGGTGCGTCGAATCCGGTGCGTGACGCCGCGTTGGTCGGCATGGACACCCATGGGGTCAAGGTGCGGTCGAACCGCGGTGTCGCGGGTATCGACGGCACGGTGTCGACGGCCATCGGGGCCGCGCTCGCCCACGAGCGCGCCGGTGGCGGGAGCGGGTCGAACCGCACGATCGCGCTGCTCGGTGATCTGACATTCGTCCACGACAGCTCGGGGTTGTTGATCGGGCCGACGGAGCCGACGCCGCGCAACCTGACCATCGTGGTGTCCAACGACAACGGCGGCGGCATCTTCGAACTGCTCGAACAGGGCGACCCGCGGTTCTCCGACGTGTCGTCGCGGATCTTCGGCACCCCCCACGATGTCGACGTGGGCGCGCTGTGCCGGGCGTACCACGTCGAAAGCCGGCAACTCGAGGCCGACGACCTGGCCGAGGCGCTCGACGAACCCCACGACGGGATGCGGGTGCTGGAGGTGAAGGCCGACCGGTCGTCGCTGCGGGCGCTGCACGCGTCGATCAAGGCTGCCCTGTGAGCGGAACTGGACCGAAACGGACGGCCGTGGACCGCCTGCGAAAACCGATCCGGTGGACACGCAGGTTCCTGCCGCGGCTTGCCGCCGACCCGGACGAGTCGCGCCGTCAGCGAGTGTTCCGCCGCATCCGCGTTGGCATCGTGATCGCGGCATGCCTGGTGACCCTGCAGTCGGTGCTGATGGTGTTGGGCGCATGGCGCAATGACCGCCAGATCGAGCGGCACATGGGCGTCGCCGCCGCCGAGGTGCTCGACGCCGGACCCCGGCGGTCGACGATCGAGTTCGTCACCCCCGACCGCGTCACCTACCGTCCCGAGCTCGGTGTGCTCTATCCGTCAGAGCTCGAGACGGGGATGAACATCTACGTCGAGTACGACACGAACAACCCGGATCTCGTTCGCGTGCAGCACCGCAACGCGGCGTTGGCGATCATCCCGGCGAGTTCGATCGCGGTAGTCGGCTGGCTGATCGCCAGTGCCGCACTGGCCGCCCTGACGCTGATTGAGCGCAGAACCTCACCGCGTCCGACGCCGGATCGGGAAGCCGAGTTGTCGAGCGCGAGTTGACGATCAGGACTGGATCAGCTTGTCGAGCCAGTCGTTGTCGTAGATGTCGACCTTCTCGCCGGCGACCAGGTCGTATACGGTCGGCGTGCCGGTGGCCAAGGGATCGACGTCGAACAAGAAGCCGAAGTTGCTCTCGTCCATCTCGACGATGTTCACCGCGGACCCGCCACTGGCGACCCGCTTCACGGCCTCGCCGGGCATGCCCGCCGCGCTGGCCATGTCGGCCATTTCGTCGTCGGTCGGCCCCCGCCCGCCCGGATCCTGGTTGGCCCACAGCTCTTCGACGAACCGCTGGAACTGGGTGCCGCTCGCGCCGCTACCGGTGGCGAGGAACAGCGCGTTGCTCACCCGCGACGAGTGGCCGTCGGTCGCCTCGTCGAGGAAGATCAGTGGCCGGTACGTGACGTTGAGTTGACCAACCCCGATGTAGTAGGCGAGCTGATCGCCGAAATCGGCTTGTAGGTCCGCGCAATGGGTGCATTGCGGCTCGGTGAAGATCTCGATTCTGACCGGTGCGTCGTCGAATCCGGCCACCACTCCGAAACCGTCTTCGCTGACCTTCAAGGGAGCTTGGGCGGCGTCGCGCTTGGCGGTGCCGGCGACATGGTTGGTGCAGCCAACGGCGGCGAGCAGCACGGTGAGCGTCAAAATCGCCAGTGCTCGCGAGAACCGCATGTCAACCGCCCTTTCTCTGGTCGCACGATACTCGACGTGAACGCGCCGCAGCACCCGTTGGCGCACCAGCTTTTCGCGTGCCATATTCCTGGCCGCAACCCTGGCGACAGGATGCGCTGAGACGATTCGGTCGTGCGCGTGGCAATCGTCGCAGAGTCGTTCCTCCCGAATGTCAACGGCGTCACCAACTCGGTCCTGCGGGTGATCGAGCATCTGCGCCGCACCGGACATGAAGCCCTTGTCATCGCTCCCGACACACCGCGCGGTGAACCGCCCGCCGAATGCGTGCACGACGGCGTCCGCATTCACCGCGTGCCCTCGCGGATGTTTCCGAAGATCACCTCGCTGCCCCTCGGCGTACCCAGGCCCCGGATCGTCGGTGTGCTACGGGGATTCGATCCCGACATCGTGCACTTGGCGTCACCTGCATTGCTCGGGTACGGCGGCCTGCACGCCGCGCGCCACCTCGGTATCCCGACCGTGGCCGTATTCCAGACCGACGTCGCCGGATTCGCCGAGAGCTATGGTGTCGGCTTCGCCTCCCGCGCCGCGTGGGCGTGGACACGGCATCTGCACAGTCGAGCCGACCGGAATCTCGCACCGTCCACCGCCGCGATGGAAGACCTGACGGCGCACGGTATTCCGCGTGTGCACAAGTGGGCACGGGGTGTGGACATCACCGGTTTTGTGCCGTCGGCGCGCGACGACGCGCTGCGGCGGCGGTGGTCGCCCGACGGTAAGCCGATCGTCGGGTTCGTCGGTCGCCTCGCGCCGGAAAAGCACCTCGAACGGCTGGCGGTGCTCGCACGCCGTGACGATATGCAGCTGGTCGTCGTCGGCGACGGTATCGACCGCGCCAAGCTTCAAAGCCTTCTTCCCTCAGCGGTTTTCACCGGCGCCCTGTACGGCGGGGAACTGGCCGCCGCATTCGCCAGCATGGATGTGTTCGTGCATCCCGGCGAGCACGAGACCTTCTGCCAGGCCGTGCAGGAAGCGATGGCGTCGGGCCTGCCGGTCATCGCCCCGGACGCTGGTGGTCCGCGAGATCTCGTCGCCCCCTATCGCACCGGATTGCTGTTGGCGGTCGACGAGTTCGAGGCCCGCCTCCCCGATTCCGTCGAGCATCTGATCGCCGAGCGGCACCGGTATTCAATCGCTGCGCGCCGCAGCGTGCTGACCCGCACCTGGCCGGCGATCTGCGACGAACTCCTCGGTCACTACCAGGACGTGATCGCCGTATCCGGCCCTCCCCATTCCCGCGACGGTGCGCGTCTGCACCCGACACGCCGCGGAAATTCGTCACTTCGCGCACGGTCGCGCCCCAGCGAGAGTGCGTAACCGTCGACCTCGGGTGCTGATCAATCGCGCGACCGTTCTGCAGGCCTGTTTTGTCAGTGGTCGAATGTATGTTCGAGGCATGTCGGGAAGCGACCTGCAGGACGCGATCACCGCGTTGCGTGCGGC
>NZ_LQIR01000045.1:0-249047 GCF_001499925.1 Mycobacterium lehmannii
CGCGGGAGGGGGGGGGGGGGGGGGTTGGGCCGCCGCAAGGGGAATCGATCCGCCGAGCAACGCCGCGAACGGCACCACCAAACTCAGCATCCGAGCGATTCGTCGAGCGCCCATGCCACCACTCCTAGATGTGTGTCGACCGATTGCGACGTTCGTCATACCCGCTTTGATTCGCGACCAACCAACCGTTTCACGAGGGAATTTTCTTGCCACCGGGCTCACTGATCTTGACCAACATCTTGCCGATGTTGGCACCGGTGAACAAGCCGTTCATGGCGTCGACGCAGGATTCGATGCCCTCGAAGATCGTCTGGCGGTGCACCAGCCGCCCCTCGTCCGCCCACCGGCGCAGGGGCCCGAACGCCTCCTCGAACCGCCCCCATTCGTCGAGCGCGTTGAACCCCTGCATCAGCGCGGTCTTCGACAACAAGTTGACGTAGTTGGCCGGGCCGGGATGTTCACCGGTCAGGTAGCTCGAGATGACGCCGCACAACACCACCCGCGCCTTGTGCGCCAGGCGGCCGAGCACCGCGTCGAGGATCGGCCCGCCGACATTGTCGAAGTACACGTCGACGCCCTTGGGGCAGTGCTCCTTCAACGCCGCGTGCAGGTTGGCCTCGCGATAGTCGATGCATGCGTCGAACCCGAAATCCTCCACGACCGCACGGCACTTGTCCGGTCCGCCGGCGATGCCGACCACCCGGGCCCCAGCGATCTTGGCGATCTGGCCCGCGACCGAGCCGGTGGCTCCCGCGGCCGCCGACACCACCACGGTCTCCCCCGGCTGCGGCCTGCCGATCCCGACCATTCCGAAATAGGCCGTCGCGCCGGTCGGCCCGTACACCGACATCACCGCGAGTTGGTCGACGTCG
Source organism: Mycobacterium lehmannii (assembly GCF_001499925.1). Lineage (NCBI taxonomy): Bacteria > Bacillati > Actinomycetota > Actinomycetes > Mycobacteriales > Mycobacteriaceae > Mycobacterium > Mycobacterium lehmannii. Next base: position 873 of record NZ_LQIR01000045.1, read on the forward strand.
GGACCGGGCACCGGCGTGGTGAAGATGTCGTCGCGGCTGATCACGTATTCCTGAAAACCCGTCAGCGTCGTCACCACGTCACCGACGGCGTACGCATCGCATCGGGACGCCACGACCTCACCGATGCCTGCCGCGCGGATGACCTCTCCGAGCTGCACAGGGGGGAGATAACCGGGCTGGTCGTTCAGCCAGGTGCGGGCCGCGGCGTCGATGCCGACGTAGGTCGTGCGCACCAACGCCTCACCTTCGGCGGGCTCGGGCGCAGGCGCGGTGATCAGCTCGGTATCGGCGGGCTGGACCAGCCCCGTGGGCCTGCGGCGCAACACGATCTGGCGGTTCATCAGCTCGGCCACGAAGGCGAACCTACCCAATTCGCGCGCCGCGCTGGGCGTGTGTCGACTCGACGATCTCGCGGACGAACCTCCGACTCGCCAGGAGGTAACAGACGATCGCGGCCACTTGGAACGCCGGCACGATCAGCAGCGCCCGCCCCAGCGACATCGCGCCGAGGTCGTCTTTGAGCGCATCGCTGATGACGCCGGTGAGGAACGGGCCCGCCGACCCGACGATGGCGCCGAAGAACAGGAAGATCGCCGAAGCCGTCGCGCGCTGGTCGGCTCGGGCCAGTCGTTGGATGGCCGCGATGGACGGCGCCATGTACGCCGTGCCGACAACGTAGCTCAGCGAGATGAACCATATGCACAGCGTCCGGTCGCCCACCGTGAACGCCAACGCCGAGAACGGGAGCATCGCAGCGGTCATCGCGGCCACCAGCCACAGCAGCCACCGCGGATCGGAGGCCGACAACCGGTCCGCGACCCGGCCGACGACCAGAAGGCCGAGGATGCCCGTCAGCCCGCTGGCGATGCCGTAGTGCACCCCCACCTCGCCCAACTCCATACCGCGGGTGCGGACCAGATACGCGGGGGCGAAGGCCGTCAAGGAGTAACCAGCCACCGAGATGCACGACGCTCCAACGACGACGCCCACGAAGCTGCCTTTGCGCAGCAGATCCCCGGCCTTGGCGGGGACATCGATGTCGTCGACTTCGGTCGTGGCGGGCATCGACTGCCTGCGCCCGAGCGCGATGAGGACCAGCGGCGCGACCGCCACGCTGATCGCGCCCATGACCACGAACGCCATCCGCCAGCCCAAGGTTTGCGCCAGCAGGCCGCCGCCGATCAGGCTGGCCGCGCTGGCGAGCGGGATCGCGAGCGTGATCACCGCCAGCGGCGCGGCACGATGCTGCGGCGCGAAGTTGCGCGCCACGTACGCGTGTGCGGCTGGTGTGCTGCCGGCCTCACCGATCGCCACGCCCACGCGGGTGAGCGCCAGTTGGAAGCCTGACTGCACCGCACCGCCCAGCATCGTCATCGCGCCCCACAACGTCAGGCACGTCGACACCACCAGCCCGAACGCACCGCGGTCGGCGATCCGAGCGATCAGGAGGCCGAGCACGGCGTAGACGGCCAGGAAGCCGAACCCGTTGATCACGCCGAGCGCGGTATCGGACAGATCCAGTTCCGCCCGGATCGGTTCGGCGAGGACCGCGGGCAGGAACCGGTCCGCGTAGTTCAGCGTCCCGACGAGCGCGAGCAGCGCGACCGCAACCCAGGCTCGCCGCGTGCTGTGGGTGCCGCTGGCCGGGGCGAGCTCTGCAGTAGCCATGTTGTGGGCAGCTTCCCAGACTTCGTCTCAACTACGGGATTAATTCGATTGCAAGGGGGTAAATAACCGGCATGCCCGAAGCCGACGAACTCACCGCGGTCGCGATCTGCGGCGGATGTGGTTACCCGACACTCGGGCCGAACCTGTGCTCGTACTGCCAAGCCATGACCGTCGATCCGGCCGCCGCCTGACCGGAGCTGGCCAGCAGCTAGTTCACGGGGACGTCGAGTATCGGGCGCTGCCGGTCGGCGCCCGGCGCGTCGAAATGCCACCACTCGCCGGTGTATACGGTGAGCCCACCCGCGGCCATCGCGTCGCGCAACCGCTTGCGGTTGGCCTGTGCCGCCGCGCTGACCCCGTCGGTGGCATAGGCTTTGGCGCGCGCGGTGAACTCGTCGAAACCGGTGCCCATCTCGACGAGTGTGCCGTCACGTGACAAGGTCACATCGACCGACAACGCCGCTTCATGGCTGCTCGCATAGGGCCCCGGCCGGGCCACCCATCCGGGATCGGAGACCGCCTCGAACATCCGCACCTGAACGTCGTGCGGTCGGTAGCAATCCCAGAACACCAGCACCTCGCCGCCGGGGCGCAACGCGTCGGCGGCCGCAGCCAAGCCAGGCGCCATCGACTCGTCGACGAGGCAGCGAGCATCAGCGGGATACAGCTGCTCGCCGACGAAGTTGTCCGCCGTCACGTACCGCAGGTCGATCACCGCGTCGGGCACGGCGGTGCGGACATCGACGAGCCCGGCCGCCCGCGCCGCATCGGACACCGGGGGCACGGGTGCATCCGGTGTCGCGGACGCCACGCCTGCCACCGGCCACGCGAGGACGACGGCCAACGCCAGGCCCGCCCAGGCACTACGCATATCGCCTCACTTCCGGACTGGAGTAGTCGCATACGCTAGTCCGCTTCCCCGGCGCGACCGAGCATCGAATAGTCGATCACGCCGAGGAGGTCACCATGAGCGTCACCGTCAACGTGGACACGGACCTGCGAAGCCCGACGGTGTTCGAGGCCGACCTGCCGACCCTCGAGTATGAGAAGGCGACCGACGCGTACGAAGCACACCGGCGGATCGCCGAGGCCCGCAGCGCGGGACCGGTCGCAATGGGCGCTCACGGGCCCGAGCTGTTGAGCTACGAGACGGTCCGGGCCGCCCTGCGCGACCACCGCATGTGCGTGCCGCCGGGACTCGGTCTGGAGGCCCAGGGCATCACCTCCGGCCCGCTGTGGGATCGCGCCGTCACGACGCTCCTCAGCGTCAACGGTGAAACCCACTCGCGGCTTCGGCGCCTGGTGTGCAAGGCGTTCACGCCGCGCTCGGTGGGACGGCTGGAGACGACGATCACCACAGTCATCACGGATCTGGTGGATCCGCTGGTGGCGTCGGGACGGTGCGAGGTCGTGCAGGACATCGCACGTCCGTATCCGGTTCCGGTCATCGCCGAGCTGCTCGGCGCCCCGCGCGAGGATTGGAAGTTGTTCTCCGAGTGGGCCGATGACTTCTTCAAGTTGTTCGAATGGAACGCGGCCGAACACGCGCCGCTGATTCTGCAGGCCTGGGCCGAACTCGACGACTACGTCGACGGGATGGTCGCCGAGCGCCGCACGACGCTCACCGACGACCTGATCTCGGAGTTGATCCGCGCCGAACACGACGGGGACCGGTTGAGCATCGAGGAACTACGCATGCTCGCGGCGGGAATCCTGATGGCGGGCACCGACACCACCCGCAACCAGCTCGCGGCCGCGGTGGACGTGCTGTGCGACCACCCCGATCAGTGGGAGCTGCTGGCCGAGCACCCCGAGCTCGCGATGAACGCCGTCGAGGAACTGATGCGGTTCTACCCGGTGGTGTTCGGTGCGATGCGGATGACGATCGAGGACGTCACCTACGGCGGCGTGACCATCCCTTCGGGCACCTTCGTGCTGATCAACACGGCAAGCGCGAACCGCGATCCGGCCGTATACGACGATCCCGACCGTCTGGACATCACCCGGCAGGGTGCCGCGCCGATGCAGACCTTCGGCGCGGGCGCGCACTACTGCCTCGGCGCCAACCTGGCCCGTCGCGAACTGGCCGAGGCGCTGGTCGTGATGAGCAGCCGCATGCGCAGTCTGCGTCGCGCAGGCCCCGCGACCTGGAAGCCGTTGGTCGGCATCACCGGCCCTGCGACGCTTCCGATCGAGTTCGACGCACGCTGACCTGCGGCAGAGCTTCGGCCATCTCGGTGGTGGTCTGGCCCAGGCCGGCGGCCGCGCGGAGTTCGGCGAAGGCGGCGATGAACGCGTCCGTGGCGGTATGGACGTCGTCGAACGCCAGGTCGTCGCAGAGCACCGAGATGTTGAGCTGGTCGACGTAGCTCCACACCGTCATGTTCATCGCCGAACCGGCGGCCAATGGACCGACCGAGTAGATCTCGGTGACGACGGCTCCCGCGATCCGGCCGCGCTCGCGGGGCCCGGGCACGTTCGACACGATCAGGTTGAACAACTGGTTGGGCGCCTCACGCCGCGACATCCATCGGAACGTGGCGCGCGCGGCCGCGGGCGGTACGTACCGCAGCCCCTTGCCCACGGTGGCGGGACCCAGCGACTCGTTGTCCTCTTTGGCCATCCGCGTGGCCGTGCGGATCAGGCGCAGCCTTTCGGTCGGGTCGGCGATCTGCACCGGCAAAGACACCAGCATGGTGCTCAACTCGTTGCCGGCGATGCGGTCCGGCGAGGTGTCGGTCGCGGCGGGAACCGAGGCGATCAGCGCGTCGTCGGGGCTCCCGTCACGCTCGATGAGCAACGTGCGCAGTCCGCCGGCGGCGATCGCGAGCACCACGTCGTTGACGGTCGCCTCGAGATGCCTGCTCGTCGCTCTGACCTCGTCGAGTGAGAGGGTGGCGGTCGCGAACGCACGCCCGGCCGAGAGCTTGCGGTTGAGGAAAGTGGGGGGCGGATTGAACCGTTCGGCGAGTGCGGGATGGCGACGGCGAGCACGCGCTCGCCGCTGCAGGCGGTAGGCGCCGACGACGACCTCTTTGAGAACGCCGGGCAGCCCCGCGAGTTGGCCTAGGTGATCCCGTACCGCGAACGCGAGCAGAGCGGCTGCCGACAGTGATTCGGCGTCGCCTCCCGAACGGGAACCGCCCGCGCCGGTGCCCGGCCATTCCATCGCACGGGCCATCAGGTTCGCCGACGCGACGCCATCGGCCAACGCGTGGTGCACCTTGCCGATCACCGCGACGCGGTTCTCGGCGAGACCTTCGGCGTAGTACAGCTCCCACAGCGGCCGGCTGCGATCCAGGGGCGTGCTCGCGATCTGACCGATCAGCGCGTCGAGTCCCGCGCGCCCGTACGGGTCAGGAACGGCCACTTTGCGGACGTGGTAGCCGAAGTCGATGTCGGCGCCTTGCCGCCACACCGGCCGATGCAGGTGCAGTGGAACGTCGACGAGTTCGTACCGGAAGGGATCGAGGTCAGGCAGGCGCTCGCGGAACGTCTCGAGAAATGCGTCGAAGGTCGGCTCGCCTTCGAACTGCGAAGTGTCGACCACCGCGATCTTGAGCGTGTGCTGGTGCACGTTCGGCGTCTCGCTGGACAGCAGCAGCGAGTCCCAGCCGCTGAGGCGCTTCACGTCGCTAGCCTTCGGCGGTCCTGTACCGCCCGATCGGCGGGAGGCGTCTGCTGACCGACTCGGTCGCCGTCACGAGCGCCTCGACGAATTTGTCGGAGGCGAACGTGCATCCGGCGTGACCGGCGGCGACGTCGACGGTTTCGGCGTCGGGTATCCGGCTCGCCAGCCATCGCTGCCGTTGCACCCCGAAGGCCCGGTCGCGCGTCGTCACGACCACCGCCGTGGGGACGTCGACCTCGTGGATCCATGTCGTCGAATCGAAGCGGATGACTTCGGCCAGGGCCCGGGTGATCGCACCGGGCGAGGTACTACGCACCTGGTTGAGCAGCCACTGGTGGTTCTGCAACGCGCCGGGGCCCACGATCGCAGCGGGTGAGAGTCGCCTCGCAGGCGGGCTCAGCGATTCGAGCAGCGCGGCGAACACGCCCGTTGCGATCCGCTCATAGCTGGCCCGGTTGACCGCCGCTGCCGCGGCGCACAACACCAACCCGTCGACGCGTGCCGGGTGGCGCTTCCAGACCAGTTGGGCCACAAGCGAACCCATCGAATACCCGACCGGCACGAACGTCGGGATGCCCAGGGCATCGGCCAGGGCGGCGACATCGTCGGCGCAGTCCTCGAGCAGAAACCGGTGCGCCGTGATGCCTTGACCATGACCGCGCTGGTCGAACACGACCACGCGACCGAATTCCTGCAGTGCATCCAGCGCGGGATACCACGTCATGACACCCGTGCATGCGACCGAGTGCAACAACATGAAAACGGGGCCGTCGCGCGGCCCCGAGTCGACGACGTACGTCGTACCGCGGCCGGGGAGCTCCACCATCCGGCCTTCAGGGACGTCGGCAGCCGAGGCCAACGCGGGTAACGACGGCAACCGCGGAATGGACAGTGGTATGGGCAGATTCCAGGCGATGCTCCAACGATAGAGCGAACATTTCGTGCCGTCTGGCGTTCGCGCCCCTTCCCGCTGAGCACTTGCACAGCGTCTCGGGCTTAGACTGCGAGCGTGCGCGAGGTACTCGAGGAGTTGCTGACCGTGTGGCGGTCCGGCGGCGCCGCCGGTGTGGCCACCGTCGTGCGCACGATCCGCTCGGCGCCGCGACAACCCGGGGCGACCATGGTGGTCAGCCCCGACGGTTCGGTCGCCGGTTCGGTGTCCGGTGGCTGCGTCGAGGCCGCCGTCTACGAACTGGTCAACGAGGTCGTCGCCTCGGGGCGCCCCGAGCTGCAGCGCTACGGAATCAGCGACGACGACGCATTCGCGGTGGGGCTGACGTGCGGCGGCATCATCGACATCTTCGCCGAGGCGGTGTCACGCGACAGCTTCCCGCAGTTGCAGGCGGTCGCCGACGACATCGCCGCACACCGCCCCACCGCGGTGGCCACAGTCATCGCGCACCCCGACGCCGACCGGATCGGGCGCCGCCTGGTCATCGGCACGGATTCGGTCGACGGATCGCTGGGTTCGGCGCGCATCGACGCCGCCGTCACGGACGACGCGCGCGGGTTGCTCGCCGTCGGTCGCACGGGCGTGTTGTCGTACGGCCCCGACGGCCAGCGCCAGGAGACGGGCATGGAGGTGTTCGTCGCCAGCCACGCGCCGCCGCCGCGGATGCTGATCTTCGGGGCGATCGACTTCGCAGCCGCGCTCGCCCAGCAGGGCGCCCTGCTCGGATATCGCGTCACCGTGTGCGACGCCCGTCCCGTGTTCGCCACACCGGCCCGCTTTCCCGGCGCCGATGAGGTCGTGGTGATGTGGCCCGACCGCTACCTCGCAGAGCAGGCGGAGCAGGGTGCCATCGACGCCCGCACCGCGATCTGCGTACTCACCCACGATCCGAAGTTCGACGTCCCCGTGCTCCAGATCGCACTCGGCCTCCCCGAGGTCGGTTACATCGGCGTGATGGGATCGCGCCGCACGCACGACGACCGGTTGCGCCGGTTGCGCGAGTGCGGCATCACCGACGCCGACCTGACCCGGTTGGCCAGCCCGATCGGCCTGGACCTCGGCGCGCGCACACCCGAGGAGACCGCGGTGTCGATCGCGGCCGAAATCATCGCCCGCAGGTGGGGCGGCGGCGGCCGTCCGCTGAGCGACACCGCAGGACGCATCCACCATGAGGGATGAGACAACGCCTATGGAAATGTCGTTCTCGAATGCGATAACGTCACTCTTTACACGGCGAGGAGAAGGGTGAACCGGTGACTTCTGCTTCAGCGGAGAAGGTCGCGACCCGTTACGCAGGAACCCGAGTCGCGCGCGTCGAGGACAACCGGCTTCTCACCGGCCGAGGCACTTTCGTCGACGACGTCGTACGGCCCGGGATGCTGCACGCGTGCTTCGTGCGCAGCCCGTTCGCCAGGGCGAAGATCAACGGCATCGATGCGTCGGCCGCGCTGGCCATGCCGGGGGTACACGCGGTGTTCACCGCCGACGACCTCAATCCCGACGTCAAGGAGTCCTGGCACGCGGTCGCGGGCAAGGACATCCCGGACACCCCGCGCCCGCCGCTGGCCGAAGTTGAGGTGAAGTTCGTCGGCGATCCGGTCGCGCTCGTCGTGGCCGACAGCCGCTACCTCGCCGAGGACGCCGTCGATCTCGTCGACGTCGACTACGAGCCATTGCCCGCAGTCGCCGACTTCACGAAAGCCGTCGGGTCGTCGGTGGTCGTGCATGAGGCCTACCCCGACAACGTCGCGGGCGGCATGGGCGGAGCGCCGCCCGACGAGGAGACGTTCGCCACCGCCGCCTGCGTCGCGACGGCGAACATCTATCAGCAGATCCACGCGCCGGTGCCGATCGAGTGCCGCGGCATGGTCGTCGAGTGGACGCCTGCGACCGAGGAACTGACCCTGTGGGCGTCGACGCAGACGCCCCACGAGTTGCGGGCGTTCTGCGCCCGGCTGCTGGGCATTCCGGCGCACAACGTGCGGGTCATCATGCGCGACACCGGGGGTGGCTTCGGCCAGAAGGTCGTGCCGATGCGCGAGGACATGTGCATCATGCTGGCCGCGCGCAAGGTCTCCGCGGCGTCGAACGCGCAATTGAGCTCCGCGGCCTTGAAGTGGATCGAGGACCGCCGCGAGAATCTGATGTCGGCGGGTCAGGCCCGCCACGTCGACGGCACCGCGCGGATGGCCCTCGACGAAGAGGGCACCATCCTCGCCGTCGACATCGACTTCGCCTACGATATCGGCGCCTACCCCACCCCGTACCCGGTGCTGACCACCGCCGCGGTCGGCATGTTCTTCCCGGGCCCGTACCGGGTGCCGAAGGCCAGCTTCAACTACAAGACCGTGTTCTCCAACACCGCCGGCCTGCACGCGTACCGCGGCCCCTGGCAGTACGAAACCCTGGCCCGCGAAGTGCTTTTCGACATCGCCGCGCGCAAGCTGGACATGGATCCCGTCGAACTGCGCAGGCGCAACATCCTGCGCGGCGACGAGATGCCCTACTTCAACCCCAACGGCATGCCCTACGACCACGTCGCGCCCGCCGACACCTTCGAGCAGGCGGTGAAGATCCTCGACCACGAGGGTTTCCGCAAGGAACAGGCCGATGCGCTGGCCGAGGGCCGCTACATCGGCCTGGGGTTCTCGGCCTACATCGAACCGACCGGCGCCGCGACCGGACACCTGGGCACCGAGGGCTGCACCATCCGGATGGAGCCCACCGGCAAGATCAACGTCTACGTCAACGGCGGGTCGACCGGCAACAGCCTCGAAACCACCGTCGTGCAGTTGACCGCCGACGCGCTGGGCGCCGAGATCGCCGACGTGTCGACGATCCAGGGCGACACCGCGGTCACCCCGTACGGCGCGGGCACCCAGGGCAGTCGCAGCGGTCCGATGACCGCGGGTGCGGTCGCCGAGGCGGGAGCGCTGCTGCGCAAGCAGATCATCGCGATGGCCGCACCGCGCCTGGAGGTCGACGAGGCCGAGGTGGAGCTGACCGGCTCGCGGGCCGTGGTGGCCGGAAACCCGGACAAGAGCGTGACTTTCGCTGATCTCGCCTACCGGGCGTACTACGAGCCGCAGCAGTTGCCGCCTGGTGTCTCGTCGTCGTTGGAGGCGACCGCGCGGTTCGCCTCACCACCGGAGGCGATGATCCACTGGGCGAACGCCACCCATGCCTGCACGTGCGAGGTCGACATCGAGACCGGGCGGGTCACCCTCACCCGCTACATCGTCAGCGAAGACGTCGGCCCGATGATCAACCCCAACGTGGTCGAGGGTCAGATCGCCGGCGGCACCGTGCAGGGCATCGGCGGTGCGCTGCTCGAGGACATGGCCTACGACGACGACGGCAACCCGCTGTCGAGCACGTTCGTCGACTACCTGCTGCCGACGGCCACCGAGGTGCCCCCGATCGAGTACGGGCACGTGGAGATCCCCGGACCCGGCGTCGGCGGATACAAGGGCGTCGGCGAGGGCGGCGCGATCGGTTCGACACCCGCCGTCATCAACGCGATCAACGATGCCCTGGCACCGCTCGGTGTCACGCTGACCCGCCTACCCGCCAGCCCCGCCGCGATCGTCGAGGCCATCGAGAACGCCCAGAAGTAAGGAACGCAGCCACAGTGGAACTCAACAACGAATTCCGGGTCGCCGTGCCGGTGGACACGGCATGGGAGGCACTCAACGACGTCGAACGCGTCGCGCCGTGCATTCCGGGTGCTCAGCTGTTGTCGGTCGACGGCGACGCCTTCACCGGCGCGGTGAAGGTCAAGGTCGGTCCGATCACGGTGTCTTACAAGGGGGATGCGTCGTTCGAGGAGCGCGACAAGGCCGCTCGCCGTGTTGTCATCAAGGCGCAGGGCAAGGAGACCCGCGGCAGTGGTAACGCGGCCGCGCTCGTGACCGCGCAACTCAAGGACGAGGGTGACGCGACCAGCGTCACGATCACCACGGACTTGACCATCTCGGGGAAGGCCGCTCAGTTCGGCCGCGGCGTACTGGCCGACGTGTCGACGAACCTGATCGGACAATTCGCCAAGAACCTCGAATCGGATCTTCTCGGCGGCGCCGCGACGACCGCACCGACCACGGAGACGGCGGCGGTTGCGGCTCAGCCCGATACCGGTGATTCCATCGACATGCTCAAAGTCGTTGCGCTGCCGATGGCCAAGCGGGCCGCACCCGTCGTGGCCGCACTCGCCGGCGGCTTGGCGATGGGCTTCCTGATCGGGCGGCGCCGCAGGAAGAGCCCCACCACCGTGCTGGCCGACGACCTGCAGTCCGCCCTAGTGCGACTGCTGAGCGCGCCGACCGAGCGGCTGCGGCCGTGAAAGCCGCTCCGTTCACCTACCACCGCCCCGAATCGGTGAAGGAGGCGGTGGACATGCTCGCCGAATACGGCGAGGACGCGAAAATCCTTGCGGGCGGTCAGAGTCTGGTGCCGATGCTGGCGATGCGCTTGACGCACTTCGACAACCTCATCGACATCTCCCGCATCGACGAGCTTCGCAGCATCGACCTGGTCGACGGCGCGGTACGCGTCGCGGCGGGCACCCCGCACTCGTTCGTCGGAATGGATGACGAAGTGGCGGAATCGGTTCCGCTGCTGACGCTGGCCACCCCGCACATCGGGCACTTCCAGATCCGCACCAGGGGCACGCTCGGCGGCGCCATCGCGCACGCCGACCCTGCGGCGGAGTACGCGGCGGTCGCGCTCGCGCTCGACGCACAGATGGATGTCGTCTCGTCGACGGGATTCCGGCAGATCGCTGCGACGGACTTCTTCACCGGCCTTTGGGAGACCTCACTGGCGCCCGGGGAGATGTTGACCGCGGTGCACTTCCCCGTCTGGGGCGGGCGGTCGGGTTTCGCGCTGGAGGAATTCGCCCGCCGCCACGGCGATTTCGCGATCGCCGGCGCCGCGGTGGCGGTCGAACTCGACGACGATGACCGGGTAAGCCGTTGCGGCATCGGCTTGTTGGGTCTTGGCTCGACACCGCTGCGAGGCAGCGCCGCCGAAGCGGCCGTCACGGGTCGACCGGTCGACGAGATCAGCGCCGAAGAGGTCGGGCGGCTCGCGCTGTCCGAGCTCGAGGACATCCCATCCGACCTGCAGGGGTCGGCCACCTACCGGGCCAAGGTCGGGGCGACGATGGTCGCCCGCGCCTGGTCCGGCGCCATCACGGAGGCACGCGATGCATGAGATGCCGGTCGAAATGACGGTCAACGGGCGCACGTTCGCCGCGACCGTGGAACCGCGCCTCACACTCGCGGACTTCCTGCGTGAGAAGTGCGGCTTGACCGGGACACACCTCGGGTGTGAGCACGGCGCCTGTGGTGCCTGCACGGTGCTGCTCGACGGCGACGCGGTGCGCGCCTGCCTGATCTTCGCCGTGCAGGCCGAGGGTATGGAGGTGACCACCGTCGAGGGCATCGGCGGCGCCGACGGTGAACTGTCGCCGGTGCAAGCCGCCCTACGCGAATGCCACGGGCTGCAGTGCGGTTTCTGCACTCCGGGCTTCGTCACCTCCATCACCGCGTTGCTGCGTGACAATCCCAAGCCGAGCGACGAAGAGATCCGCGAGGGTTTGTCGGGCAACTTCTGCCGGTGCACCGGTTATCAGGGGATCGTCAACGCGGTGCACCGTGCCGCCGAGATGACCTGAGGCCGCCCACGTCGTCGGCGGGCCGCCGCGCCGACTCCGATACGATCGGCTCCTTCTTCGAGACCCGAGGAGAACCATGCTGATCGCCGTCACCGGGGGCACCGGCTACGTCGGCGCCCACTGCGTGCGTGCCCTGCTTTCTGCCGGCCACCGGGTGCGCCTGCTCATCGCGCCCGATGCACAAGGCGCGCCGGTCCTGGCCAAACTCGCCGAGAGCGGGGACGTCGAGACGGTCAGCGGCGACATCCGGCGGACCGCCACCGTCGAGGGGCTCCTCGACGGCTGCGACGCGGTGCTGCACGGCGCCGGCGTCGTCGGCACCGACAAGCGCCGCAGCACGCTGATGTGGGAGGTCAACGCCCATGCCACCGAAGCGGTGCTGACGCGCGCGGTGGCCGGCGGGTTGGACCCCGTCGTGTTGGTCAGCAGCTACAGCGCGCTGTTCCCGCCACCCAACGGCGTCATCGGTCCCGATACGCCCACCGCGCCCGGTCGCAGTCCCTACGCGCAGACCAAGGCCTACGCCGACCGCGTGGCACGGCGGCTGCAGGAGCAGGGCGCGCCGGTCGTCATCACCTACCCGTCGAGTGTGGTGGGCCCGGCGTTCCACACCGCCGCGGGCGTCACCGAGCGCGGGTGGGCGCCCCTGGTGCGATGGGGCGTGGCGCCGCGACTGCGCGGAGGGATGCAGATGATCGACGTTCGCGATGTCGCCGACGTGCACGCCGCGTTATTCGTTGCCGGCCGCGGACCGCGCCGCTACGTGTGCGGTGGCGAGTTGATCGCGTTCGACGACATGATATCGGCCCTGGAGAAGGGCACGAACCGGCGATTCCGGCGAATCCCGGTCAGCCAGAGCATATTTCGAGGCCTCAGCATCGTCGGAGAGGCGCTGTCCGGCGTCGTCGACCTTGGCGACGGTCTCACCTATGAGGCGGCACTGTTGCTGACCGCCGCGACGCCGACCGACGACTCCGCCACCACCGGCGACCTCGGCGTGACGTGGCGATCGCCGATCGAGGCCATCATCGCGACTTTCGAACGGCAGCAATCGGTTCCGTAACTGGTTCGGACCGGCTGAGCAGCGGCCCGGTCAGCTGCGGTCGGGCTCTGTGCGGGGGCCGAAACCGGACGGCGATTCACCCGCCGTGGCGTGCTTACCGATATGCGACTCGGCTCGCATCCGGTCCACCATGTGGGGATAGTGCAGCTCGAAAGCCGGCCGCTCCGAACGGATCCGGGGCAGCTCGGTGAAGTTGTGCCGCGGCGGCGGACACGACGTCGCCCACTCCAGCGAGTTGCCATACCCCCACGGATCGTCGACCGTGACCGGCTCGCCGTAGCGCCAGCTCTTGAACACATTCCAGACGAACGGCAGCATCGAAATACCCAGGATGAACGCCCCGATCGTCGACACCACGTTGAGCGGTACGAACCCATCGGACGCCAGGTAGTCGGCGTAGCGACGAGGCATGCCGTCGTTGCCCAGCCAGTGCTGCACCAGGAACGTGGTGTGGAAGCCGATGAACGTGAGCCAGAAGTGCAGCTTGCCCAACCGTTCGTCGAGCAACCGGCCGGTCATCTTCGGGAACCAGAAGTAGATCCCCGCATAGGTCGCGAACACGATGGTCCCGAACAACACGTAGTGGAAATGTGCGATCAGGAAGTAGGTGTCGGAGACGTGGAAGTCCAGCGGCGGGCTGGCCAGCATCACGCCGGTGAGTCCACCGAGAAGGAAGGTGAGCATGAACCCGATCGAGAACAGCATCGGTGTCTCGAAGGTCAACTGGCCCTTCCACATCGTGCCTATCCAGTTGAAGAACTTGATGCCCGTCGGTACCGCTATCAGATAGGTGGTGAACGAGAAGAACGGCAACAGCACCGCGCCGGTGGCGTACATGTGGTGCGCCCACACCACGACGGACAACGCGGCGATGCCCAGGGTGGCGTAGACCAGCGTGGTGTAACCGAAGATCGGCTTGCGCGAGAAGACCGGGATGATCTCGGTGACAATGCCGAAGAAGGGCAGCGCAACGATGTACACCTCGGGGTGGCCGAAGAACCAGAACAGGTGCTGGTAGAGGATCGGTCCGCCGTTGGCGGGATCGTAGATATGCGCGCCGAGGTGGCGGTCGGCGGCCAGGGCGAGCAGGGCGGCGGTCAGGATCGGGAAGGCCATCAGCACCAGAACCGACGTCACCAGGATGTTCCAGGTGAAGATCGGCATCCGGAACATCGTCATACCGGGGGCGCGCATGCACACCACGGTGGTGATCATGTTGACCCCGCCGAGGATGGTGCCCAGACCGGCAACGGCCAGGCCCATGATCCACAGGTCACCGCCGGCGCCCGGTGAATGCATGGCGTTGCTCAGCGGCGCGTAGGCCGTCCAGCCGAAGTCGGCCGCACCACCGGGAGTGATGAAGCCCGCCACCGCGATGAGCCCGCCGAACAGGAACAGCCAGTACGAGAACGCGTTCAGCCGCGGAAACGCCACATCGGGCGCGCCGATCTGCAGCGGCAGCACCAGGTTGGCGAACCCGAACACGATCGGCGTCGCATAGAACAGCAACATGATCGTGCCGTGCATGGTGAACAGCTGGTTGTACTGCTCATTGGACAAGAACTGCAGCCCCGGCATCGCCAGCTCGCCCCTGATGAACAGGGCCATCAACCCGCCGATGAAGAAGAACACGAAGCAGGTGACCACGTACATGATGCCGATCAGCTTGTGATCGGTCGTGGTGATGAGCTTGTAGATCAGCGCGCCCTTCGGGCCCATTCGAGCCGGGAACGGGCGACGCACCTCCAGCTGAGGAACCGAGGTCACTTCGGCGGTCACTTAACGCTCCCTTCCGCACGGGGCCAGAGCTCAGGTACCCAAATCTCGTGACCTCGATCTTAGGTAGCGCCGAAGCGGACCGAAAGCCATTCAGCGAAGCGACGCGGCCGGGCCGGTCAGCCGGCCGCGTTCACAGGTGTCCCGTCGTCGCTGTGCATGCCGTACGGCACCGCCGTCAGCATCGTGACCGACAGCTCGGTTCCGCTCGGCGTCCGGAAGCTGCGCTGCTCGCCGGGGCGGGCCCCGAGGATGGCCGCGCCCAGCGGCGACTGGGTGGAGTACACCTCGATGTCGCCGTGTTCAGCGCTGCGGACGCCGAGCAGGAACGTCTCGATCTCAGCCGTGTCGTCGAACCGCACCGTGACGACCATTCCAGGTTCGGCGATACCGTCGTCCGGCGGATCCTCACCGACGACGGCGTTGATGAGCATCTCGTGGATCTGCTGGATACGTGCTTGACGTGCCCGCTTGATCGCGCTCGCGTTCTCGTCGGCATCTTCGTCTCCGACCGCGTTCGCGCACAGCTCGCGCAGTGTGGCGAGTTCTTCCTGCAGCCGCTCGTAGGCCGCCCGTGAGATCCAGATCCGCTGCGCACTTGTCATTTTTCGGTCCTTCCGTGCAATCAAGCTGGGAGTCGGCCGGCTGCCGAGTCGATGGCGCCCTCGTAGGGCGTGGCTTCCAGGAGCGTCACTCGTAACTCCTTACCGGTGGGGGCCTCATACGTACGCCGATCCCCCGGTCGTGCGCCGAGGATCGCGACGCCCAGCGGCGACCGCGGCGAGTAGACCTCGATATCGGCGGGTTCGATACCGCGGATCCCGAGCAGGAACGTCTCGGTGTCACCGGTGTCGTCATAGCGGATGGTCAAGACCATGCCCGGCTCGGCCACGCCATCGTCGGGCGGATTCTCGCCGACGACGGCGTTCGCGAGCAGGTCTTCGATCCGGTGGATCCGGTTGGACCGCATTCGGTCCTCCGCAGTGCGGGTGGCGTCATCGTCGGTGGCGTCGTCGGACACCTCGGATCGATGTCTGGCCCTCAGCTCGGCCAGTTCGGCTTGCAGTTTGATGTAGGCACGTCGCGTCATCCAGACGCGCTCGGTGCTCGTCATGCTCGTCATGTTCGGTCCTTTCTCGAAGGGTGTTGCCGTCAGGGGCGGGCCACGGGCTGTGACAGCGCCGCCCCTGACGACTCGCAGTGCCCGCGAAGGGCAGAAGAAGTCGTGGGCTGGGCCTATGCGACTGCGCGGCGGAGAGGATCGAAGGGCCGCAGCGCCTCGGGTTGCTTGCCGGTCGTGATCTGTTCGGCCAGGAGCCGGCCGGTGACCGGACCGTGAGCCAACCCCCACATGCCGTGCCCGCCTGCCACGTAGACGTTGCGCGACATCTCACCGATCAGCGGTCGGCCGTCCGGGGTGATCGGCCGCGGACCCACCCAGATGTCGCTGCGTTCGGCCCACCTGACTCCCTCCAGGAGTGGGCTCGCCGAGTCGACCATCGCACCGACGCGCTCGGGGATCGCCGGTTCGTGCGGATCGCGCAACTCCATCGTGCCGGCCACTCGCAACGCGCCCTTGTACGGCGTACACGCGATGCGTGCGTCCGGCAGATAGATCGGTCCGGGGATCGGGCGATCCACCGGCACGGTGAACGAATAACCGCGACCGGACTCTACGGGCACGCGCAGTCGGTGCCCTGCCAGCCGCGACATCCACGCGCCGGTGGCGATCACCGCGCTGTCGGCGGTCAGGTGTTTTCCGCTGTAGGGCTGCACCACCACGCCATTGCCGGAACTGAACACACCGCGCACGTCATGGGTCAGGATGCTTCCGCCACGCTCCTCCACCGCACGGCCCAGGGCTTGCACGAAACGGCCCGGGTCGACGAAGCGCTGACCGTTGATGTTGATGCCGGCCGTGATCGCGGGCGAAGCCAACGGCACCTGCTCGCGTAAGGCCTCACCGGACAAGCCGGTGACGAACAGCTCCTGTCCGGCGCGTTCGAGGGCACGCAGTTCCCGCATCATCTTCTCGGCGTCCTCGGTGGTGCGGAAGATCGCGGTGACCGGGGCGTCGGTCACCGGGGCGTCCACCCCGTTCGAGATCAAGACGTCGAACGCCTCGATGCATTCCTGGTTCAGCGGCACGTTGGCCGCCACCGCCTGGTTCCACACCGACGAACGGGAGTTCGCGGCGAACTGGATGAGAAACAGCCACAATGCACCGTCGATGGTCAACGGGATGTGCAGCGGGGCGTTGCGGTCACGCAACGAGCGCAGGCCGTACCGCAGCGTCTTCGGCGAGTTCAACGGCAGCGTCAGCGCGGGCGCGACCCATCCGGCGTTGCCCCACGAGGCGCCTGCGGCGACCCCGCTGCGGTCCACGACTAGGACGTTGACACCGCGCTCCTGCAGGAACCACGCCGTGGACAAGCCGACGATGCCGGCGCCGACCACGATCGCAGACCGCGGTCCACCGTCAATCCGCTCGCCGCCGACCATTGCCATCCCTCCATCACCGAAAAGTCTGTTCGTTGACTCCATGGTCGGCCGGGCGGGCGCGTTCCGACTTGCCCGTGCAGGACAATCCGCCGGGGGGCCGTTGTGGCGATCCGACAATGACCTGGTCGGGACGGGTCCGATCGAGGCGGCTCAGTCGGTGTCGATCGCGGCGAGTTCGATCATCATGGCGAGCCGCTTGCGGGCGTCCTCCAGCGGCAGATCGGTGATCTCCCCCATTTTGCGTAGGCGGTAACGGACGGTGTTCTCGTGGACGCCGAGGCGAAGCCCAGCCTGGGCGGGATCGCCCAGCGCCTCCAGATACGCCCGCAACGTCGGGATGTACTCCGAGGCGTGGTCCTGGTCGTGGCGGCGCAGTTCGGCGACAGGTCCCCGGTCCGGCGTACGTCCCGCGCGCGCTGCGGTCCGCAGACGTTGCAGCAGGATCTCGTCCCACGACTCGTCGTAGGCGGGCGGCGCGGCGTCATGCAGCCCGACCTCGTGCAGCGCCAGGCACTCATCGGCCTCCTGCCGCGCCGCCGGCAGGTCGACGGCCACGGCGGCCTTGCTGATGCCGGCCACCACCGTCACCCGGTCCGGCAGCGCGGCCTTCAACGCGTCGACCCACTTGCGGGCCCCTGCGACCCGTTCGCCCGGCATCAACGTGTAGATCGTGTTGCCGGCCAGCGCGCTGCGACCCGGACGCGACCAACCGAAGCCGGCGGTCGCGCGTTCGAAGGCCAACAGCAGCGCCGCATCCCGCTCACCGCCGATCGACGCCTGCACGGCGATGACCCGCACCGGCCCCTGCGACAGCCCCAGCCTGCTGGCCGACGCTGCGGCGTCGGCACTCCCGTCGAGTAGCCGCAGCACCAGATCGGATTCGACCTGCCGTTCGAGATCGGCACTGGCGCGCGAGCGCAACAGGTGAAGGGCGACGGTCCTGGCATTGTCGGTCAGCGCCGTTAGTTCGGGATCCACCAACGGCTTCGGAGAGGAGACCCACACCGCGCCCATCAACTCTCGCCCCGACCGCACCGCGACAACGGTGCGCCCGGACAGGCCCTGATCGGCGTTGGGCGCGACGAACATCGGATCGTCCGAGGATGCGAGATGGGTGAACACGCCTTGCGACGCGAAGTATTCACGCAACCACTCCGGCGCTTGGCGGTTCATAATCGTCGCGACGCGGGCGCGGTCGGCGTTCTCCTGCATCGTCGAGTACGCGAGTACGCGTGACAGCGGGTCCTCGATGGTCACCGCACCGCCCGCCGACTCGGCCAAGCTGTCGGCGAGCGCGAACAAATCCGTTGGGCCGCGGCCGGATTCCGTCTCCCGGCCCTCCAGTACCAGCCCGTAGACGATGGCCGATAGTTCGCTCCATGGCACCGCCGGATCGACGACCATCACGGCGACGCCCTCGACCACGCCCGCGAATGTCGTGTCGTTGTCGCCGTCTCGGAGCAGCACCACCATCGCGCGCGCCGAAACCGCCCATCGCAGCGCCTCGTTGACCGTTCGCGCGCCGATCGCCAGCAGCACGTCACCGGTGATCGTGCGGCCCTCGGTGACCTCGTGCATCACCACACTGCCCAACTCCGTCGACCGCGGGATCGGGCAGAAGCGCAGGCGCACGCCGTAGCTCCCCAGCACGTTGACCAGTCGGTCCAAGGTGACCACGGGCCGACGTTACCGCGCTGTCAGGAGGGCGAAGGCTTCAGCGGTCAGGTGGAGACGACTCCCCGCAGACCGTCCGCCCCGAAAAGCGGCTCGAGCATCGAGGAGTAGTCGGGTCCACGCCGCACCAACTGACCGCCGTCGACGTTGATGACCTGACCGGTGATGAAGCTGGCGGCATCGCTGAGCAGGAAGAGCGAGGCGTTGGCGATGTCCTCCACCTCGCCGGGCCGCGGCAACGGCGTGCACGCGGCGTAGTCGCCGCTGAGCTCCGGGGATTCGAGTACCGGTGCGACGAGCTCGGTGCGGATCAAGCCGGGGCGAATGCAGTTCACGCGCACCCAGGAGGCGCCGAGTTCGTCGGCGGCGAGCTGCATCATGTGGTCGATGCCCGCCTTGGAAACGCCGTATGCGCCGAACCAGCGGTGCGTGTTGCTCGCCGCGATCGACGAGATGCCGATGAACGATCCCCCGCCACCGCGCACCATTTCGCGTGCCGAATGCTTGAGCACGTACATGGTGCCGTTGATGTTCAGATCCACGGTGCGTCGCCACAGTTCGGAATCGATCTGGGTGATCGGCCCGATCGTCTCGCTGCCACCTGCACAGTGCACGACACCGTAGAGGCGGCCGGTCCACGCCGTGGTGGCCTCGACGACCCGCGCCACCTCGTCCTCGTTGGTCACGTCGGCCGGCTCGTAGAGCACGGAACCACGACCGCCCTGAGCCTTGATCTCGTCGGCCGCGCTGGACAGCCTGTCGGCGTTGCGGCCGACGAGCATCGCGTTACCGCCGGCCGCCACCACAGCTGCAGCCACACCCTTGCCGATGCCGCTGCCGCCGCCCGTCACCAACACCGTCCGACCCGTCAGGGACAACTCCACCGCAAACCCCTTCGCTATAGCTAGAACAGGTTCTAGTTATACGTCACGGCTCATCAGGGCGGGCGGGCTTCGGCGGGCCCAGTGTGCGCCAATCCGGCACATTCGGCGGCAGCCCGACCGGGTAGCGATCCTCGTTGTGCGCCGCCCAGTGCGCATGCCCGAGTTCGTGAATGTGGAACGCATGGCGCAATGCCTCGGTGAAGCCCATCGCATCCGCGGCGGCGTTGACCGAATCCTTGATGAGCAGCGCCGCCATCGTCGGCCGCTCGGCGATCCGGCGGGCGAATTCGAGTGTCTTGTCCTCGAGTTCGTCGCGCGCGAAGATTTTCGACACCATGCCGAGGCGGTAAGCCTCCTCGGCATCGATCGAGTCACCGGTCAGCAGAAGTTCTTTGGCCTTTCGGGCACCGAATTCCCATGGGTGCGCGTAGTACTCGACCCCGGGCATTCCCATCCGCACGCCCACCACATCGCTGAACTTGGCATCGTCGGCGGCGACGATCAGATCGCAGGCCCAGATGAGCATGAGCCCGGCCGATATCGCATTTCCCTGCACCTGGGCGATCGTGATCTTCCGCAGATCCCGCCACCGGCGGGTGTTCTCGAAGAAGAAGTGCCACTCCTGCAGGTACGTGCGCTCGGCGATCGCCGGCACGGTCGCGCCGTGCGATTGGAACGTCGGATGCTGGGCCGGGCCCGGCTTGCGCTCCAGCATCGCCTCTTCCGATCCGAGATCGTGGCCCGCCGAGAAGTTCTTGCCGCGCGCGGCCAGGATCACCACCCGCACATTGTCATCGGCTTCTGCGCGGCCGAACGCCTCGTCCAACTGCACCAACAGCGTGCGGGACTGGGCATTCTGCGCGTCCGGACGGTTCAGCCAGATGCGGGCGATCTGGCCGTCGTCGAGGGTTTCGTACGTCACCTGTTGCGCTGCACCGCCTCCGGCATCGGCGCTCGTCAGATCAGGGCTCGCCATCGCGGATCACCTCGCTTGTAGTTCGACCACCTGCACATTACGGTGCGGCCCGCATCGCTATATCGGGCGGTGCCACGGCGACCTGGCAGTGGGATCACGGATGCCAGTCGGTGCGGCGTATTCCGTTGTTGGGTAAGGCTGCCACGGCTCAACCGGCACTCGTGCAGCGATCCACCTACGGCGGTTCGAGGCCTGCCAACGGTGCAAAGATGCACGAATCAACCGATCGGCTCCTAGAATCACGGAATGGCGAATTATTCGGTCCCGCTCCGGAGACTCGTTCTCACCGGTGCTTTCATGGTCGCGGCCGCGGCAGGTCCCATGGCCGCCCTGCATGTGATGCCGGAACCGAGCGCTGCACTGGCTCAGGGCTGTCAGGGGGGTGAGGAGAACGACCAATTCACCATGACCTGTGTGCCGTTCATGGTCCCGAACTCGCCCCCTCTCTTCCAAACCACCGCGGCGAACCCGGATGTCCCGGAGATTCAAGGCATCCCCTGCATCGGGCATAACGCCGGCGGCTGTCTGGGGTTGGCCGAGGACGAAGCCGCGGCGGGCCCACCCGCACAGCCTCGCTCCACCATCAGCGCCAGCCCGTAGTCGTCGCAGGCTGGCCATTTTGCGAAGCTGTGCAGAATGCTTTCGGCTTCCATAGAATCCCAGCCAAGGCACGGTTGATCACTACAGAAAGCGTGACAATGGCGAGCTTGAAGTCCCCTGTACAACGGCTGGTCCTTGCCGGCGGCTTCGCGGTTGCGATCGCCGCGGCGCCGGTGGCCTCCGTGTTCGTAGCACCCACGGCCCCGGTTGCGCCGCAGGCTCAGGGCTGCTCGGGCGGGGAGGAACCAGACCAGTTCACCGGCAACTGCGTACCCCACACGGTGCCCAACGCCGGCTCGGTGTTCACCACACAGCCCGGTAACCCCGACGTCCCCGAGGTCATGGGCGTCCCGTGCATCGGGCACAACCAGGGCGGCTGCATCGGCCTGGCAGAGGAAGCCCAGGCGCAGACGGTGACACCGCCCCCGGCCCCCGTCTTCAGCCACAGCCCCTAGTCAAAGGGGTTAACCGACCGGCGCGGTCACCCTTTCGCATACAGTTGTCGTATGCCTGCGAAATCAGATCCCGCTGAGCTCGGCGACGTCGAACCACTCGCCGACAGCACCGCCCGCCAGGCGCGACGCGTCGTCGCCGCGTACGCGAAAGACGCCGACGAATGCCGGATGTTTCTTTCGATGCTCGGCATTGGGCCCTCGAAACTCGAGGCGTAAGTGACTTCAGGGGGCGGTCCACGGGCCGACTCCGGCAACGCCGACTCCGGCAACGCCGACTTCGTGGTGGTGGCCAACCGCCTGCCGATCGACATGGAGCGGCTGCCTGACGGCAGCACCACCTGGAAGAGAAGTCCGGGCGGATTGGTCACGGCCCTGGAACCGTTGCTCCGCCGCCGGCGCGGGGCGTGGATCGGTTGGCCCGGCGTACCCGACGCCGACGACGAGCCGATCCAACAGGACGACATGACCCTGTGCCCGGTCAAGCTGTCCGCCGACGACGTCGCGAAGTATTACGAAGGCTTCTCGAACGCGACCCTGTGGCCGCTCTACCACGACGTGATCGTCAAGCCGATCTACCACCGCGAGTGGTGGGACACCTACGTGGTGGTGAACCGGCGCTTCGCGGAAGCCACCGCAAAACACGCCGCGCAGGGCGCCACCGTGTGGATCCAGGACTACCAACTGCAGTTGGTGCCCAAGATGCTGCGGATGCTGCGTCCGGACCTCACCATCGGGTTCTTTCTGCACATTCCGTTCCCGCCGGTCGAGTTGTTCATGCAGATGCCGTGGCGCACCGAGATCATCGAGGGCCTGCTCGGTGCGGATCTGGTCGGGTTCCATCTGCCCGGTGGTGCGCAGAACTTCCTCATTTTGGCCCGAAGGTTGGTCGGCGCCAACACTTCTCGGGCGACGATCGGGGTCCGGTCACGGTTCGGTGAGGTGAATTTCGGCTTCCGCACGGTGAAGGTCGGCGCCTTCCCCATCTCGATCGACTCGACCTCGCTCGACCAGCAGGCACGGTCCCGCTCGATCCGCCAGCGCGCCAAGGAGATCCGCACCGAGTTGGGTAACCCCCGCAAGATCCTTCTGGGTGTGGACCGTCTCGACTACACGAAGGGCATCGACGTCCGGCTCAGGGCGTTGTCGGAACTGCTCGCCGAGGGCCGGGCCAGCCGCGAGGACACCGTACTCGTCCAGCTTGCGACGCCCAGTCGGGAGCGGGTCGAGAGCTATATCGAGATGCGCCAGGACATCGAACGCCAGGTCGGCCACATCAACGGCGAATACGGTGAGGTCGGCCATCCCATCGTGCACTATCTACATCGTCCGGTGCCGCGCGAGGAGTTGATCGCGTTCTTCGTCGCGGCAGACGTCATGCTCGTGACCCCGCTGCGCGACGGCATGAACCTCGTCGCCAAGGAGTACGTGGCGTGTCGCAGCGATCTGGGGGGCGCGTTGGTCCTCAGCGAGTTCACCGGTGCGGCAGCGGAATTGCGCCAGGCCTACCTGGCCAATCCGCATCATCTCGAGGGTGTCAAGGACGCCATCGAGGCCGCGCTGACCCAAGCGCCGGAAGAGGGCAGGCGCCGCATGCGGGCGCTACGCAGACAGGTGCTCGCACACGACGTCGACCGGTGGGCGCGGGCGTTCCTCGACGCGCTGGCCTCGACGCGATCTCCCGACAAGCAGTCCGCCTACGCTAAATCGGAGTGATGTAGTCGATGAGCCATTTGCCGTCGATGCGCCGATAATCCACGCGCAGCCGCGCACCGTCATAAATTGGCTCGTCACGGTTCGATTTCTCGGAGACTGTCCGGTTGATGTAAACCATCACCGCTGCCGAATCGCGCTGCGCTTCCATCACCCCGACGCCGACCACGTTGGCTTGACTTACAAGTTCGCGCGCCCGAGCCTGGGGAATTATGTCGGACTTCGCCCTGTCTTCGAACTCCTTGCGGTAGCCGGGCGTCAGCAGGTCGTACGCATCGATGAGGTTGCGCTCGACGGTCTTGTAGTCGTAGGTGAATACAGTCGGGATTTGTTCCTGCGCAAGCGGTCCCAGCTCGCTACGCGCTGCTTGCTCACCACGCGTCTCCACCCGCTGCCAGTACAGTCCGCCGCCCAGCGCGGCTAGGCTGACGAACGCAGCAGCCACCAGACCGGCAATGCCGCTCACAATCAAACGCATCAGTTGCCACCGTTGGGGTAGTTGAGGTCATAGGCTGTCATCTGCCCGTCATCGGCCTCCTGCACGATGATGCGAAGTCGGTAGGGTTGCGATGGCCTGTTGTTCCCGTTCATGTCACTGGCAGTGACCCTCGCCGACACCAGCACCGCTGCAGTGTTGCTGATGTCGTCAATGCTTTCCAGCGCGGCACCGTTGATCACAGTCTCCGAACTGCCGCCGGTGTCCCGGAAAATCGCCTTGAGGTTCTCGACATTGTTGTTCTGGCTGAACATGTCGCGTAACGGCCCGCTGGTGCTCTCGTAGAACCGGTCCACGCTCTCGTCGATGGTGTCCTGCTTGAAGCTGAACATGTTCACCACGGTCTGCGTCGCGGTGTCGACGAACCGCTGGTTGCGCGCTTGCGCTTCTTCTGCGTCTTGTCTCTGGACGATCAGTACCGCCACCGCGGCGCCAAGTACACCGGTCGCGACGAACGCGCCGACCAGTGCAACGATTGCGACCAAGCGTCGGTGCGGCGGCCGGCGTGGCGGGGGCGCAGCTTTACGGACCTTGCGAACATGTGTCTCAGCGACGGAATCCGCTGTTGGAACGCGCACGGCGGTGGGCCCAGCCACCGTGCCGTTGGCGGGACCGGCAGGTCGAGAAGCGCGTCGGCGCACGGACTTCCCCGGGGACGTCGGTGCGGACGTCATCACACGTGCTCCGGATACAGCATCAAATCCACCCAATTCTCTTGTGGCCGCATATCAGCGACACCGGGCGCGTAGACCCCGGTGCCGCCGGCCGGGTCCACAAAGACGCCCGTGTTCTGGTCGTAGGTCCCGTAAGCGGCTCCGCTGGCCTGCGGCGGGTTCGGTGGTGCAGGAGGCGGTGCGGGGGCCGGCGGTACCGTACCGTAGGGCCCCGCAAACACGTTCGGCGGGTTAGTCGCCCACCCCGGCGGGACGGCTGGTGGAGGCCACGCATTCGGGTAGGGCGCCGGCGGTATCCAGGCCGTAAGCGGTGGCGGCGGGGGCCCCTGGTTCGGTGGGGGGATATACGGCCAAGGCTGATGCGGCGCCGGTCCCGGGCCGGTCTGTACCCCGGGCGGCACCGAACCCGGCGCGACGGGATATCCCGGATCCGGATCGTTCTCCGGCGGTATGTACGGGAACTTGTTGGGCGGCAGGATATTTCGTCCGTCCTCGGGCGTGTCGTCCTCCATGACATCCATCGGTGTGCCGATCGGTACCGGCGGACCGCGCCATGGGCTGTTCCCGATCGGGACGTAGCCGCGCGGATCGCGGCACAACTCAATTGTCGGCGCGCGCTTGCCGGGGAACTCCTGGCACGGGTAGTTCCGCGCCCCGCGCACCACCATCGGATCATTTTGCGCGACTTTGCAATACAAGTCGGTCGGGAGGTCGCGCAATGTCGTGTCGCCAGGCGTGCGGATCTCCGACGGTGGCAAAAACCCCGTGTTGCAAGGCGGCGGATCGTTGATCGAGATCTTGAAGTCCTGCTTGCCGCCCTCGTCAGCGGGAAGTTGGCCGCCGATCGTCAGCAGGGACGCCTGCAGCGCGGGAAAAATGACGAGCGCCTGTTCGATCGACTTGCGGTAAATGACGCCGACGCGGCCGAAGTTGGCCAAGTTGGCCGCAAGGACCGGGAACGACGGGCGAATGCCCGAGAACGTTTCGCTGGCTTCTGCGGCCGCTCCGGGCGCAGTCGCGAGCAGCGAACGCAGCTGAGTATCGGCTCCGGCGACTTCGTTGGTCAGGCGGGCAAGGCCATCGGCCAGGGACCGGATGTCCTCGCCGCTCCGTATCTGCGCCTCCAAGAACGGTCCAGCCTGGTCGATCAGCGCCGAGGTCTGCGGCCAGGCTGCGTTGGCGTCATCGATCAGCACCCGTGCGGACTGAATCAACCGCGCGAGTTCGGGCCCGGCGCCGTTGAACGCCTCGAAGGTCTCGTGCAAGAGGTCCTGGAGCCGGGTGTTGTCAAGGCTGCTCACCAATCGATCGGCCTCACGCAACAACTCGGCCACATCTTGCGGTATCGCCGTCCGCTCCTCCGGAATGGTCGCACCATTGCGCAGCACCTCCGTCGAAGGATCTGCGGGCGGAACGAAATCCACGTACTGCTCGCCGACCGCAGACACGCTTTTGACGGTGGCCGTGGAGTTCTCCGGGATCTTGATATCGCTGTTGAGCCGCATGTGCGCGGACACACCATCGTCGGTCAGCTGCACGGCTTCGACGCGCCCAGCTTGGACTCCGCGGAAGGTGACGTTGGCGTTCTCGTACAGTCCACCGCCCGCGACGAAATTCGCAGTGACGTCATATGTGCCCAAACCCAGGCGGGCGGGAATACGTACATACAGCAGAGCGATTGCGCCGACCGAGATCACGGTCACGACGGCGAACACCCACAGTTGAATTCGCGCAGTTCGACTCATTACTCCGGCGGCACCTCCTGACCCGACGCGGTGCCCGGCGGGATCTTGAACGGATCTGCGGCCTGACCTGACAGGTTCGCCATTTCCCCGGTAAGGAATTCCGGTGGATTGACGACTTCCGCGAGGCGCTTCATGTTCGGGTCGAAAAATGACGTCGTGAATATGGTCTCGCCGAGCCGACGGATCGTGAGATCGAATGTTTCGAATATGTTGAAGTAGTCACCCCTGGCCACCCGATGCAAGTTCTTGCCCGGGAACGGGAACGTCGCCAAGCTGTCCAAGGCGGTCACAAGGTCCGCACGAGTGTCGTTGAGCGGCTTGATCACCGCGTACAAATCGATGATGTCCTCGGCGAAATCGTCCTTGGTTTCGGCCAGGACCCGAGACGCCACGGTGCCGAGGCGCTGCAGCGCAGCGAACGCGTCGACGATCAGCGCGCGGTTGTCGTTGAGTACCCGCAGCGCGCCCGGGAGAGTATCCAGCGCGCGGCCTAGGCTGTCTCTGCTGCGCGCGAGGACCCCCGCGAATCGGTTCAGGCCTTCAGCAGCTGCGATGATGTCATCGGTCTGCCGGTTCAACGACGAGGCCAGTTCGGCGAGCCGCGGGATCAGGCCGGCGAACTGGCCTTTACGGCCGGCGACGGCGTTGTAGACCTCTTGCGTAACGTCCTGCAGCGCTCCTAGGTTGCCCTTGTTGACGACCACACCCAACGCGGACAGAACTTCCTCTGTAGTCGGATAGCGGCTTCCCTGACTCAGCGGGATCTGAAGCCCGTCACGCAACTCGCCAACCGCCGGCTGATCAACCGGAGGCGCCAGCTCGATGTGCTGCGACCCCAACAGCGATGTCTGCGCGACCTTCACAGTCGCGTTGGCCGGCAACTTGACATTTTCGTCCAGAGAGAGTTCCACTGCCGCGTAGAAGCTGCCGTCCGGTCGCTGAACGGCCTCGATTCCCGACACGCTGCCGACCGTGACGTTGTCGACCATCACCGGCGAGTTCTGCGGCAGCGTGGCCACGTCGGCAACTTCCACAGTGATCGAGAATGCGCCTTTACCGTGGCCTGCGGTGCCCGGCATGTTCAGCGAGTTCAAACCGCCGAACTGGCAGCCGGCGAGCAGTACCGCACCGGATCCGATGGCCAGGATCCGGCGGGTTAAACGCCCGGCCTT
This sequence comes from Mycobacterium lehmannii, assembly GCF_001499925.1. NCBI lineage: Bacteria > Bacillati > Actinomycetota > Actinomycetes > Mycobacteriales > Mycobacteriaceae > Mycobacterium > Mycobacterium lehmannii. The sequence continues at coordinate 28,525 of NZ_LQIR01000045.1, forward strand.
CATTCGCAATGACTTTCGCGTCATCCCCCACCTCCCGGGACAGCGGCCTCGGCCGGAAGCGGACCGGGCGGAGCTGGCTGCGGCGGTGCACCCGGAGCCGGGCCAGGGGGCGGCCCAGCAGGCGGTGGACCCGGCGGTGGTACCACCGGACCAAGCGAGTACGGCTGCGCCGGTGGCGGGGGTCCCGGAACCGCAGGTTGGGGCAGCAGCAACGCGCTGGGATCTCCCGGATCGCCCTGCCGTGGTGGGAACCGCCCGTCGGCCGGTATCCATTCCAGATGGGGGATGTAGGTCTTTGCCTTGGCCTCGGTCGCCGGGGTGTCGTAGATGACCTGGCCCTTGTACGCCGTGATCGTATTGATCCCATGCGACATGAATGGCGGGTAATTCATCGCCAGGCGCTTCAGCACCGGAGCCATCCGCTGGCGACAGATCTCGGTTCGCTTGTCGTAGTCGGGTGTGCCTGCGCCGTCGAAGCTTCCGCAGATGAACTGCACCGGGTTGGCGAACTCCGGCAGCCCCAGAAGGCCATTCGCGGTGCCCTGCGCCGGGTTGTAGATGTTGTAGAAGTTCGCCATCGCATTCGGAAGGACGTGGAAGATCTGCTCGACGTCGTCTGTCTGGTTTGTCAGGATGCTGGTGAAGTCGGTCAGCCTGTCGATGCTGCCGATAAGCACTTCGTTGTTCTCATTGAGGAAGCCCCGGACGTCCGACAGGGCCTGGTTAAGACTGCCCAACGTGTCGCCCAGCCCCACTGAGCTGTCGGCCAACACCTGGGAAACCGAGGCCAAATGGCCGCTGAATTGAACGATTTGCTCATTGCTCTTCGAAAGTGCGTCAACCAGAATCTGCAGATTTTTCACCGTGCCGAACAGGTCGGGGCTCGAGTCACCCAGCCGTCCTGCAGTCTGGGACAGTTCGCGCAGGGCTTGCCGGAACGAGTCGCCATTGCCATCCAAGGTGTCGGCGGCCTGATTGACGAACTCGCTCAACGGGCCCTGAACCTGGCCCGCCGGCGGTCCGAGCTGCTGGCTGAGCCTGGTCAGTTCGGTTTTGACGTCATCCCACTCCACCGGCACGGCAGTGCGGTCCAACTCGATGCTGCCGCCATCCTCCATTACCGGGCCCTGCCTATAGGCAGGAGTGAGTTGAACGAAGCGGGCTGCCACGAGGTTCGGTGCGATGATCACCGCTCGGGCGTCGGCCGGAACCTTCACGCTGTCGCGCACCCTCATGGTGATCTTCACGGCATCGGCCTGCGGCGTGATCGATTCGATCGAGCCGACCGGAACGCCGACGACGCGGACTTCGTCGCCCGGATACAGACCCGCCGCCGAGGTGAAGTAGCCGTCCACAGCGTAGGTGGTGACTTTCGGCCAAATCACGTACGCACCACCGATCAGCGCCACCACCAGCGTGGTGATGACGCCGTAACGCACCCAGCGGCTCACGGTGACTTCGGCCTTATGATCAGGCGCTCGCTGATGAACCCCTTCAACATGTCGGACAGGCTGTCGGGAATCTTGCCCGGCTGGAAGTAGAGGTCCAGCAGCAGGGCCGTCTGCGTGTTGTTTGGTATCGCATTGGGCAGGTTGACCTGGAAACCCGGCGCCGAGCCGACCGACTCGCCGAGCGCGGTGGCGTACGGGGGCAGACGCTTCAGCGCCTCGCTGATGTGCTCACGGCGTTCGAGCAGATTGTCCAGCACGAGATTCAGCTTCTTCAGCGCGGGGCCGAATTCGCGCCGGTTATCGGCCACAAATCCCGAAATCTGCTGTGATACATCGTCGATGCCTGCGATCAAACTACCCAATGCAGCCCGGCGCTCATCGAGCGCGGCGAATAGCAGATTGCCGTCGGTGATGAGTTGATTCACCTGACCGGCTCGGTCGGCGGCCACTTGCGACACCGACTTCGCGCGGGCCAACAGCTGGCCCAGCGCTGCATCGTTGGCGTTGATGCTGCGGGACAACGTGGCTACCCCGTCGAGTGTGCGGCGCAGTTCAGGCGTCGCGTCGCGAAATGAATCGGTCAGTACCTGCAACGCCCGAGTCAACTGATCCTTGTCGAGCGCATCGGAGTTCTGACCGAGATCCTGCAGCGCCATGTTCAACGTGTACGGGACGGTCGTGCGGCCCAGCGGAATTGATGTCACCCAGCCGCTGCCTTGTGGAGTGACCCCGAGCGACCTCTCACCCAGAACGGTGTCGGTTCGGATCGATACGAGGGTCTGATCGCCCAGCCTGATCTTGCGGTCGACTGTGAAAGTCACTTTTGCCACGTCGCCGGCGAGGCCGACTCCGGTCACTTTGCCCACCGTGATACCGGAAACATTGACATCGTTACCCGGCGAGATGCCACCCGCGTCGGCGACGAAGGCCTCGTAGGACTTGCCTTGCGGATAGAACGGCAGGCTGGTGTAGCCGAACGCGACGAGCAAGACACACACCACGACCGCGATTCCGAAGATTCCCGCCCGTAACGTCTTATCCATTGTCTGAACACCTGCCCTTCGATGGATCCGGCACGCCGCCGATCGGCAGGAAGATGTCGCTGCCCGCAGGACCGTTGAATTTAAGCCTCACCTCGCAGATGTAATAGTTGAAGTACGAGCCGTACGCGCCAAGGGAATTGAGTCGCAGGTAGTTTTCTGCCAGCGGTTCGATGACCGAATTCACCTCGGCCTTACGGTCGTCGAGCTCGGTCGCAAGCGGGCGAAGGTTCTCGAGTACGCCCTGTAGCGGCCGTCTCGACTTGACCAACATGTCGGTGAGGTCCGTTTCCGCTGACGCCAGCGGCGGAATCGCTCCGGCGATCGGGTCTCGACCCTCCGCCAGTCCGCTGACGAGTTTCTGGAGTTCGTCCACGCTGGCATCGAACTCCACGCTCTTCTCGTCAACGGTGCCGAGCACCTCGTTGAGATTGCGGATGACCTCAGAGATCACCTGGTAGCGATCGCCCAAGGTCTTGCTGAAGGATCCTGTCTCCGAGAGCAATTGAGACAACGCACCGCCCTGGCCCTGAAGCAACTCGAGAATCGCATTGCTGATCTGATTGACCTGCTCGCCATTGAGGCCCTTGACTACCGGGCGCAGGCCACCGAGCAGGGCGTCGAGATCCAACGCCGGCTGGGTCTGGTTGATGGAGACCATACCGCCCGGTGGTAACTTTCGCAGTTCGCCCGGGCCCGAGGTGATCTCCATGAAGCGGTCGCCGACCAGGTTCTCGTAGCGGATCACGGCCCGCGTCGACGTATACATCTGGTACTTCTTGTCGAGCGTGAACGCCACATCGACGGTGTTGTCGGGATTCAGCTTCACACCTTCGACCGTGCCCACCGGCACCCCCGAGATCCGCACGTCGCTGCCGCTCTCGAGTCGCGAGGCGTCGCTGAACGTGGCGTGGTAGCTGTTGGTCGAAGCGAACCGGAACTCTCCGAAGATCACGACCAAACCTGCGGCAACCATCAGCATGACCACGACGAAGATGCTGACCTTGGCCAGGGTTCCGCGGTGGCCCATCAGAAGTCGTCCCGTTCTGCGAACGCGCCATTGAAGAGGAACTGGAAAGTGGACGGAGCGTCGACCTGCACTTCGGTGAACGGCTCGTACGGGATGTAGGCATTGTCGGTAACCAAGAACGGCGACCTGAACCACGAGCCGCCAAACATCTTGCTGGGGATGTTCGGGAGGCCGCGGCAGTTCGGACCACCCGTTGCATTCACAATCGGCAGGCTCTCCGGATACGTATACGACGGCACGCCCAGTACGAAGCTGGAACTGACCATTGCGCCGGGTTTGAGGCCACCGACGACGGCCTGTCCCCGCTCGTTGCCGATCGCAACTCCTTGTATTATGCAGCCGAATTCCGGCGAATAGTCTCCCAACACCTTCAATGGCGCTCGTAGCCGCTGGATCGCAGCGATGTAATCGTCTGCCCCCGGCTCCAAAGTATCGGCGCCCTGGTTCGCCAGGCCGATCGTCGCAAGCAACGTCGCGTTCAGGTTCTCCTGCTGATCGACGACCGTCGCGCTGATGGTCGGCACGTTGTCGATCACAGTCACCAGGTCGGGGCCGGCATCGCCATAGATGTTGGCCACCGTGGCCGACTGCCCGATAACCGACTCCACTTGCGGCAGCTTCGGATTCAGTTCGGTGAGGTACTGATTCAAACCCGCTATGGTAGAGCCGAAATCGTCACCGTGACCACGCAGGCCTTCCGCGATCGCCGACATAGATGCGTTCAGGTGTATGGGGTTGATCTTGTTCAGGACATCTATCAGGGTCTGGAACAGCGTGTTGGCTTCCAGCTGCACTGCTTCGGCCTGAACCACGGCGCCGGCGCGCAGCGGCGTTCCCGACGGCTGATCGGGGGCAAGGAATTCCACCGACTTCGCGCCGAATACCGTGGTACTGGCGATACGCACTGGCGCATTCGAGGGGACAAAGCGCAGCTCGCGCGTGTTGATCGCGAGCGTCAACTTCGCTTGATCGCCGGTGTACGAGATGTATTCGACCTTGCCGATTTGAACACCCCGGTACTTGACCTTGGCGTCGGGATCCATCACCAAACCGGCCCGCGGAGAGGTGACCACCACAGACTCGGTCGGTGTGAACGCCGCGGTGTAAAAGAGATAGGTGAACACCGAGAAGGCCACGAGGATCGCCGCCAGGACTGCGGCGGCGATCCTGATCGCGGACTTTCTCGACATGGTTTCTCTCTCCTCTAACCCGACAGGTTGAAGTTGCCGGTGGCACCGTACACGGCCAAGGAGATGAACAAGGTGATGATGACGACGACGATCAGCGAAGTCCGAACCGCCTTACCCACCGCGACGCCAACGCCGACAGGTCCGCCCGAAGCGTTGTAGCCGTAGTAGGTGTGGACGAGCATCACGGCGACCGCCATCACGATCGCCTGAGCGAAAGACCACAACAGATCGTTCGGTATCAGGAACGTATTGAAGTAGTGGTCGTAGAGACCGCCCGACTGTCCGTTGACGTAGACGGTGATGGTGCGAGCCGAGAAGAACGCGGCCAGCACGGCCAACGAATACAGCGGGATGATCGCAATCAGGCCGGCGACGATGCGGGTGGACACCAGGTAGGACACCGAGTGCACGGCCATTGATTCGACCGCATCGATCTCTTCGGAGATGCGCATTGCGCCCAGTTGCGCGGTGGTACCTGCGCCTATGGTGGCCGCGAGCGCGATACCGGCGATGATCGGCGCAACGATGCGCACGTTGAGATAGGCGGACAGGAACCCGGTGAGCGCCTCGATGCCAATGTTGCCCAGTGACTCGTAGCCCTGCACGGCGATGACGCCGCCGGACGCCAGCGTGAGGAATGCAGCGACACCGACCGTGCCACCGATCAGGATCAGCGCACCGGTGCCCAGGGTCATCTCGGCTATCAACCGGGTCGTTTCCTTGCCGTAGCGACGCACCGCGTTCGGCATGTACCGCACCGACTCGGCGTAGAACAACGCCTGCTCGCCAAAGGTATCCACGGCCTTGGGCACCCGTTCGAGCGCCCGCCGCATTCTCAGCGACACGTCGTAGCTCATCAGCCCAGCACCCGAACGCCGATTGCGGTCATAAGTACGTTGATCACGAACAGACAGATGAAGGCATAGATGACGGTCTCGTTGACGGCCTCTCCGACCCCCTTGGGTCCACCCTTGACGGTGAGTCCGCGATAGCAACCGACGAGTCCCGCCATTACGCCGAACAGCAGGGCCTTGACTTCGGAGATCACCAACTCGCCGAGCCCGGTGAGGATGGTCAGGCCGTTGATGAAGGCCCCGGGGTTCACACCCTGCAGTAGTACGGAGAACACATAGCCGCCGACCAGGCCGATCGCGATCACCAGACCGTTGAGCAGCAGCGCCACCGTGGTCGACGCCAGCACGCGCGGCACCACCAGCCGTTGAATGGGATCGATGCCGAGCACCCGCATCGCGTCGATCTCTTCACGGATGGTGCGGGCGCCCAGGTCCGCGCAGATTGCCGTCGCACCGGCGCCGGCGATGACGAGCACGGTCGAGATTGGGCCGAGCTGCGTCACCGTGCCGAACGCGGTGCCGGACCCGGACAGGTCCGCGGCACCGATCTCTCGCAACAGGATGTTGAGGGTGAACGCGACCAGCACTGTGAATGGAATCGAAATCAGCAGGGTCGGAACGAGCGAAACCTTCGCGATCATCCATGTTTGCTCGAGGAACTCACGGAATTGAAAGGGGCGTCGAAAGATCTTGAGGAACGTTTCCAAGGACATCTCGAAGAAGCCGCCCACGGCCCGCGTCGGGACCGTGAGCTGTTTGATCAACCTTTGCTCCGTTCTCGGGGGAAGGGATGTTCGGCGCGTCGTCTTCGTGGCGAAGAGGTGAAATACGTTGTCACGGCGGACTTCCCACCCCTTGGCTCAGCGTTGCTCTCAGTGAGCCGGATCATACTAACTAGAACACGTTCGGAGTGTCAAAGCTCCGAAAATGGAGTCACAAATGTGATTTTTGTGCTGGTCAGGGCAAGTGTGACGCAGCTCATTCTAGAACGTGTTCTAGTCGAGCTCGGCCGTAACGAACGAGACCGTCAGTCTTGCTGATTCATCAGCGCGGTGGCCGAGAAACACTTCTGCGGATCGCGTCCAGCAAAGTACTCCTGGAGGGTCGTGGACAGCTTCGAGGGGTCCCAGGCATCGGCTTCGGCGCTGAATTGCGCCTCGACCGTCGGCGCTGCCACCAGTGTCACGGTAGGACCGTAGACGATGAAGAGCTGACCGTTGACCCCTTCAGCCGCCGGGGAGGCCAGGAAGCGCACCAGGTTCACGACGTGGTCGGGCGACAGCGGATCGATCTGGCCCTCGGTCAACTCCGGCGCTTCGCCGAACACGTCCGCGGTCATCGCGGTGCGGGCGCGAGGTGCTATCGCGTTGGCCCGCACGCCGTAGCGTTCCAGCGCCCGGGCCATCGACAGCGTCAACGCGGTGATCCCGGCCTTGGCGGCGCCGTAGTTGGCCTGCCCGACCGGCCCCACCAGCCCGGCTTCCGACGAGGTGTTGATGACCCGGCCGTAGACCTGACCGTTGTTTTCTTTTGCTTTCGCGCGCCAGTAGGTGGCCGCGTTGCGGGTCAACAGGAAGTGCCCGCGCAGGTGCACGGCGATCACCGCGTCCCAGTCCTCGTCGGACATGTTGAACAGCATGCGGTCGCGGGTGATGCCCGCGTTGTTGACGACGATGCCGAGGCCGCCGAGTCCGTCGGCTGTTTCGACCAGTTCGTCGGCGGTCGAGCGCTCGCTGATGTCGCCCGCCACCGCGACGCCCTTGGCGCCCGCCGCGGAGATCTCGTCGAGCACGTCGGACTTGTCGAGCGCGGGGGCGATGTCGTTCACGACGACGGTCGCGCCGGCCCGGGCAAGGCCGATGGCCTCCGCGCGTCCCAGCCCTGCCGCCGCGCCGGTTACCACCGCCACGTGGCCGGACAGGTCGTTGGGGTCTGTACTCATGCCACTCCTCGGGTGCCCGCGTGCGTCGTCAATTTATGAATGCCTCTAGTCTCGGCGAAGCAGCGCCGCTCTCGGGCACTCCGCGATGGACTGCTCGGCCAGGTCCTCCTGGTCGGCGGGTACCGGATCGAGCTTGACCACCGCGTAATCCTCGTCGTCGAGATCGAACAGGTCGGGCGCGATTCCCACGCAAACGGCGTTGCCTTCGCACCGGTCCCGGTCCACTTCCACCCTCATCACAACCTCCTCGCGGTCAAAGCTGCTCCGAGCCCAGTGTGGCACCGGCCTGGACCCCAAGACTAGAACGTGTTACAACCGGGAGGGAATCGGGGCTGGCTCCCGGTACGCCACTTCGTGCCTCTAGAGAAGTTAGGACAAGGCGATGCGGATCGGCTACACCCCAGAGCAGGAAGAGCTGCGCCGCGAGCTGCGCTCCTACTTCACCAAGCTGATGACGCCCGAGCGCGCCGAGGCGCTGGCATCCAACGACGGCGAGATGGGACGCGGCAACGTCTACCGCGAGACCGTCGCGCAGATGGGCAAGGACGGCTGGCTGACGCTGTCCTGGCCCAAAGAGTTCGGCGGCCAGGAGCGCCCTCCCATCGACGGGCTGATCTTCAATGACGAGGCCGCGATCGCGAACGTCCCGGTGCCGTTCCTGACGATCAACAGCGTCGCGCCGACGATCATGCACTTCGGCACCGAGGAGCAGAAGAAGTTCTTCCTGCCCAAGATCGCCGCGGGGGATCTGCACTTCTCGATCGGCTACTCGGAACCGGGCGCAGGAACCGACTTGGCTTCGCTGCGCACCACCGCGGTCCGCGACGGCGACGACTACGTCATCAACGGCCAGAAGATGTGGACGAGCCTGATCGCTTACGCGGACTACGTGTGGCTGGCCGCGCGCACCAATCCCGAGGCCAAGAAGCACCGCGGAATCTCGATGCTGATCGTCCCCACCACCGCCGAGGGGTTCTCGTGGACGCCGGTGCACACCATGGCCGGCGTCGACACCAGCGCCACCTACTACCAGGACGTCCGGGTGCCCGCGACCAACCTGGTCGGCGAGGAGAACGCCGGCTGGAAGCTGGTGACCAACCAGCTCAACCATGAGCGGGTCGCACTGGTGTCGGCTCAACCGATCTTTCTCGCGCTCAACGGGGTTCGCGAGTGGGCGCAGAACACTCACATTTCGCCGAAGGGCGGCGGCCCCCGGCTGATCGATTCGGAGTGGGTCCAGCTCAACCTGGCCCGGGTGCACGCCAAGGCCGAGGTGCTCAAGCTGATCAACTGGGAACTGGCTTCGGCAGACGACGCCGCGCCCTCCCCTGCGGACGCGTCGGCGGCGAAGGTGTACGGCACCGAGTTGGCCACCGAGGCCTACCGCCTGCTGATGGAGGTGCTGGGCACCGCGGCCACGCTGCGCCCGGGCACGCCGGGGGCCCTGCTGCGCGGGCGGATCGAACGCATGCACCGCAGCTGCCTGATCCTGACGTTCGGCGGCGGCACCAACGAGATTCAGCGCGACATCATCGGCATGGTCGCGCTCGGCCTGCCCCGAGTGAACCGATAGGACTCGACATGGACTTCAAGACAACCGAAGCGTCGGAGGATCTCGGCGGACTGGTCCGCACGATCGCCGATTCGGTCGTGACCTCTGAGCGCCAGCGTGAACTGGACGGCCTCGACCAAAGGTTCGACAAGATGTTGTGGGGGAAGCTGATCGAGGCCGACGTGCTCTCTGCTGCCGCTCCGGAGTCGGTGGGCGGCGGCGGATTCGGGGCGCTCGAACAGGTGGCAATCCTGGTCGCGCTCGGCAGGCAGTTGTCCGCCGTGCCATACCTCGAGTCGGTCGTGCTGGGCGCCGGCGCGCTGGCCAGGTTCGCCCCGGAGGCACTGCAGCAGGAGTGGGCGGTGCCCGCGATCAAGGGCGACAAGGTCCTCACCGTCGCGCTCGACGGCGAGATGGGTCAGGGCCCGGTGCAGGCGCAGTCTTCCGGTGCGGGCTACCGGCTCACCGGATCCCGCACCCAAGTCCCCTACGGTCCGGTCGCCGATGCGTTCCTGATCCCGGCCGAAACAGACTCGGGCCTCAAGGTTTTCCTGGTGGCGGCGACCGACCCCGGCGTGACGGTCGAGTCGTTGAGCACCACCGGTCACGGCAGCGTCGCCCACGTGGAGCTGCAGGGCACCGAAGTCGATGCCGGCCGGGTCGTCGGCGACGGCGACGCCGCGGCGTGGCTGACCGTGCGGGCCGCGCTGGGCCGTAGCGCCTTTCAGCTCGGAGTGCTCGAACGCGCACTGGAGCTCACCGCGGAGTACGCCCGCGAACGCGAGCAGTTCGACCGGCCGATCGGCAGCTTCCAGGCGGTGTCCTCGCGACTGGCTGACGGCTACATCGACGTCAAGGCGCTCCGGTTGACCCTGACCCAGGCCGCATGGCGGCTCTCCGAGGATCTGCCCGCAGACGTCGACGTCAGCACCGCCGCGTTCTGGGCCGCCGACGCCGGCCACCGCGTCGCCCACACCACCGTGCACGTGCACGGCGGAGTCGGGATCGACATCGACCACCCCGTGCACCGATATTTCCTGGCGGCCAAGCAGACCGAGTTCGCGGTGGGCGGCGCGACGGGTCAACTGCTGCGCATCGGTCGGGAGCTGGCCGATACGCCCGCGTGATGTGAACAGGCTGCCCACGGTCGCCGAACTGCTGGCGCCGCTGGTCGACATCGACGGCCGCGGAGTGCTTTTCGAGGAGACCTTCACCCCCTGGCGCGAGCACCTGCGGTACGCCGCGGCCGTCGCCGCCGCGTTGCGGGTCCGTCTCGATCCGGACCGGCCCCCTCACGTCGGGGTGCTGCTGCAGAACACGCCGTTCTTCTCGGCGGTCCTGGCCGCCGCGGGGCTGACCGGGATCGTGCCGGTCGGCCTCAACCCCGTCCGCCGGGGCGCGGCGCTGCAGCGCGACATCGCGCATGCCGATTGCCAACTGGTACTTGCCGATTCGGGTGCGCGAGACATCATCGACGGTATCGACCACATCGATGTCGACTCGCCGGGATGGGCGGCCGAGGTGGCGGCGTTCGCCGACGAGCCGGTCGTCGTGCGCGAGGCCGAACCCGCGGACCTGTTCATGCTGATCTACACCTCGGGTACGAGCGGTGATCCGAAGGCCGTCAAGTGCAGCCACGGCAAGGTCGCGGTGGCCGGTGTGACGATGACGCAACGCTTCGACCTCGGACCCGACGATGTCTGCTACGTTTCAATGCCCCTGTTTCACTCGAACGCGGTACTGGTCGGGTGGGCGGTGGCGCTGGCGTCGCAGAGTTCGTTGGCGTTGCGCCGCAAGTTCTCCGCCTCGCAGTTCCTCCCCGATGTCCGTCGCTTCGGTGCGACCTACGCGAACTACGTCGGCAAGCCGCTGTCGTATGTTCTCGCGACACCCGAGCGTCCCGACGACGCGGACAATCCGTTGCGAGCGGTGTACGGCAACGAGGGTGCGCCCGCCGACGTCGAGCGGTTCGCGACGCGGTTCGGCACGGTGGTGATGGACGGCTTCGGCTCCACCGAAGGTGGAATCGCGATCGCCCGCACGCCCGACACTCCGCCCGGCTCGCTGGGCCCCCTCCCGCCTGGGACCGAGATCGTCGATGTCGATACCGGCGAACCGTGCCCGCCCGGTGTCACCGGTGAGCTCGTCAACGTCTCGGACGCAGGGCGTTTCGAGGGCTATTACAACGACCCGGAGGCCGACGCCGAGCGGATGCGCGGCGGCGTGTACCACAGCGGCGACTTGGCCTACCGCGACGAGAACGGCTTCGCCTACTTCGCGGGCCGCCTCGGCGACTGGATGCGCGTGGACGGTGAAAACCTCGGCGCGGCACCGATCGAGCGGGTACTGCTGCGGCACCCCGACGTCGTGGAGGTCGCGGTCTACGGGATACCCGCGCCGGATGTCGGTGACCAGGTGATGGCCGCGCTGACCCTCACCGACGGTGTGGCCTTCGATGCCGATGCCTTCCGCGAATTCCTCTGCGAACAAACCGATCTCGGTCCCAAGCAGTGGCCCGCCTTCGTACGGGTCAGCACGGCGCTGCCGCGCACCGAGACGTTCAAGGTGATCAAACGTCAGTTGGCGGCCGAGGGCACCGACTGCTCCGATCCCGTGTATCCGATTTCGCGCTAGCGCCTGACGGCGACTCCTCCTGCGCCGAAAGTGGGGTCGTGTCACGCAGTCCGCGGATTAGCGTGACTCGAGCCCACGCTCGGCCGGAAAGCTAGTCGCCGCGGATGCCGTCGAGTCGACGGGTGGCCTCCTCGAAGCCGGCCACCAATTCGGCGATGATGTCGGCGACCGGGCGAATCTCGTTCATCCGCCCCACGATCTGACCGACCGGCATTGCCACGGTGTCGGGGTTGTCCGACTCGTTCATGCGCTGATGCGCCTCGCTGACGAGGATGTTCTGCAGCGGCATCGGCAACGGCTCGGGAGCGTCGGGTGCATCCCAGGCGTCGGTCCATTTCGTCTTGAGCAGACGGGCGGGCTTACCGGTGTAGATCCGCCGGCGCACGGTGTCGGCCGACGTCGCCCGCAGCAGCCCCTCCTGGATCGTCGAGATGCCGCCGGGCTTGCGGTGGCCGAGGTCGTACTCGGCCGCCGTCAGGAACGCCGAACCCATCCACACCCCGGAAGCGCCGAGCGCCAGCGCCGCGGCCACCTGCCTGCCGGTGCCGATACCGCCGGCGGCCAACACCGGGGCCTTACCGCCAAGCCCGTCAACGATTTCCGGCCACAGCACCATCGAGCCGATCTCACCGGTGTGGCCGCCGGCCTCATGCCCCTGCGCCACCACGATGTCGACGCCGTTGTCCACATGGCGCTGCGCGTGTTTGGCGCTGCCGGCCAGGGCCGCGACCGGGACTCCCGCCGCATGCACCTGGTCGATGACGTCCTTCGGCGGCGAGCCGAGCGCGTTGGCGATCAGCTTGATCGGATGCTTGAGCGCCACCTCGACGTGCGAGCGCGCCACGGAGTGCAGCCAGCCGAGGACGCCCTCGTTACGGTCCCCGTCCTCCGGTAGTGGCGGAACCCCGAGATCGGCAAGGGTCTTGTCGACGAAGTCGCGATGGCTCTGCGGAATCAGCTTGTTGATGTCGACCGCCGTGCCCTCCTGGGGCACCTTGGCGGGCATCACCACGTCGACGCCGTAGGGCTTGCCGTCGGTGTTCTCGTCCATCCAGCAGAGCACGTCTTCGAGCTCGTCTGCCGAGTTGAACCGCACGCAGCCCAGCACGCCCAAACCGCCCGCCTTGCTGACAGCTGCGGCGACCTTCTCCGATGGCGTGAAGACGAAGATCGGGTACTCGATGCCGAACCGATCGCACAGCTCGGTGCGCATTCCCGTCACGACGCCGACCCCACATGGTTGGCGTGCACCTCGTCGGCGGGGCGCTCTTCGGTGACGTCCTTGGCCCAGCGGTAGTCCGGCTTACCGGCCGGCGTGCGGTGAATGTCGTCGACCCACCAGATCTTGCGCGGCACCTTGTATCCCGCGATCTCCCGGCGGATGAACGTGTCGAGCTCGGCCAGCGTCGGGTTGGTGCCAGGGCGGCGGTGCACGACGGCTGCGACGCACTGGCCGTAGCGCTCGTCGGGCACGCCGACCACGAGCGCGTCGAACACGTCGGGATGACCCTTGAGCGCGGCCTCGACCTCTTCGGGGTAGATCTTCTCGCCGCCGCTGTTGATCGACTGCGAGCCTCGCCCGAGCATCGTGACGGTGCCGTCGGCCTCGACCTCGGCGTAGTCACCCGGGATGGCGTAGCGAATCCCGTTGAACGTCTTGAACGTTTCGGCCGTCTTCTTCTCGTCCTTGTAGTACCCGACCGGGATGTTGCCCTTCTTCGCGATCAACCCGCGCACACCCGATCCCGGCTTGACCTCGTTGCCGTCCTCATCGAGGACGACGGTGCGGTGGTCGATCGTGACCCGCGGCCCGCCGGTGTGCGACTGCCCCTTGGCCACGATGCTGGTGCCGCCGAAGCCGGTCTCCGAGGATCCGATCGAATCGGTGATCACCCGGTTGGGCAGCAGTTCGAGGAACTTCTCCTTGATGCTGGTGGAGAACAGTGCGGCTGTGCTCGCGAGCAGGAACAACGCCGACAGGTCGGGCTCGCGACCGGCGTCGTGCAGTTTGGTCAACGCGTCGAGCAGCGGGCGGGCCATCGCATCGCCGGTGAAGAACAGCAGGTTTACCTTGTGCTTCTCGATGGTCTGCCAGACCTCGTCGGCGTCGAATTCCGGTGCCAGCACAGTGGTTTGACCGGAGAACAACGACATCCAGGTCGCCGATTGCGTGGCGCCGTGGATCATCGGCGGAATCGGGTAGCGGATCATCGGCGGGTTCTCTGCGGCCGCCTTCGCCAGGTCGTACTCGTCCTTGACGAACTCGCCGGTGGCGAAGTCGGTGCCGCCGAACAACACCCGGTAGATGTCCTCATGACGCCACATCACGCCCTTGGGGAAACCGGTGGTGCCGCCGGTGTAGAGCAGATAGATGTCGTCCTCGCTGCGCGGACCGAAATCACGCTCGGGCGAACTCTGTCCGAGCGCGGAGTAGAACTCGACGCCGCCGTAACGCTCGAAGTCGTCATCGCTGCCGTCCTCCACCACCAGGACGGTCTTCACGGCAGGCGCCTCGGGAAGCACGTTCGCGACGCGGTCGGCGTAGCGGCGCTCGTGTACCAGCGCGACCATGTCGGAGTTCTCGAACAGGTACTTCAGCTCGCCCTCGACGTAGCGGAAGTTGACGTTGACCAGGATGGCGCCGGCCTTGACGATGCCCAGCATCGCAACGACGATCTCGTTGCGGTTGCGGCAGTACAGGCCGACCTTGTCGTCCTTCTTGACGCCCTGGTCGATGAGGTAGTGGGCCAACCGGTTGGCCTGCTCCTCCAACTGGGCGTACGTCAACTGGTCGTCGCCGCAGATGAGGGCGACACGGTCTGGCACGGCGTCGATGGCGTGCTCGGCGAGATCGGCAATGTTCAGGGCCACGAGACCTAAACTAGAACGTGTTACATTTCCAGACAAGTCTGTGGCATCGACGCTGGAAGGCGAACCCTCGTGAGTGATCCCCAGAAGGGCCCCGACGCCCTCATTGAGCAGCGCGGACACACCCTGATCCTGACGCTGAACCGGCCCGAGGCACGCAATGCGCTGTCGACCGAGATGCTCTCGATCATGGTGGACGCCTGGGACCGCGTCGACAACGATCCCGAGATCCGCACCTGCATCCTGACCGGCGCCGGCGGCTACTTCTGCGCGGGTATGGACCTCAAGGCGGCCACGGCCAAGCCGCCGGGCGACTCGTTCTCCGACGGCAGCTACGACCCGTCGCGCATCGACGCGCTGCTGAAGGGCCGCCGACTGACCAAACCGCTGATCGCCGCCGTCGAGGGCCCGGCCATCGCGGGCGGCACCGAGATCCTGCAGGGCACCGACATCCGCATCGCGGGCGAGAGCGCCAAGTTCGGCATCTCCGAGGCGAAGTGGAGCCTGTACCCGATGGGCGGATCGGCGGTGCGCCTGGTGCGCCAGATTCCGTACACCATCGCGTGTGATCTGCTGTTGACGGGCAGGCACATCACCGCCGCCGAGGCCAAGGAGTACGGGCTGATCGGCTATGTGGTGCCCGACGGCTCCGCGCTGGACAAGGCGCTGGAGATCGCCGAGGTGATCAACAACAACGGGCCGCTGGCCGTGCAGGCGATCCTGAAAACCATCCGCGAGACCGAGGGCATGCACGAGAACGAGGCGTTCAAGCCCGACACCGCCAACGGCATCCCGGTGTTCTTGAGCGAGGACGCCAAGGAGGGCCCGCGGGCGTTCAAGGAGAAGCGCGCCCCGAACTTCCAGATGAAGTAGGACCGCAGCGCCCCCCGCGCCCTCGCTCGTTCGTGAAACCTGCGACGGTTTCGGTCGGATTTCCGTCGCTCATTTCACAATCGGCGCAATGGGATTAGAGCACCTTCGCCGTCGGCGTGAACGCCACCGGCATCTTCTCCAGACCACTCACGAAATTGGCGGGCCGCAAGGGCAACTCGTCGCCGGAGGCCAGTCTCAGATCGGGCAGTCGCTGCAGCAGTTTGGTCTGCATGACCGACAGCTCGAGTCGCGCGAGCTGGTTGCCCAGGCAGAAGTGCGTGCCGAAGCCGAACGCCAAGTGGTTGTTCGGATAGCGCTCGATATCGAAAGACTCGGGACGCTCAAAAACCGCCTCGTCGAAGTTGGCCGACTCGAACAGCAGGATCATTTTCTCGCCCTCTTTGAGGGCCGTTCCGTGGAACTCGGTGTCAGCGGTGACGGTCCGCGCCATGTTCTTCACCGGCGCCGTCCAGCGCAGCATCTCCTCGATCGCGTTGGGCAGCAACGACAGATCGCCCGCGAGGCGCCGATGCTGCTCGGGGTGCAACAGCAACTGCCGCGTGCCGCCGGACAGGGTGTGCCGCGTGGTCTCATCACCGCCGATCAACAGCAGCAGCACCTCGGTGACGATCTGATGGTCCTCGAGCTTGCTGCCCTCGACCTCGGCGTGCACCAACACGCTGACCAGATCGTCGGTCGGGGTCTCCTTGCGGGCCGCGATCATGCCCATCATGTATTCGCTGTAGGCCGCGAAGGCGTCCATGGTGACCTGGAATTCCTCCGGGTCCGCGGTGCTGCTGAGGGCACCCACCAGGTCGTCGGACCACTTGAGGAACATCTCGCGCTCCTCGGGACGGACCCCGAGCATGTCGCCGATGACGGCCATCGGCAGCGGCGCGGCGATGTCCCAGACGAAGTCGCATTCGCCGCGCTCGCACACGTTGTCGATCAGTGTGTCGCACAGGTTCTCGATCGAGCCCTCCAGGTCTTTCACCCGCTTACGCGTGAACCCGGAGTTGACGAGCTTGCGGCGCAGCAGATGCTGCGGGTCGTCCATCTCGATCATCATCTCGACGCCCGGTTGGTCGGGTCGGATGCCACCGGCGTTGGAGAACAGCTCCGGGTTGCGCTCGGCCTCGATCACGGCGGCATACGTTGCGGCCGCTGCCAATCCGTTGCGGTCACGGAACACCGGTTCGTTCTCGCGCATCCACTTGTAGACCGACCGCGAGTCGCCGGCGTAGAAGGCGCCGTCGGTCAGGTCGACATCGGGTTTGGTCTGCGGCGCCGTAACGGTCACGATCGAAGCTCCTCTGCATCCGCGAACGACATCTCCACGTTCCCAGCCGAACCGGAGAACAAAGCGCGTTTGGGGAAGCCTAGCGAGGCCAGTTCCTTCGCATAGGGATGTTCGCCGAGCCGGACCCTGGCTCCGCCCGGCCGGTAGCGCACGTCGCTCAGCTTCATCTCGCCGACGGTCCGGCGCACCACACCGTCGCGACAGGAGTACGTGGGGTGGGCCTGCGGCTTGGCGGTGAACTTGCCCGGAACCGGTAGGCCGGGACGGAAATCCATGCCGACCGCGAACTGGCCGTCGATGGTGACGTCGAACGAGTACGTGTGCCCGTCACGAATCGTGAACTCCGACATCACCTTCGGATAACCCCAAATCTTTGTTCCCGCCTCCAGCGTGAACGCCTGATCGACCGGCAGGTGGTGGATGAACGCACCCGCGGACTGCAGAGCCCGCGGACCCGTCGCATCCGAACCCGGCGGGTTCACCATCACGTTGGTGCCGTACTCGTAGTACTGGCCGAGGTCGCCGTCCTCGTAGCGCATCAGCATCAGCACCGCGATCGCTCGGCCCGGCAGGAACCGGCAGACCCTCAGACCGCTGTAGTCGATCAATTGTTGAGCGGCGTCGGCGTCCACCGAAAACATCGCCATGTGCTGATGCGCCTTGCGGATTTTCACCGGCATGGTGAGCACCGTGCCTGCGATGGTGTGCTGGGTCATCGCGTCAATCTAGAACGCCGGGTAGACAACTAGCAAGGAAGTGTCTACTCGACGTCTACACAAGCGCGGCGAGATCCCGAATCTGCTCGGGCGAACGCGCGCCGACGACCATCATCGTCACGCCCGCCGCCTCCCACGCCTTGATCTGTTCCTGCACATAACCGAGGTCGCCGACGATCGCCGAGTCGTCGACCAATTCGTCGGGGATGATCTTGGCCGCTCGCTCTTTGCCGTCCTTTTGTCCGCTGCGGAACAGCTTGGTCACGTCCTCGACGACCTCCGCATAACCCATCCGGCGGTAGACGTCGGCGTGGAAGTTGGTGTCCTCGGCGCCCATCCCGCCCATGTAAAGCGCCAGATGCGGCTTCATCAGTTCCATGATCTCGGCGCGGTCATCGGTGACGACCACCTGCGCCGTCGCGCAGATCTCGAAGTCCTCGCGGCTGCGGCGCGCACCGGGGCGGGCGAAGCCCTCGTCGAGCCACTCGTTGTACATGTCGGCGATGCGCGGTGAGTAAAAGATCGGCAGCCAGCCATCGCAGATCTCCGCGGCCAGTGCAACGTTCTTCGGCCCTTCGGCGCCCAGCATCACCGGAATGTCGGCGCGCAGCGGATGCGTGATCGGTTTGAGGTTCTTGCCCAGACCCGTCGTGCCCTCGCCGGTCAGCGGCAGCGGATAGTGCGGGCCGTCGCTGCGCACGGGGGCTTCGCGGGCCCACACCTGACGCAGGATGTCGATGTACTCGCGGGTGCGGGCCAGCGGCTTCGGGAACCGCTGGCCGTACCAGCCCTCGACGACCTGCGGTCCGGAGACGCCCAGCCCGAGGATGTGCCGTCCGCCGGAGAGGTGGTCGAGCGTCAGCGCCGCCATCGCGCACGCGGTCGGAGTGCGCGCCGACAACTGGATGACCGACGTGCCCAACCGCATGCGCTTGGTCTCGCGGCCCCACCACGCCAGCGGTGTGTAGGCGTCCGAGCCCCAGGCTTCGGCGGTGAACACCGTGTCGAAGCCGGCCTCCTCGGCGGCGGCGACCAGTTCGGCGTGGTTCTCAGGCGGTTGCGCGCCCCAATACCCCAATTGCAGTCCGAGCTTCATTTGCAGACCTCATAACGGTGTCTTGAAACCATTGTTAGAACCTGTTCTACTCGATGCCGTGACCACCAGCCAAAGCAGCCCGGTGCAGATCGATCCGCATGAGCGGCCGCTTTCCGCGCCGCTGAAGCTCTCATTCGACTACACCCGTTCAGTCGGACCACTCCTGTCCCAGTTCTTCACCGCCCTGCGCGAGCGACGCATCGTCGGAGTGCGCGGTTCGGATGGGCGGGTGCACGTGCCGCCTGCCGAGTTCGATCCCGTGACCTACGAGCGATTGACGGAAATCGTACCGGTGGCCGGTGTCGGGACCGTGGTTTCGTGGACCTGGCAGCCGGCCCCGCTCCAGGGTCAGCCTCTCGACCGGCCGTTCGCGTGGGCCCTGATCAAACTGGACGGCGCCGACACCCCGTTGCTGCACGCGGTCGATGCCGAGTCGTCCGACGCGATCAGCACCGGCGCGCGGGTGCACGCGCACTGGGTCGACGAACCCGTCGGCGCCATCACCGACATCGCGTACTTCGCCCTCGGCGACGAGGCGGAACCGGAGGGTCAGCCCGACAACCGCGACCCGGTGACGGTGCAGGTGTCGCCGTCGTCGATCGAGATCCAGCACACCGCATCGTTGCCCGAAAGCACATTCCTGCGGGCGCTCGAGGAGGGCAAGCTGCTCGGGGCGCGCTCGAAGCACGGCCGTGATGGCAAGCCAGGCAAGGTGTACTTCCCACCCAGAGAGGCCGACCCCGCCACCGGTCTCGCGCTCGACGAGTTCCTCGAACTCTCGGACAAGGGCACCGTCACCACGTTCGCCGTGATCAACATCCCGTTCGCCGGGCAGCGCATCAAACCGCCCTACGTCGCCGCCTACGTGCTGCTCGACGGCGCCGACATTCCCTTCCTGCACTTGGTGACCGAGATCGAGGCGTCGGAGGTCCGGATGGGCATGCGCGTGGAAGCGGTCTGGAAACCGCGCGAGGAGTGGGGCCTGGGCATCGACAACATCGACCACTTCCGGCCGACGGGTGAGCCCGACGCCGACTACGACTCCTACAAGCACCACCTGTAAAGGGGCTTTCACTTCATGACTTCGGACAACGGGGTAGCGGTCGTCGGCTTCGCGCACGCACCACATGTACGGCGCACCGACGGGACCACCAACGGCGTCGAAATGCTGATGCCGTGCTTCCATCAGCTCTACGACGAGCTCGGCCTGAAGCAGACCGATATCGGGTTCTGGTGCTCGGGTTCGTCGGATTATCTTGCGGGCCGGGCTTTCTCATTCATCTCCGCGATCGACTCGATCGGTGCGGTGCCGCCGATCAACGAGTCGCACGTCGAGATGGACGCGGCGTGGGCGCTCTATGAGGCCTACATCAAGATCCTCACCGGTGAGGTGGACACCGCGCTGGTGTACGGCTTCGGCAAGTCCAGCGCGGGTGTGCTGCGCCGGGTGCTGGCGCTGCAGACCGACCCGTACAGCGTGGCCCCGCTGTGGCCGGACGCGGTGTCGATGGCCGGCCTGCAGGCGCGGTTCGGACTGGACGCCGGCAAGTGGACCGCCGAGCAGATGGCGCAGGTGGCGCTGGACGCGATGACGGCCGCCGGCCGCACCGACAGCGAGAAGCCGGCCAAATCGATCGATGAACTCCTGGAACGTCCGTACTTCGCGGATCCGTTGCGCCGCCACGACATCGCGCCGATCACCGACGGCGCGTCGGCGATCGTGCTCGCCGCCGGTGACCGGGCACGTGAGCTCCGTGAGAACCCCGCGTGGATCACCGGGATCGAACATCGCATCGAGACGCCAATACTGGGCGCCCGTGATCTGACCACCTCGCCGTCGACGGCGGCGTCCGCACAGGCAGCCACCGGCGGTGACGCGGGATCCATCGAAGTGGCCGAGATCTACGCGCCGTTCAGCCACCAGCACCTGATCCTCACCGAGGCGATCGGCTTGGGCGGCAAGACGAAGGTCAACCCGTCGGGTGGAGCCTTGTCCGCCAACCCGATGTTCTCCGCGGGCCTCGAGCGCATCGGGTTCGCCGCACAACACATCTTCACCGGCTCCGCGCAGCGGGTGTTGGCGCATGCCACGAGCGGGCCTGCGCTGCAACAGAATCTGGTCGCGGTCCTGGAAGGACGGTCATGAGCAAGCAACTGGCTGCGGTACTGGGCACCGGACAGACGAAATACGTCGCCAAGCGCCAGGACGTGTCGATGAACGGCCTGGTGCGCGAAGCCATCGACAAGGCGCTGGCCGACGCGGGCGCGACGATGGACGACATCGACGCGGTGGTGGTCGGCAAGGCGCCGGACTTCTTCGAGGGCGTGATGATGCCCGAACTGTTCATGGCCGATGCCGTCGGTGCGACGAACAAGCCGTTGATCCGCGTGCACACCGCCGGTTCGGTGGGCGGTTCGACCGCGGTGGTGGCCGCCAGCCTCGTGCAGTCCGGCAAATACCGGCGCGTGCTGGCGATGGCGTGGGAGAAGCAGTCCGAGTCGAACGCCATGTGGGCGTTGAGCATTCCGGTGCCGTTCACCAAACCCGTCGGCGCGGGCGCAGGCGGTTACTTCGCCCCACACGTGCGCGCCTACATCCGCCGCTCCGGCGCACCCAACCACATCGGTGCGATGGTCGCGGTCAAGGACCGGCTCAACGGCGCCAAGAACCCGTTGGCCCATCTGCATCAGCCCGACATCACGCTGGAGAAGGTGATGTCATCGCAGATGCTGTGGGACCCTATCCGATTCGACGAGACGTGCCCGTCCTCCGACGGCGCCTGCGCACTGGTGATCGGCAATGAGGAGATTGCCGACCAGCGTCTGGCCGACGGCAACCCGGTCGCCTGGATCCACGCGACCGCGCTTCGCACCGAACCACTGGCGTACTCGGGTCGCGATCAGGTCAATCCGCAAGCGGGCCGCGACGCGGCCAAGGCGTTGTGGGAATCCGCGGGCATCACGAGCCCGATCGACGAGATCGACGTCGCCGAGATCTATGTGCCTTTCTCCTGGTTCGAGCCGATGTGGCTCGAGAACCTCGGCTTCGCAGCGGAGGGTGAGGGCTGGAAGCTGACCGAGGCCGGGGAGACCGCGATCGGCGGACGCATCCCGCTCAACGCCTCTGGCGGTGTGCTGTCCTCCAATCCCATTGGCGCGTCGGGCATGATCCGGTTCGCCGAGGCGGCGATCCAGGTGATGGGCAAGGCCGGTGAGCACCAGGTCGAGGGCGCCCGCAAGGCGCTCGGTCACGCCTACGGCGGCGGATCGCAGTACTACTCGATGTGGGTGGTTTCCAGCGACAAGCCGGCAGCGTGACCGTGACCCGGATGCAGTACACGTGCGCGGTGCCGATGTGCCCGATCGATCAGCTCGTCGACATCGCCAGGACCGCCGAGGAGGTTGGCTTCACCTCGATCGCGTTGCCGGACTCCATCTTCTATATGGAGAAGCAATCGGCGGACTACCCCTACACCCCGGATGGCTCGCGGATGTGGGACGAGAACACCCCGTGGGTGGACCCGCTGATCGCCGCCGGCGCGATGGGTGCGGTGACGTCGACGCTGCGCTTCTACACCAACGTGATGAAGTTGGGCTCGCGCAACCCGCTGCTACTCGCGCGCCAGGTCGGGTCGGTGGCCAACCTGACCAACAACCGGTTCGGGTTCGGTGTTGGGATCGGTTGGGCACCTGAGGAGTTCGAGTGGTGCGGCCAGCCGTACGCCAAGCGCGGCAAGCGGGTCGACGAGATGATCGAGGTCATCAAACTCGTGCTGGCCGGCGGCATGGTCGAGTTCCACGGCGAGTTCTACGACTTCGACAAGCTGCAGATGAGCCCGGCGCCCACCGCAGCGGTCCCGTTCTACGTCGGCGGCCACACCGACGTCGCGCTCAAGCGCGCGGCGCGTGTCGGCGACGGGTGGACCAGCGCGATGATGACCGGTGAGCAGCTGGCCGAGACGATCGCCAAGCTCAAGGCGCTGCTTGCCGAATACGGTCGCGCCGACGCACCGTTTGAGTTTCAAGCGGTGTGCATCGACAAGTTCGGCGTCGACGGCCACCGTGAACTAGCCGAATCCGGCGTCACCGACAACATCGTGATGCCCTGGGTGTTCGAAGGATTGGGCTTCGACGCACCGCTCAAGGACAAACAGGATTCGATGAAGCGCTTCGCCGACACCTACATCCACTCGGGCTGGCAGCAGTGACCGTCACCAACCCCGATGCACCGGTCCACCTGGCGGGCAAGCGATCCCGCGAGGCGGCGATCGCCCACGACAAGCAGGCATGGCTGGACAACTTCGCCGAGGACGCCGTCGTCGAGGATCCGATCGGACCGTCGCATTTCGACCCGGAGGGCAAAGGCCATCGCGGCAAGGAAGCCATCGCCGCGTTCTACGACAAGGCGATCGCGCCCAGCGAGTTGCGTTTCGACTTCGTCGAGACGTTCCAGTGCGGCAACGAGGAAGCCAACGTCGGCCGTATCGTGATCCGGTCCGCGGGTTACGAGGTGACGGCCGAGGGCGTGTTCACCTACCGCGTCGACGACGAGGGCAAACTCGTTGCACTGCGCGCCTATTGGGAGCTGGACCGCGCCACCGCCAGCGCGCGCAAGCTCTAACGGAAGATCCGGTCGGCGGCCGCGGTGGCCAGACCGAGGGTGAAGCGCTTGGCGCTCATCGTGGCGTCGTCGAGCAGCTTCCTCGGACGTGACGCGGAGGCCGTTCGGATGTCGACGTCGTCACCCACCCGCACCATGCCGGGCTGCGGGACTGTGCAGTAGACGCCGAGGCACCGCTGGGCGCGGCCGGCCACGGCGCGGGTGATCCTGCGGTCCACCTCGAGTCCCGGCTGCGCTCGGCTGGGCACGACGCAGCGAACGGTCTGCGAGATGACGTCGAGGCCCACATCACCGATCCTGGCTTCGGCGCCCACCCAGCTCGATTCGGGGAGGTCCCCTTCCGGGTCGCCGAGCGTTATCAGCACATTGGGCCGGAACCGCCGCACGTCGACGTCGTCACCGATCTCGTCAGCGATGGCGGCCACGCTGGTGGCGGTCATGATGTGCACCGGAGCGAGATCGACGAACATGCCGGGCGGCGTCGAATAGCGGCCGAGCTTCAACAGCTCGCCCATTGGGAACTTCGCCAGGTCGGGAAGCTTCTCGCCCTCGGTGACCCCGAAGTCGGCGCGCAACTGGGCCGAGGCCACGGCGTCCTTCCGGTTGTGCAGCCGCATGCGGTGCAGGCTCGTGTCTTCGGCCGGCGGCAGGGCGGTGAGCCGGACTTCGCGGTCCACCAGTTCGGAAAGCTTGGTGTGCACCGCGGGGTCGCGGCTCGACAGAACAGTGCCGTCGGGGAAGGTGATCTCCACCTCGGGCACGTTTCCGGGGCCCGCGTCCGGTGGCAGCGGGTCGACGTAGCGCGCCGTTGCGGTCAGCAGCAGCGGAATGCGTCGGGCCGAAGCCGTGATGTCGCGTTCGAGGTCACGCACCGCCCACAGCCGGTCGCCGAGCACTCCGCGCGGACCGATGTGGGTCTCGTCCACCGTGACCCCGCCCAGCGACTTGACCGGGTGGCGCCACAGTTGGGCAACTTGGCCGATGGTCATGGCGCCACCGTACCGCCCGAAGCACCGTTACCAGGGTCGATGGTCAGGTCGGTACGTTGAGTTATTGATCTCTGACCCAACTCTGGAGAGCGAAGTCCGATCGCATTGCCTGAGAACCGCCGTCTTACCCGTCTGAAGTGCATGTCTGCCGCCGCCACGACGGCGCTGATCTGCGCCGCCGCCGTCGGCTGCGACGCGGCTGCCCCAGGTCCGGACACGGGCACCACGGGCTCGACCACGTCGCCAACCGGCTCTCCGGCTCCTGCCGCCACCACGACCAGCGGCACCGACAAGCCGGACACGACCGTCGACTACGGCCGCCTGCTGCTACAGGCGTCCGATCTCAGCGACGACGAAGACACCTTCACCGTCCAGTCGACGAACCCGGCCCCCGGCGGTCTGCCCGGCGCGAGCGCCCTTTTCGTCAACCAGGACGACACGCGTGCGATCGCCAACACGGTCGTGATCTACCCGGATGCCGAAACCGCGACCCGAACACTGCGCGAGGCCATACCCCAGCTCAACCAGGTGGTCGCCGACGCGACACCGCGACCGGCTCCGGTGGGCGCAGACGGCATCATCGCCGTCGGCGAGTCGGTCGACCGCAGCAAGGCAGAAACGATGCTGCTGTTCACGCGGGGTCCGGCGCTGGTGCGACTGGAATTTCAGAGCGCACTCGGCGACGCCACCACCGACGAATTCGTGATCAACGTCGGCAGGATGCAGGACATCGCACTGCGCACCGGCCTGCCGGAGCCGCGGTAGTCACTCCTCGACGGCGTGCAGACCCGTCGAGTACCGGCGAGCCAACTCCTGGTACGCACCGGGATTGGTGTTCACCCACATCTCCGCGCCGGTTCCTGCGATCGGGCCGCGCACCTTCGCGGGCGCCCCTGTCACCAGCACCTCGTCGGGGATCTTCGTGCCGCCGACGACGAGCGAGTGCGCCGCGATCATGGTGCGCGCGCCGATGACCGCGCCGTCGAGCACCGTGCAGTGATTGGCGAGCACCGCCTCCGCGCCGATGTGCGCACCGTGCACGACGCACGCGTGTGCGACCGTGGCGCCGGGTCCGATGTCCACAGGGATGCCGGGCGGGGCGTGCAGGATGCAGCAGTCCTGCACGTTGGCGCCCTCGCGGACCACGATCGGAGCGAAGTCGGCCCGCAGGACCGCGTTGAACCAGACCGAGGCGCCCGCCTCGACATGCACGTCACCGACCAGCGTGGCCGTCGGCGCGATGAACGCGTCCGGATCGATCGTCGGTGCGCGCCCCTCGAAGGAGTACAACGGCATCGTTTGGTTATACCCCTAGTTGAGTGGCAATGAGCGCTCCATGAGGGAGCGGATTACCTGCATAGATTGCGTGTGGAGCGGGAAAAACTGTAACGTGTTCTAGTTAGAGACACAGAACCGGGAGGCCCACCGTGACTACCAACAGCGCGGGAATTCGTGAGATCGACACCGGCGCCCTGCCCGATCGGTACGCCCGGGGTTGGCACTGCCTCGGCCCGGTGAAGAACTACCTGGACGGCAAGCCGCACGGCATCGAGATTTTCGGCACCATGCTGGTGGTCTTCGCCGATTCGCACGGCGATGTGAAGGTGCTCGACGGCTACTGCCGCCACATGGGCGGAAACCTCTCCCAGGGCACGATCAAGGGCGACGAGGTGGCGTGCCCGTTCCACGACTGGCGCTGGGGCGGGGACGGCAAGTGCAAGCTGGTGCCCTACGCCAAGCGCACACCGCGGCTGGCCCGCACTCGGGCTTGGGAGACCGACGTTCGCGGCGGGCTCCTGTTCGTCTGGCACGACCACGAGGGCAATCCGCCCCAGCCTGAGGTCCGGATCCCCGACATCCCGGAGGTCGAAAGCGACGAGTGGACCGACTGGAAGTGGAACTCGATCCTGATCGAGAACGCCAACTGCCGGGAGATCATCGACAACGTCACCGACATGGCGCACTTCTTCTACATCCACTACGGCTTGCCGACGTACTTCAAGAACGTCTTCGAGGGCCATATCGCGTCGCAGTATCTGCACAACGTGGGCCGGCCTGACATCAACGACATGGGCACCACATACGGTGAGGCGCACCTCGACTCGGAAGCGTCGTATTTCGGCCCGTCGTTCATGATCAACTGGCTGCACAACAATTACGGCGGATACAAGGCCGAGTCGATCCTGATCAACTGCCACTACCCCGTCACGCAGAACTCCTTCATGTTGCAGTGGGGCGTCATCGTCGAGAAGCCCAAGGGCCTGGACGAGAAGATGACCGAGAAGCTGGCCAATACGTTCACCGAGGGTGTCAGCAAGGGCTTCCTTCAGGACGTGGAGATCTGGAAGCACAAGACGCGCATCGACAATCCGCTCCTCGTCGAGGAGGACGGTGCGGTGTACCAGATGCGTCGGTGGTATCAGCAGTTCTACGTCGACGTCGCCGACGTCACCCCGGACATGACCGACCGCTTCGAGATCGAGGTCGACACCACGGCGGCCAACGAGAAGTGGCATGTCGAGGTCGAGGAGAACCTCAAGCGTCAGGCCGAAGAGAAGGACGAGAAGGAAAGAGCCGAGCAGACCTCGTCATGAGTCCGCGCGACGAAGTTCCTGATGTCGACCGGCTGGCCCGGGCGATGCTGATGCTGCATGGCACGCACGACGACGACCACGACCACGACCACGACCACGGCCACGGTCACGGCGGTTCGGCACCCGGAATCACCTCGAAGGCGCCCTCTTTCGGCGCCGAACGGGCGGCGGCGCTGCGAGAAGCTACCCAACGGGACCGCGAACGCTATCTGCGGTCGGGCCTGGTGTCCGTCGACTGCCGCTTCTGCCACGTCTCGGTGGACGTCAAAAAGCTGGGGCCGGCTCACACGTCGGTGCAGTGGAACACCGAGGCATCGCGACGGTGTGCGTACTTCACCGAGATCCGCGAATCCGGCGCCGACCCCGCCCGCGCCAAGGCCTGTCCCCGGCTGGCCGACAGCATCAAACACGCTGTGGCCGAAGGGTGCCTGGAGGAGATCTCGTCGGCCCCCTCCCCTGGCGACGGCTAGCTTTCCTCAACACGCGCAGTCGTAAAGTGCTCTGATATGCGCTGCGTTGCGGTCACATTCTGCCTGTTCGCGCTGACCGCTGCGGGCTGCACGCGGGTGGTTGACAGCCCCCAGCCGACGGTCGAACCGCCGGTCGCCCCGATCACCGCCGGACAGGTCGGCGACCTGCTGAGCCCCGACGTCACCAAGGGCGACGGAAACCTGTTCGTATCCGTCGACCCCGATGGCTGCGCGGGCGTGGCGCGTGAGGTGGATCCCCCGTTCATCGTCGCTCATGATCCCGCGGCGTACGACGGCGGGCACTGGATGACGGTCAACGGCGGTCGGGACGTGTACGTCGAGGAGATGGTCGGCGTCTACCGCGCCGATTTCGACGCCAAAGGTGCACTCGCACAGGCGAAACACACAATCGACTCCTGCCAGGGCATGACCTTTCGGGTCACCAGCATGGCCGAACGGGAATATCTCTTCGAACTTCTGCCGCCAGTCGATTCCGGTTTACCCGAGATTCTCCTGTGGTCGTTCAAGGGTGACGACTGGGCTTGTGACAGCGCGCTGGTCGCCGCGTACAACGCCGCGATCGAGATCTCGACATGCGGTCCCGCCAATGGCTACGACGTGCGGTCCCTGGCCGAGGACGCGCTCGAGCGGATCGAGAAGTTGGCCAACACCGCCGCTTGAACCGGGCACGAAGTCACAGCCCCCTGAAACGCTCCTTGACCTCGTCGTCGGTCAAGCCGTAATCGGCCAGGGAGTAGGTGTGCTTGGGTGCCCGTGGGCCCTTCTTGCTCTCTTCGTGAGTCGCGGTCGCCGCGTCACGCGCGGCGTCGGTGAACTCGATTCCGAACGCACGGTAGATGTCGGCCACAGCGCCGACGGGATCCTTGATCAGCTCGAAGTAGTCGAGATCGTAGAACTGGGCCGGATCGTGTTTGGCCCGTTCGGCGGTGAACAGTTCCAGTCCCCGCGACCAGGTCTCCAGCGAATCGCGTCCGATCGTCTCCCCGACGAACGTGTTCGACCAGCCCTCGGTGGTGTGCTGGGCCAGCGAGCACATCGACGCCATGATCGTCTCCGGCGGCCGGTGACACTGGATGACCAGCGCGTCCGGATACGTCTTGAACAGCGCGTCGAGCGCGAACAGGTGGCTCGGGTTCTTCAGGACCCACCGCTTCTCGGGTTCGTTGAGACCGATCAACTGAAGGTTCTTGCGGTGCCGCCGATAGGGCTTCGTCCAGTCCTGTTTGGCCAGCCACTGCGAATACGTCGGGATGTGGGCGAGCGTCTCGTAGGACACCGAATGCAGCGACTGGCGGAGCAACTGCCAGCATTCCTCGACCTCGTCGGCGGTCATGTAATGCAGGCCGGTGTAGTCCGGGTTCTCCGCGTGGGCCTTGCTGAACTGGGCGTCGAGTTGGGCGAAAACCGGGTTGTCGGACCAGGTTTCGCGAGGTGGCCGAGGTTGGGGAAATTCTGCGAGCCACAACTCCAGCCCTTGGTGGCGGGGGTCGGCGGCCAGCAGCCGATGAATCGCGGTGGTGCCGGTGCGGGGCAGGCCCGTCACGAAGATCGGCTTCTCGATCGAGACGTCGACGTGCTGCGGGTGCTGCTTCCACGCCGCTTCTGACACCAAGCGGGCGACCAGCGCGTTGCGTACGAAGAACCGTTGCATCTTGCTGCCGAATTCGGTGAGATCCGCGTCCCGGCGGTAGGACTCGAGCAGCACCCCGAGGGCCTCGCGGTAGTTGTCGTCGTCGCTGCCGAAGTCGTCGAGGCCGCAGGCCTTGGTCGCCGAAGCGTGCAGATCCTCGACCGTACCGACGTCCGTGCGCGTCACGCCTTGTACTCCCCGCAGTTGACATCCAGCGCCTGGCCGGTGATTCCACTCGACAGGTCGCTGGCCATGAACAGGATCGCCGAGGCCACCTCGTCCTCGGTGGGCAGCCGTTTGAGATCGGATGCGGCCGCGGTCGCCTTGTAGATCTCGTCGACGGTGGTGCCGTACTTGCCGGCCTGATGGTTGAAGTAGCTTTCCAACGTCCCGCCCCAGATATAGCCCGGCAGAATGGAATTCACCCGGATACCCTGCTCGCCGAGTTCGGTGGCCAACGACTGCGACATCGCCAGCAGCGCCGACTTGGCCATCTTGTAGGCGCCGTACTTGGCCTGCGAGTGACGCACCACCATGGAGTTCACGTTGACGACGGATCCGGTGGATGCCGCCAGCGCAGGGGTGAACCCCTGAATCAGCCGCAGCGCACCGAAGACGGTCAATTCGATCGCGTCACGCATGTGCTCGAAAGTGGTGTTGGCCAACGGCTTCATCGACGGCACCCGAAACGCGTTGTTGATGAGCACGTCGACCTTGCCGTACGCCTTCATCGTCTCGTCGACGAGGTTGTTCACCTGCGCGTCGTCGGTGATGTCGGTGCCAACCGACAGCGCCCGCCTACCCAGATCGGTGACCTGCTTGGCGACGTCCTCCAGGCGTTCGACCGTGCGGGCGGCCAGCACGAGGTCCGCGCCTTCCTGGGCGCATCGGCGCGCGAGCGTCGTGCCCAGTGCGGGTCCGACGCCGCTGATGACGACGACTTTTCCATCGAGCATCCCGACCATGGTCAGCCCACCATCCTGTTCTGAATCTGCTGTTGACGCAACGCGATCCTGGTACGCCAGTCGTCGTCGGAGATCTTGTTGCTGTCGTAGTACGGCAGCGCGTCGGCGACCCTGTCGACGTCGAGGACCTCGACCGTCGGACCGTCCGCCTCGGTCAGCGCACGTGACAGGCGCTGCCAGCGGAACTGCAGATACCCCCGGCGGTGGCCGAGCGTCTCGCACCAGTTGGTGACGCCGGGGTTGGCGTCGGATACGACGATGCGAATCTTGTCGTCCGGATCGGCTTGTGCCTGAGTGCCGTTCAGCGATGTCTGGTGGTTGATGTAGTCGAGCGAGATGTACCACAGGCTGCCGAGCTGGAACCCGAGATACGGTGCGTCGCTGACCGGCAGTGTGATGACCATGGCCTGATCCGGCGCCAGGTCGAAGTGACCGACCGACGAGTACTGCGTGGCCAGGCCGCCCGGTGTGAGCCGGGGCGCCACCATCGTGTTGACCGGCAGGTTGTTGTAGAACCAGTGCGGAAACTGCAGCCAGGTCTTGACCCGCTGGACCAGTTGCTTGCCTGCAACGGCGTAGCGCTTCTCGATGGTCGCCTTGGTCAGCGGTGGCGGGGCGGTTCCGGCGGTGTCGGTGCGCGCGATGCTGACGTAGCCGCGCTGTGCTGACCAGTCGTTGTAGACCTCGCGGATGACCAACTGCGACGGACTGGTGGGGGTGACGCGCCATTCGAACGTCCCGTCCTCGGCGATGTCGAGTTCGCGGTCGTCGAAGGCGGCTTGGCTGGGCGGAACGTTGTCGTCGGTGTACTCGCCGCCGAGCAGCTGGAAGGCAAGGTCGGTCGTGGTGCCCCGCTTACCCGTGACGACGTATTCGTGACCGGCCTGCACCCGGGTGCCGAAGTACAGCGCGTCGGGATTGTCGAGGCCCATCTTGGTGAACGGCCCCGTCCCGGACTGCATGAACGGATGGTCGCGGTCGTAGTCGAACGCCAGGTGAGTGCAGGCGGCTACACACCCGGCCAGGTACTGCAGACCTTCGAGTAAGTCGGCTTCGGATTCGATGAACGGCGCGGTGGACACGAGGTGCTCGGCTTCGGCGATCGCATCGATCAGCGGCTGTGAGTACACACTGCGAAACTAGAACGCGTTCTAAGGCTAGTCAATATACCGACCGCTATGGTCCAAATATGGAACGGAAAGTAGCCTAGCCCGCGTGAGCTCAGCCGAAATCCCCGGTCGCGCGTCGCCGCCCACCGAGCGCGTGGTGCGCGTCCTCGACTTCATGGCCGGTCATCCCGACCAGCGGTTCGGTGTCTCAGAGTTGGCTCGGCGCACCGGCTTGAGCAAGCCGACCTGCCTCGGGCTGGTCAGTACGCTCGCCGACGCCGGATATCTGGTGCGCGACCCGAGGGACAAGACCTACAGGTTGGGCCCGTCCCTCATCACGCTCGGGCATCGGGCCCAAGAGGCGTTGCGCGTCAGCCCCGCCGCTCGCGAGGAACTGCGTCGGCTGTCGTCGCGCTTCGGCGTCACGGCAGCCCTGTCGGCGGTGGTCGACGACCGCATCACGGTGCTCGACCTCGTATCCCCGTCGGGCGTCAGTGCCGGCGTCGAGGTCGGCCAGAGCTATCCGTTCGCACCCCCGGTCGGCTTGATGTTCGTGCTCTGGGACGAGGAGGCGCAGCGCGACTGGTTGGCGAAAGAGCCCACAGTGTCGTTGCGAACCGACACCGAACGGTTGAACCGGGTGATCGCCGAATGCCGCACGGACGGTTACCTGGTCGAACGGCTGACGCCCGGCGGACGCCGACTGTATTCGTTGATGGCGGGGATGTCGGCACAGTTGCCTGACGAGTTGCGCGCGCTGCTCGGTGAACTGGTCTCCGATATCGGCGAACGGGTTTACCTGCGCAACGAGAACGACACTGGCCGCAAACGCCATGACATCAGCGTGATCTCGGCACCGGTGTACGACCACTACCAGCGACAGATCATGGTGGTCTCGGTCCACATCGGAAAGGCATTGACCGACAACGAGATCACCGAACGAGCGCGAGCATCGGTGGCGACGGCCGACGCGGTGACCGGCCAGCTGGGCGGGGTCAAGCGTCGCGACATCACTTAGCTCAGCAAACTTAGAATCTTTTGCGATGCGTTTTTCCCGAGCCGTTCAGGGGTAGTCCGAATCGCGTCAGGGGGTCTTCGAGCCGCACCGCCGACGATCGGACGGGGCGGCGTGAACAACAAGTCGATGTGACGCCGCACCGACGGCGCCACCACGAACAAGGAGTTCAACGTGGAGATCAAGAAGTTTGCCGCCACCACCGCAATGGCGGGTGCGCTGGGCTTATCGGCATTCGCACTGGGTAGCGGGCTCGCGCAGGCAGACCCGGGGCCGAAAATCCCCGGTCCGCCGAATCCGCCCGGGCCGGTCATCTCGAATTGGGCGCCGGGCGACCCGCCCGGGCACAACCCGTTCGGCCCGCCCGGACAGGTGAAGAAGGACCCGACGATAGGCGTGCTTCCGAACCCGTTCTATGGCGTTCCGCCGGGACACTGGGATGACCCGGCACGTCTCAACATCCCCGACGTCTGGCTGCCGCCGGTCGAACTGAGGCCGGACTTTCCGGATCTTGAGCCGCTGAAGGTCGAGTGGAACGCCGAGGCGAACGCATTCGGCGTCTTCCTCGAGAACGGCGTTTTCATCGCTTACCGGTAACGCCACAGGCTCCACACAGCAGCCGCCCTGTCCTACGGCAGGGCGGCTGTTCCACCTTCGGAGTCGTTGAGGCACACCGCGTAACTGGGACCCGTGATGCGCCGACCGGCTACGCTGACCTGGTGAAACTCGGTGGAGCTTCGCCGTGACGGCGACGCCGGTGTTCGGGGTTCTAGGCCCGCTCACTGTCAGTCCGGTTGGCGGTCAACCGGTCGATCTGGGCGGCCCCAAGCAGCGGGAACTGCTTGCGATGTTGTTGCTCCATCCCGGCCGCTGCCTGCCTGCGGACCGTATAGCCGACGCCATCTGGTGTGGCGCACCGCCGGCGAGTGCGAACGGCACGCTGCGGGCTCACGTGTCGCGGCTTCGATCGCACCTGGCGGCGGCGGGAGTCCACGATGTGCTGGTCACCCAGAAGACCGGCTATGGACTCTTTGTGAGCCGCGACCAGGTCGACAGCGTCCGGTTCGAAGACATGCTGGCCCGAGGACACGAAGCTTTGCGAGCCGGTGACGCTGAACGCGCCGCAAAAATTTGCGCGAAGCGCTGAGCCTGTGGCGCGGAGACGTGCTCGAGGACTTGGGACAGCCGGAGTTCGCCGCTGCGGAGACGGCGCGGCTGGCCGAGCTTCGACTTATGGCACTGGGTGACCGGATCGACGCGGATCTCGAGATGGGCCGACACCAGTCACTCATCGCCGAACTCGAGAATCTGGCTGCAAAGCACCCGTTTCGGGAGCAGCTGCACGCTCAGCTCATGTTGGCGTTGTACCGGTCGGGTCGGCAGGCCGATGCGCTCAGCGTCGGCGCAGGATTGCGTCGCCGGCTCCGCGCTGAGCTCGGTGTCGATCCAGGCCCTGACGTGCGCGGCCTGGAAGCAGCTATCCTCCAACAGGATCCATCGCTTCAGCTGGTCGACCGCGACCGGTATCCGGTCACCGTGGCGACCAAGTATCAACCGCCGACGTCATCGCGTCAGCTTGTCTCACGTGCCCGCCTGATCGAGAAGTTGCGCGGTGGTGACGCGCGTCGATTGGTCGTGATCCACGGCCCGGCGGGCTTCGGTAAGACGACGCTGGCCGCGCAGTGGCACGCTGTTCTCGCCGCCGAGGGCACGACCGTCGCATGGCTCACGATCGACGAGGACGACAACAACACCGTCTGGTTCGTCACCGACCTCATCGAGGCGGTGCGCACGGTGCGGCCCACGCTGGCCCGTCAACTGCGGCAGACGCTGGAAGAGCGCGGTCCGGCGGTGCTTCGTTCCGTACTGTCCTCCTTGATCAACGAGATCGAGAGCACTGGTGCACCCGTCGTCGTGGTGATCGACGACTGGCATCGCATCACCGACGCAGATACTGTCGCAGCACTTGCGTACCTACTCGACTACGGCGGTCGGCACCTGCGACTGATCATCACGAGCCGGGTTCGGTCGCATCTGCCCGTCAGCCGTATGCGAGCGCGCGATGAGCTCACTGAAATAGATTCGCAGGACATGCGATTCGACGTCTCGGAGTCGCGCGCCTTCCTGTTGGAAACGTGCGGTCTGGATTTGGACGACACGCACGTCGCAAGCTTGGAACAAACGACCGACGGTTGGGTCGTCGGCCTGCAACTCGCATCGCTGTCATTGCGAGATTGCGACGACCCCGGCAAGGTGATCAACCGAATGTCTGGGCGTCATCAGGCAATCGGTGAATACCTGACTGAGAACGTGCTCGACGCACTCGAACCCGAACTGCTCGATTTCCTCATGGTCACGTCGGTGACGGAGCGGATCAGTAGCGAGCTGGCCTCGACACTTACCGGCAGAGTGCACGGGCAGGCGCTCCTCGAGGAGGTCGAGAGCCGCGACTTGTTCCTGCGTCGTTTAGACCCCGATGGGGAATGGTTTCGTTACCACCAACTGTTCGCCGAGCATCTGCATCGCCGACTCGAGCGCGATCATCCCGAGCGCGTTGCGCCCCTACAAGCCAAGGCGTCTCGCTGGTTTGCAGAGCGCGGAATGTTGAGGGAGGCCGTTGATCACGCGATCGCGGCCGATGAGGCCGAGCGGGCAGTCGAACTGATCGAACTCTTCGGGGTGGACCTGATTCGTCAGGCCAAGGTGTCGACCTTCCGCGGACTGGTGTCCAAGTTGCCGCCGCACGTCGTCGCGCATCGCCCTCGGTTGCATCTTGCGGTCGGCTGGGCCAGCGCGATGCTGCAGCAACCTGTAGCGGCTCGCGCCGCGCTAGATGCCTTTGAGTCCACCGTATTGGGGGACGCTCTGCCGGATACTGATATTCGCGGCTGGCGACTGGAAGCGAACGTGCTGCGCGCGATGCTCGATAGTTGGGCCGATCGCACCGCCGGGGTAGAAGAACTGGTGGCCGAGTGCCTTTCAAGTCCTGAAACGACACCGCCGTTTCTCGTCAGCGTTGCGGCGAACGTCGCCGCGTTCGCCGCGCTCTGGCGGTTCGATTTCGACGCTGCTCGCGGGTGGCAGCAGTGGGCCGCGCCATACCAGGACGACGACAATCCGTTCAGCAGGATCTACGAGCTTTGCCTGGCGGGTATGGCCGCGCGCGAACAGCTCGACGACGCCGCCGCCGAGCGGTGTCTTCGCGAGGCGCTGCAGCTGGCCGAAAGCTACGGGGGGATCAGGCATTCGGATGCGGCGCTACTCGCCGGCGCACTTCTCGGCGAATTGTTGTTCGAGCGCGGCGATATCGACGAGGCCGGACGACTGCTGGATGAATGCTACGAGTTCGGGTCATCAGGCGGCACAGTCGAGTTCCTGATCCTGCGGCATGTCGTGAGCGCGCGCGTCAGGGCCGCGCGCGGCGACCTCGACACCGCAGCGGCGCGCTTGAATGAGGGAGTAAGCGTCGCGACGACGCTGAAGCTGCCGCGGTTGCGCGCGCACGCCGACAACGAAATCACGCGGCTGGGGCTGCCGATCGTCGACCGACCAGGGCGAGACGACCACGGCGACGCTCTGCCCGACGGGGGGCTGGGTGAGGCCACCGCCCAGATTCGCGACGAAACCCTCATCCGCGCGTTGTTCGTCGACCAGCCAGACCTCGCCTGTCAACGCGCCCAGCAGTGGGTGGAACGGCTGGCGCCGCAAGGTCGTCCGCGCGCTCTGCGTCAGGCTAGAACCCTATTGGCAGAGGCAATGGCCGCGGCGAACAGAACCGAAGAACCCGGGCAGATTCTCGCAGCTCACGACCCAGCTTGAACCGCCCACAACCGCGCTGCAACGCAACTGCAACACCGGTTCGCGACGGTGGCTCTGTCATCTCATCACTGCATTCGCGGGGGAATCAGCCGATGAGCAAGTGATCGACTGAAGGAGAACCAAGATGAAGAAGTATTCGTTGTGGGTGTTCGGCCCCGCTGTGATCGCCGTGGCGATCGGGGCGCTCGTCCCGCCCGCGGTGTCCCAGGCCAAGGATGAGTGGGACATCGGTGCGTTCGACACGTGCATGGATGCAGCTGCGGACAGGTACATGGCGGACAAGACCACATCCGCGGAACATTTCGAAGAGCAGAGGTTCTGTTGTGAGATGAGCGGCGGAGTATGGAGCGGCGGTCTATGTGGAGCGCCGCCTGCGACCGCACAGAGTGCTCCGCAAGCCCCATGGGAGGCGGGCCGGGCTCCCCGACCGGGAACGGCAGATCCCGGCCAGAACGCCGAACGCACGGGCGACGGCACATACGAGGTGGTGCCGATCGGTCCCGGCGGGCCCGTGCTCTTCAATCCGTAGCGACCCCGAAGACACTTGTGGCGCCGGCGCAGGGCCGGCGCCACAAGGTCGTTACGGTTTACGCATCAGTCAACGCGGCCGAGATCGGCGTCGGTGTCACCTCGACACCACACTGGCTCGAGATCTGGGCGACCGGCTGGTTGATGGCCTTCAGCTCGGACTCGACCTGCGGGTTCTGCGCGAAGTAGGCGCGGAAGTCCTGCGTGGCCTGATCCTGAGGCTTCGTGGCGATCTCCGTCAACGCCTCGTTGGCCTCGGGGTTCGAGGCGAGGTAGGTGCTCGTCGATGCCGACACCGTGCTCGAGGTGTTGGCAATCGCGCTCACGCTGCAGGTGTTGTCCTGCGTCGGCGCCGGAGCCGGCTGCGCATTGGCAACCGGTGCCACGATCGCGGCGGAACCGAAAGCAAGCAGGCCGCCGGCGAACATTCCGTACAGGCCGCGTCGAACGGTCGTTGCGGACAGGTTCATCGAATCACTCCTTTGGTCTGCGACACGGTGGCCGCTCCGTAATGCGTAACCGGCCCGGGGGGCGGACTAAACAGCGCCAGTACAGACGGCGTTTTCGGGTGTCAGGAA
This sequence comes from Mycobacterium lehmannii, assembly GCF_001499925.1. Classification (NCBI taxonomy): domain Bacteria; kingdom Bacillati; phylum Actinomycetota; class Actinomycetes; order Mycobacteriales; family Mycobacteriaceae; genus Mycobacterium; species Mycobacterium lehmannii. The sequence goes on from NZ_LQIR01000045.1 coordinate 65,410, forward strand.
GTCCCAGCGCTCTATCGGGTTGATCGCACGCAGCTGGTGCGTGGGATCAACCGGTTAAGCGCTCGTGGTGGCCCTAGCCGATGCTGGCCAGCGCAAACGGCAGGACGGCCGGCGCACCAGCAGCTCGGAGTAGCCGCGAGGCCATAGTGAGCGTCCACCCCGTGTCGGTGATGTCATCAACAAGCAGCACTGGACCGTCGAGCCGAGGCAGCTCCGGTGTTTCCCACGCACCGTTCAGCGCGGCGACCCGATACGCCGAGTTCGCCGCGGTCACCGGTCTGCGCCCGGGCGCGTATTGCATCACACCCAGATCCGTGAGCCGGCCCAGCCGGGACAATTCACGGGCCAGCGAGGTGATCAGCAGCGGATGCGTGTTCGAGTCCAGCGCCATCAGCGCGGCCGGGCGGTTCGCCCAGTCCCATGCGGCCAGCACCTGCACGGCGGCCTGCACCACGTCGTCGGACACCTCCGCATCCGGTTCGTCGAGCAGCCGCCGCAGGCGGGCGCCCCAACCGAGATCGGTCAGCCGTCCGATCGCGCGGCCGGGTTCCGGACCGTCGGTGATCTTGCCCTTGAGGTCCAACCCGAGAACGCCCAGACCCGATGGCCACTGCTTGCGTGGCGTCAGCTCGACCCCGGGCCGCATGAGCCTCGCTCGCGTGTCCTCCACGGTCACGGCGTCGACAGCAGCGTCGTAGCGCGAACCCGCGCAGTTGTCGCAGCGACCGCACCGCTCACCTTCTACGAGTTCGGGGTCGTCGAGCTGAGCGCGCAGGAAGGCCATCCGGCAGCGGTCGGTCGCTTGATAGTCGAGCATCGCCTGCTGCTCGCGTCTGCGCGCCTCGTCGAGCTTGCGGTAACGAGCCTCGTCGTACACCCAGTCCTGACCCGTGCCGATCCAGCCGCCCTTCACCCGCCGCACCGCACCGTCGACGTCGAGCACCTTCAGCACCATCTCCAACCGCGTCCGGTTGAGGTCGACCATCGGCTCCAACGCAGCCGTCGACTGCGGACGGTCTGGGTCCAGAACACGAATCACATTGCGCACCATCGCTTCCGACGGAAACGCCACCGACGAAAAGTACCGCCAGACATCCTGATCCTCGCGGCCCGGCAACAGGATCACCTCCGCGCTGGCCGTCGACCGGCCGGCGCGGCCGACCTGCTGGTAGTACGCGATCGGCGAGGACGGTGCACCGAGGTGCACGACGAATCCGAGGTCGGGTTTGTCGAATCCCATGCCGAGCGCCGACGTCGCGATCAGCGCCTTGACCCGGTTGGCCAGCAGGTCGGCCTCGAGCTGTTCACGTTCGGCGGCTTCGGTCGAACCGGTGTACGCCGCCACCGGATGCCCCTGTTCGCGCAGCAGCGTCGCGATGTCGTGCGCCTGGGCGACGGTCAACGTGTACACGATGCCCGACCCGGGCAGCGAATCAATATGTGCGGCAAGCCAAGCCGCGCGTTGTGCGGGATTGCCGGCTCTGACCACTGAGAGCCGCAATGATTCGCGGTCCAGTCCGCCCCTCAACACCAACGTGTCGCCGCCGCCGACACCCAACTGCGCCGCGACATCGTCGACCACCCGGTTATTGGCGGTGGCGGTGGTCGCCAGCACCGGGATATCGGCGCCGAGTTCGGCGATCAGGGTGCGGATCCGGCGGTAGTCGGGCCGGAAGTCGTGGCCCCAATCAGACACACAGTGCGCCTCGTCGACGACCACCAAACCGGCGTCGTGCGCCAGTGCGGGCAGCACGGAGTCGCGAAAGTCGGGATTGTTCAACCGCTCTGGGCTGACGAGCAGCACGTCGAGTTCTCCCGCCCGCACCCGCTCATGGATCTCAGCCCACTCGGCGACATTGCTCGAGTTGATGGTCGCGGCATGGACACCAGCCCGCTCGGCGGCGGCGACCTGGTTGCGCATCAGCGCCAGCAGCGGCGACACGATCACCGTCGGCCCGTGTCCTTCGGCGCGCAGCAGCTTGGCCGCGATGAAGTAGACCGCCGACTTTCCCCACCCCGTGCGCTGCACGACCAACGCACGGCGGCGGTGTACGACCAGCGCCTCGATGGCGGACCACTGGTCGTCGCGCAATCTCGCTGTCGGCCCGGCCAGCTGCTCGAGTATCGCCTGAGCCTGTTCGCGGGTCGCCATGGCCCCATCGTGCCCGTCGACTCCGACGGCCGAGCAGGGTTACCTCGGAAGCGGCGGGGTATGCGGCTGACGTGCCCCCGCAATCTCGAGCTGTACGGAGCTGATCATGGTGCTCTACCGGTTTCGATGCGAATCCGGCTGCGGAATAACCGAGCAGGCGTTCTCCATGCACGGCTGCCCGGACGTCGTCGACTGCCCGCGGTGCGCGGGGCGCGCGCTGAAGATGATGTCGATGCCACACGTGGGCCGCTCCGACATCGCGATGAAACTCCAGGATGCGACCCGCGCCAGCGCTGATCGTCCCGGGGTCGTCACCGCACCACCGCCCACGGCTCGTCGCCGACCAACGACCACCAACCCGCTGCACCGCAAACTCCCAAGACCGTGAAGGAATCCCATGCCCGAACTCATCTTTCCGCTCGACTCCACGAAGGCGTTCCCCGACCAGCAGATAGTCGGACACAACCGCTGGCATCCCGACATCCCCGCGGCGGTCACGGTCAAGCCGGGCGACTCGTTCCGGGTGCACTGCCGGGAGTGGTTCGACGGCGACATCCACAACGACGACTCAGCCGACGACATCCTCAACGCTCCGATGTCCAAGGTGCACGCGCTGTCGGGACCGATCGCCGTCGAAGGCGTCCGCCCCGGCGATCTGCTCATCGTGGACATCCTCGACGTCGGCCCCCTGCCCCAGGAGGATTCCGGTCCGCTGGCCGGCCAGGGCTGGGGGTACACCGGAATCTTCGCCAAGAGCAACGGCGGTAGCTTCCTGGTCGACCAGTTCCCGGACGCCTACAAGGCGGTCTGGGACTTCTCCGGAGAAAAGGCGACCTCGCGGCATGTGCCCGGGGTCGAGTTCACCGGTATCACCCACCCCGGCCTGATGGGTACCGCGCCGTCGACCGAGCTGCTCAACAATTGGAATTCTCGTGAGGCCGCGCTGATCGCGACCGACCCGGATCGCGAACCGCCGTTGGCGCTGCCGCCCGAGCCCGCCGACGCCATCCTCGGCACTCTCACCGGCGATGCGTTCGACAAGGTCGCGTCCGAGGGGGCTCGCACCGCGCCGCCCCGCGAGAACGGCGGCAACATGGACATCAAGAATCTGACCAGGGGCAGCCGGGTCTTCTATCCGGTGTTCGTCGACGGGGCCAACCTGTCGGTCGGTGATCTGCACTTCTCCCAAGGCGACGGCGAGATCACCTTCTGCGGTGGCATCGAGATGGGCGGTTTCATCGACCTGCACGTCGACGTGATCTCCGGCGGGATGGAGACCTACGGAGTCAGCGAGCATCCGATCTTCATCCCGGGCAACACCCAACCGCAGTATTCGGAATGGCTGACGTTCTCGGGCACCTCGGTCACCCTCGACGGCGAGCAGCGGTATCTGGATTCGCAGCTCGCCTACCAACGGGCCTGCCTGCACGCGATCAACTACCTGACGAAGTTCGGCTACAGCCCCGAGCAGGCGTACCTGTTGCTCGGTGCAGCTCCCATCGAAGGCCGGTTCTCGGGCGTCGTGGATATCCCGAATTCCTGTGCGACGGTGTATCTCCCGACGGCGATCTTCGACATTCCGATCGCCCCGACCGCGGGCAAGCCGACGAAGATCGATCCCGGAATCGGCGCCCCGCGCGCTGCGGCGTAGGAGTCGCCGAACGTGGGTTACCCGCACGCCAAATCGCGGTCAGACGTGCGGGTAACCCACGTTCGCGCCAATGGGGACGGCTCCGTGACCGTCGATGCCACCGTGCTCGCGAGCACATCGCCAGACATCGGAGGTGTGGCGGGATGGGCGGTCTCGTTGATGGACCGGCTCGGCGGCGTGGGTGCAGGCGCGGCGATCGCCGCGGAGAACATCTTCCCTCCCCTGCCGAGCGAGATCATCTTGCCGCTCGCGGGCTTAACGGCCGCCCGCGGCGAGATGTCGCTGTGGGAAGCCATCGTCTGGACGACGGTGGGCTCCGTGGTGGGTGCGATGGTGCTGTATGTGGTGGGTGCCCGCCTCGGACGTGACCGGGTGCACCGATTGGTCGAGCGGCTTCCGTTCTTCTCCGCCGACGATCTCGCGAAAAGCGAGGCATGGTTTCGTCGCTACGGATCCGTGGCGGTGTTGGTCGGTCGGATGATCCCCGTCGTCCGCAGCCTCGTCTCGGTTCCCGCCGGGATGTACTGCATGCCCTTCGTCCGTTTCGTCGCGCTGACGGCCGCGGGCAGCGCCGTATGGAACAGCCTGCTGGTGGTGGCCGGCTTCAAGTTGGGTGACAACTGGGAAACCGTGTCCACCTGGACATCGCGTTACCAGTACGGGGTCCTGGCCGTAGCCGCCGTCCTGATCGCGGCGTGGCTGGTAAGAAAGCGGCGTAGCCGAGCCGGTTAAGTCAAGCCGTCGCTAACCGGTCTTGGCGCTGTCCTGTTCGCGTTTGATCTCCAGCGCGATGTCGATCAGCTGGTCCTCCTGGCCGCCGATCAGCTTGCGCTGGCCCGCACGGTGCAGCAGCTGGTGGGCGGGAACCCCGTAGCGCTCGGACTGGCGGATCGCGTGCTTGAGGAAGCTCGAGTACACACCGGAATAGCCCATGATCAGCGCGTTGCGGTCCAACAGGCACTCGGCTGGCATCGCGGGTGCGACGACCTCCTCGGCCGCGTCGGCGATGTCGAAGAAATCGATGCCGGTCTTGACGCCGATCTTGTCGAACACCCCGATCAACGCCTCGACCGGAGCGTTGCCCGCACCCGCGCCGAACCGGCGGCACGAACCGTCGATCTGCTTGGCGCCCGCACGCACGGCCTCGATCGAGTTCGCGACACCGAGGCCTAAGTTCTCGTGGCCATGAAAACCGACTTGCGCATCGTCGCCCAACTCCGCCACGAGCGCCGCGACCCGGTCCCGGACGCCTTCGAGCACCAACGCGCCCGCCGAGTCGACGACGTACACGCACTGACAGCCGGCGTCGGCCATGATGCGCGCTTGTTTGGCGAGCTTCTCCGGCGGAATCGTGTGGCTCATCATTAGGAAGCCCACGGTCTCCAGGCCGAGTTCACGGGCCAGCCCGAAGTGCTGGATCGACACGTCGGCCTCGGTGCAGTGGGTGGCGATCCGACAGATCGAGCCGCCGTTGTCCTGCGCCTCCCTGATGTCCTCCTTGGTGCCGACACCCGGCAGCATCAGGAACGCGATCTTCGACTCTTTGGCCGTTTCGGCGGCCAGCTTGATCAGTTCCTGCTCAGGCGTCTTGGAGAAGCCGTAGTTGAAGCTCGACCCGCCGAGACCGTCGCCGTGGGTGACCTCGATGACCGGCACGCCGGCGGCATCCAGGGCGGCGACGATCGCACCCACCTCGTCTTTGGTGAACTGATGCCGTTTGTGGTGGCTGCCGTCGCGCAGCGACGTGTCCGTCATCCGGACGTCCCAGATGGGATTGAAGTAGATGCTGTCGGTGCCGCTCATGCTTGGCCTCCTGCACTGCTCGTGGCCATGGACTCCTTGGCGATCTCCTCGCCCACCTTCGTGGCCGCGGCGGTCATGATGTCCAGGTTTCCAGCGTAAGGCGGTAGGTAGTCTCCCGCACCCTCCACTTCGATGAACGTGGTGACGACGTGGTTACCACCGTTGACCACCGACGGTTCGTCGTACTGCGGGTCGTTGAGCAACCGGTATCCCGGTACGTAAGTCTGTACCTCGGCGACGACATCGCGGATCGACTGGGTGATGGCGTCGTGGTCCGCGTACTCGGGGATCGCACAGAAGATGGTGTCGCGCATGATCATCGGCGGCTCGGCGGGGTTGAGGATGATGATCGCCTTGCCTCGCTTGGCACCACCAATCACCTCGACACCCTTGCTGGTGGTCTTGGTGAACTCGTCGATGTTGGCGCGGGTGCCCGGACCGGCCGACGCCGACGACACCGACGCCACGATCTCGGCGTAGGGCGCACCGCCCTCATCGGCCAGCGCGCGAGAAACCGCGTACACGATCGGGATGGTGGCCTGCCCGCCGCAGGTGACCATGTTGACGTTGGGCGCATCGAGGTGCTCGTGAAGGTTGGCCGGCGGAATCACGCCCGGTCCGATCGCCGCGGGTGTCAGGTCGATCGCGCGGATCCCCGCTTCGGCGTACTTCGGGGCGGCGTCGCGGTGCACGTAGGCGCTGGTGGCCTCGAAGACCATGTCTGGCTTTTCGCTCTGCGCCAGCAGCCAGTCCACACCCTCGTGCGAGGTCTCCAGCCCGAGTTTGCGGGCGCGTGCCAGGCCCTCGCTCTCCGGGTCGATGCCGATCATCCAGCGCGGTTCCAGCCACTCCGAACGCAGCAGTTTGTACAGCAGATCGGTGCTGATGTTGCCCGACCCGACGATCGCGACGCTTGCTTTAGGCATGACGCTCCTATTCGAAACTCAGATGGACCGAGCCGAGCCCGGCGAAGTCTGCGACGTAATCGGCGCCGGGGGTGGCGTCGAACGCCTTGGTGCACGAGCCGGGTAACACGATGTCACCGGCCTTGAGGCGGACACCGAAGCTGTCGACCTTGCGCGCCAGCCACGCCACCGCGGTCACCGGGTTGCCCAGCACCGCGTCGCTGCGGCCCTTGGCCACCACCTCGCCGTTGCGCGTGAGCACGGCGTCGATCGCGGTGATATCGATGTCCTTCGGCGACACCCGGTTCTCGCCGAGCACCCAGCCCGCCGAGGACGCGTTGTCGGCGATGGTGTCGCAGAGTTTGATCTTCCAGTCCGTGATGCGGGTGTCGATCAACTCGATGGCGGGCGCGAACGCGGCCGTCGCCGCCAGCACGTCGTCCTCGGTGCAGCCCTCACCGGGCAGGTCGTCGGCCAGGATGAATCCAACCTCCACCTCGACGCGGGGATAGAGGTAGTCGGCCGACTTGACGGGCGTGTCCTCGTGCACGGCCATCTCGTCGAGCAGATGCCCGTAGTCGGGTTCATCGACGTTCATCATCTGCTGCATGGCCTTCGACGACAGGCCGACCTTGTGGCCGATGACCTTGGCGCCCTCGGCGACGCGCTGGCGGATGTTGATCAGCTGGATCTCGTACGCATCAACGACGTCGATGTCCGGATGGGCGTCGGTCAACGGCGGGACGGGGACCTTGCTGCGCTCGGCCTGTGCGAGATCGGCGGCCAGCTTCTGCCGCACCTGATCACTGAGCATCCTTATGAAGTCCCCTTGTTCTGTTGACCGGCGCGGTTGTGGGTCGGCCGGGCAATTCTATAACGTGTTCTACATGACTGGTCAGGAGTACGACGTCGTCGTGGTGGGGAGCGGCGCTGCCGGCATGGTCGCCGCGCTCACCGCAGCCCACCAGGGACTTTCCACAGTAGTCGTCGAGAAGGCTCCGCACTACGGTGGTTCCACTGCGCGGTCAGGTGGTGGCGTCTGGATCCCGAACAACGAGGTGCTCAAGCGCGACGGCGTCAAGGACACCCCCGACGCCGCCCGCACATACCTGCACCACATCATCGGCGACGTCGTGCCCGCCGAGAAAATAGACACCTATCTCGATCGCGGCCCGGAGATGCTGTCCTTCGTGCTCAAGCACTCACCGCTCAAGCTGTGCTGGGTGCCGGGCTACTCCGACTACTACCCCGAAACCCCGGGCGGCAAGCCGACGGGCCGTTCCGTCGAACCGAAGCCTTTCGACGCCAAGAAGCTGGGTCCAGACCTTCCGGGGCTGGAACCGCCCTACGGCAAGGTTCCGTTGAACGTGGTTGTCATGCAGCAGGATTACGTCCGGCTCAACCAGCTCAAGCGGCACCCGCGCGGTGTGCTGCGCAGCCTCAAGGTCGGCGCGCGCACGATGTGGGCCAAGGCCACCGGCAAGAACCTGGTCGGGATGGGCCGCGCGTTGATTGCGCCCCTGCGCATCGGCCTACGCGAAGCCGGTGTGCCGGTTCGGCTGAACACCGCGCTGACCGACCTCTATGTCGAGGACGGGGTCGTGCGGGGCATCTATGTACGCGATGCCAGCGCACCGGAGTCCAGTGAGCCCGAACTGATCCGAGCCCGCCGCGGCGTCATCCTCGGCTCGGGCGGCTTCGAACACAACGAGCAGATGCGGGTCAAGTATCAGCGTGCCCCGATCACCACCGAGTGGACGGTCGGCGCCAAGGCCAACACCGGCGACGGCATCATCGCCGCCGAGAAGTTGGGCGCTGCACTCGATGTCATGGAGGACGCCTGGTGGGGGCCGACGGTGCCGCTGGTCGGGGCCCCGTGGTTCGCGCTGTCGGAACGCAACTCGCCGGGTTCGATCATCGTCAACATGGCGGGCAAACGGTTCATGAACGAGTCGATGCCCTACGTCGAGGCGTGCCACCACATGTACGGCGGACAGTACGGCCAGGGTCCGGGGCCCGGCGAGAACATCCCGGCTTGGCTGGTGTTCGACCAGCAGTACCGCGACCGTTATATCTTCGCCGGTTTGCAACCGGGACAGCGGATTCCGAAGAAGTGGCTGGAGTCGGGCGTGATCGTCACGGCGGACACGCTCGAGGAACTGGCCGAGAAGACCGGCCTGCCGGTGGACGCGTTCAAGGCCACGGTCGAGCGTTTCAACGGCTTCGCGCGCTCGGGCGTGGACGAGGACTTCAGGCGCGGCGAAAGCGCTTACGACCGGTATTACGGCGATCCGACCAACAAGCCCAATCCCAACCTCGGCGAGATCACGCATCCGCCGTACTACGCGGCCAAGATGGTGCCCGGCGACCTTGGCACCAAGGGCGGCGTGGTGACCGACGTGCAGGGCCGTGCTCTGCGCGATGACGGCTCGGTGATCGAGGGGCTCTATGCTGCGGGCAATGTCAGCGCTCCGGTGATGGGCCACACCTACCCGGGCCCGGGTGGGACCATCGGCCCGGCGATGACGTTCGGATACCTCGCAGCGCTACACATCGCCGGAAAGGCTTGACGCATGCCCATCAATCTCGACGAGGCGCTCGGCGCCGAGCTTCCTGCCGCCGAGTTTTCCTGGACCAGCAGCGACATTCAGCTCTACCACCTCGGGCTCGGCGCAGGTGCCGATCCGATGGACAAGCGCGAGCTGCGCTACCTGACCGACGAAACGCCGCAGGTGCTACCGACGTTCGGCAATGTGGCGCAGAGCTTCCACATGACCGAGCCGCCGACGGTGCAGTTTCCCGGTATCGACATCGAGCTTGCCAAGGTGCTGCACGCCAGCGAGGCGGTGTCGGTTCCCGGTCCTATTCCGCCGTCCGGCACCGGGATCGCTGTCACGCGCTTCACCGACATCTGGGACAAGGGCAAGGCCGCGGTCATCTGGTCGGAGACCACGGTGACGGCACCCGACGGCACGCTGCTGTGGACCCAGAAGCGCTCGATTTTCGCGCGCGGCGAAGGCGGCTTCGGCGGCGACCGGGGACCGTCGGGGTCTTCGGAGCCTCCGCAGCGCGCACCGGACTTCGAGATCGCGATCTCCACCTCGCCCCAGCAGGCGCTGCTGTACCGAATGTGCGGGGATCGCAACCCGTTGCACTCCGACCCCGACTTCGCGGCCGCGGCGGGATTTCCGCGCCCGATCCTGCACGGGTTGTGCACGTACGGCATGACGTGCAAGGCGATGGTCGACACCCTGCTCGACGGCGACACCGGGCGGGTGGGCAGCTATGGTGCGCGGTTCGCCGGTGTGGTGTTCCCCGGCGAGACGCTCAAGGCCAGCGTGTGGAAGGAAGGCGACGGCTTCGTCGCCACGGTGACCGCACCTGAGCGCGACGATGCGGTGGCTCTCGCCGGTGTGGAGCTGACTCCGGCCTAGCGCGACGCTTTCAATCGCCGCGTGGTGCAGTGCACTTTGCACCATGGTGGACTTAATTTCTCACGGTCGAATCCACCACGCGTCGGCGATGAAATAGCGTGTTTGCCGCTTGGATTGGATGTTGCTCAAACACAACGCCAAACGCCTTACGTACACGAAAGTTCGATTGCTGTCGGCGATTAGTTCGGGTCGTATTACGAACTGCTTCAACCGATCCGGATTACCCAAACAATTCGCGGCCTGATAGTTTTCTGCGTTGACCATCCCAATTGTCGGACGAGTCAGGAGCACATCATGAAGATCAGCAAGATCAGCAGCATGTTGGCAGCAACCGCGACGGCGGGATTCATCGCGGCACCTTTTGCAGCCGCCGAGCCCGAGGCCACGCCGCCGGCCGGGCCGACCGTTCAGACCCAGACACTCGGAACCCAGGGCAAGTTGGTCGACGGGGCCGTCATCCAGGGCTGGACGATCACCAACCTCCAGCCCAGCAGCGACGTCATCCCCTTCCCGGTGACCGGCACGCTGTGGGAGGCAACGGCGACAGACCAGGCGATCCAGGGATCGGTGACGCCGATCGTGGCAAATCTGGTTGCCCGGGCCGCTGACGGCCAGACGTACCGCTCGCTGTTCGAAGTGGCCACACCGCAGGGCGTGAACCCCTCGACGTTGGCTCAGGGACAGGAGACCTCCGGCAAGGTCTACTTCGACGTCACCGGCGCAACGCCCGACAGCGTGGTCTACAACGCCGGCGGACAGGATCTGTTGGTGTGGACCAAGCCGGCCACAAGCTCGAGCGCGAGCACGTCCTCGCCGTCGACCTCGTACGGCACCGGCAGCAGCGCACCCGCGGAGGCACCGGCGACCGAGGCTCCGGAGGGCACCACCGCCGCACCGGAGGGCACCACCGCCGCACCGGCCGCGACGGGCGCGGAGGCACCCGAGGGCAGCCAGGGCACCCCGATCGCCGAGGGCAGCCAGGGCACTCCGATCGCACCGGCTGAGGGCGCTCCCGCACAACCCGCGGAGAGCACCCCGGCACAACCCGCGCAGAGCGTCCCCGCCCAACCCGCGGAGGGCACCCCGGCACAACCCGCGCAGGGCACCCCGGCTCCGGCCGGCACCGAGGGAATTCCGCAGCCCGCAGGAAGCCAGGGCACCCCGCTGCCCGCGGGTGACCAGGTGCAGACCCCGACCACCTACACCCCGGTCCCGACTCCGTAAGCGGATCGCCTAACCGGTCATACGGTCAGCGTCGTCACGAGTGCGATGACCACCACGCGTACAGCCGTGGAAAGGTCGGGCCATCCGGCCCCGCTCGGACGGCGCTGACCGTCTTTCTCTCCTCGTCGGTCCAGACCACGGTGGGTTGACCGTCCACGAGGCCGCAGTAGAGCTGTCCGCTGACGCTGTCCGGCGTGGCGTTGCGCCGCCACGGTCCCGGCGACTGGATATTGCCCGGGCAATCAACCCTGTTGGCGGCCGAGATCGTCTCGGTGAAGACCCTTTCGAGTGACAGACTGTCGCCGACGAGGCTGAATGTCGCCGACACAGGGCCGTCGGGATCGTCGTTCTGGGCGCATTTCACCTGCGACAGAACACCTTCGGGCGCCTGCGTCGGTTCACACGCGCCGGCGCGGTAGCCCTTCGGCAGCAGCCGCAGCAGCCGCGCATCGTCCTCGGACGTGGTTGTCGGCTGTGGCCCGCTGGTCACCGTGAGTTCCTCGGGTGCGGCGGGTTGGGCGTTGTCCTCAGAGGGCCGTGTCAACCAGAAGAGCAGCCCGGCGAGCGCGGCGGCACCCGCCACGGCGGCACCGAGAGCCACGGTCTTTGCGCTGGACCGTCGCTGCACCTGGCGCGGAGACACCGTCAGCGGCTCGTCGAACCGGCGGCCCCAATTGCCCTGACCGGCAGAGAAATCCGGATCAGGGTCGTCCGACTGAGGCGTCCTCGGCGAGTTCACACCTCAGAGGGTAATAGGCGGAGCGACCCCAGCCGCACGGCGATCAGCCCAGGATCAGCCCTGATGTCGGTACACCGGTACCCGCGGTGACGAGGACATGCTCGACATTCGGAACCGGATTGACCGACGTCCCCCGCAGCTGGCGAACGCCCTCGGCGATCCCGTTCATACCGTGGATGTACGCCTCGCCCAGCTGACCGCCGTGGGTGTTGATCGGAAGCCGCCCGCCGACCTCGATCGCCCCGTCCTTGATGAAGTCTTTGGCGTCGCCCTTGTCGCAGAATCCGAGCTCTTCCAACTGGATCAGGGTGAACGGGGTGAAGTGGTCGTAGAGGATCGCGGTCTGGATGTCCTGCGGTTTGAGCCCCGACTGCGACCACAACTGCCTGCCGACGAGACCCATTTCGGGCAGTCCCAGCTCCGGTCGGTAGTAGCTCGTCATCGAGTACTGGTCCGGGCTGGAACCCTGCGAGGCCGCCTCGATGAGCGCCGGGCGGTGTTTGAGGTCCTTGGCCCGGCCGGCGGACGTCACGACCAACGCGACGCCGCCGTCGGTTTCCTGGCAGCAGTCGAGAAGCCGCAGGGGTTCGGCGATCCACCGCGAATTCTGGTGATCTTCGATGGTGATCGGCTTCTCGTAGAAGTACGCCTTGGGGTTCTTTGCGGCGTGTTTGCGGTCCGCGACCGAGATCATGCCGAAGTCTCTGCTGGTCGCACCGGATTGGTGCATATAGCGCCTGGCGATCATCGCGACCTGCGCGGCGGGGGTCGACAAGCCGTGCGGATAGGAAAAGGAGTTGTCGACGCCGGTCGAGTCGGCGTTCTCGACCAAGCGCATCTGCACCTGGCCGAACCGGACGCCGGATCTCTCGTTGAACGCCCGGTATGCCACAACGCAATCCGCGACACCGGTTGCCACCGCGATCGCCGCCTGCTGGATGGTCGCGCACGCAGCGCCACCTCCGTGATGGATCTTGGAGAAGAACTTCAACTCGCCGATGCCCGTCGCCCGCGCGATCGCGACCTCGGTGTTGGAGTCCATCGTGAAGGTGACCATGCCGTCGACGTCGGCAGGTGTCAGGCCCGCATCGTCGAGCGCATCCAGCACCGCTTCGGACGCGAGCCGAAGTTCGCTGCGTCCGGAGTCTTTCGAGAAGTCGGTGGCGCCGATGCCGACGATCGCCGCCTTCCCCGACAGTCCACTCGACATCAGGCGTTCCCTCCGATAACGAGTGTGGCGGTGGCGATCACGTGGTCGCCCAGGCTGTTGGCGCCGACGATCTTCAGCGTGATCAGGCCGTCGTCGATGGAAGTCACCTCACCGGAGAACGTCACCGTGTCGTAGGCGTACCACGGCACGCCCAGCCGAAGCGAGATGGATTTGATGACCGCGGTCGGGCCCGCCCAGTCGGTGATGTAGCGCTGCACGAGGCCGGTGTCGGTGAGGATGTTGACGAAGATGTCCTTGCTGCCCTTGGCCTGTGCCTTGTCCCTGTCGTGATGGACATCCTGATAGTCACGGGTGGCGATGGCCGTCGACACGATGAATGTCGGGTCGCCGTACAGGGCGAGTTCGGGAAGCTTCGTCCCTACTTCGACTGCGGGTGCGCTCACGCTGTGCCCTCCTCAACTACGGCGCCCTCCTCGTCAGGCTCCCACGCGTACAGCGTCCACGCCGGACCGGAGTCACCTTCGGGGAAGTCGATATACGTTGCGCGAACCGGCATTCCGATCTCCACGGTGGCCGGGTCGACGTTTCGGAGCTGCCCGAGCATCCGAACACCTTCCTCGAGCTCGACGAGGGCGATGACGAACGGCAACGTGCGACCGGGCACCTTCGGCGCGTGGTGCACGACGAAACTGAACACCGTGCCCTTACCGCTGGCGACGACGTAGTCGGTCGGCAGGTCTTTGTCCTGCCAGATCGCGGGTATCGGAGGATGCACAAGCGTGCCGTCGTCGCGCTTCTGGATGCGCAACTCGTGGGCATTGACGCCGTCCCAGAAGAACTTGGTGTCGCGGGACGAGGCCGGCCGCATCATCATGTCCGCGTCCAGATCGTCGGGCACCGGCGCGCCCGCGTCTTTCTCGGCGGGCTTGAATTTCATGATGCGCCACACCATTTCGGCGACGCCCTCGTCGCCCACCTGCCAGGTGATGAGTTGGTTGATGAAGAATCCCTCACCCAACGCAGTCCGCTTCGGACCCACGACGTCTGTGATCTCAGCGTGGATGCTGACCTCTTCGCCCGGGCGCAGATACCGGCGGTATGTCTGTTCGCAATTGGTGGCGACCACGCCAACGTAGCCGGCATCGTCGAAGAGTTGCATCATCTTGGTCAGCGGATCATCGTCCGAGCGGCCCTGACCGAGCCCGCCCATCGTCCACACCTGGATCATCGCCGGCGGCGCCACGATGCCGGGGTGGCCCGCGGCCTTGGCCGCTGCCTCGTCGGTGTAGATGGGGTTCCGGTCACCGATGGCGTCGACCCAATGGTGGATCATTGGCTGATTGACCGGATCTCGGCCGGTGCGCGGCTCGCTCTTGCCGTCCGCCTTGATCTTCTCGATGTCCGCCCTCAGGTCGACGCTCACCGCGGAACCCTCGGCACCTTCAAGCCTGCGGCCGCGATCATCTCCCGCATCACCTCGTTGACACCTCCACCGAACGTGATCACCAGGTTCCGTTTTGTCTGCGAGTCAAGCCATTCCAGCAGTTCGGCGGTCTCCGGCTCGGCGGGGTTACCGTACTTGCCGACGATCTCCTCGGCCAGGCGCCCGGCGTACTGGATCCGCTCGGTGCCGAACACCTTGGTGGCTGCGGCGTCGGCGACATCGATGGTCTCCCCCGCCGCGGCGACCTGCCAGTTGAGCAGTTCGTTGATACGCCACATCGCCTTGAGCTCGCCGAGTGAGCGCTTGACATCGTCGTGATTGATCGGAATGTCGCCGTTGCCACCGGGTTTCGACGCCCACGCGTGCACATGGTCATACAGGCTGGCGAATCGGCCGGCGGGTCCCAGCATCACGCGCTCGTTGTTCAGCTGGGTGGTGATCAGCTTCCACCCGGCGTTCTCCTCCCCGACGAGCATGTCGGCCGGCACCCGAACGTCGTTGTAGTACGTCGCGTTGGTGTGGTGGGCGCCGTCGGACAGGATCATCGGCGTCCACGAGTATCCGGGGTCCTTGGTGTCGACGATGAGGATCGATATCCCCTTGTGCTTCACCGCTTCCGGGTCGGTGCGACACGCCAGCCAGATGTAGTCGGCGTCGTGCCCGCCGGTGGTGAATACCTTCTGCCCGTTGACGATGTACTCGTCGTCCTGGCGCACGGCCGTGGTGCGCAGCGAGGCCAGGTCGGTGCCCGCTTCGGGCTCGGTGTAGCCGATCGCGAAGTGAACCTCGCCCGCGAGGATCGCTGGCAGGAACTTCTTCTTCTGCTCTTCGGTGCCGTACTGCTGCAGCGTGGGCCCGACGGTCTGCAGGGTGACGGCCGGCAGCGGTACGTCGGCCCGCTGCGCCTCGTTGACGAAGATCGACTGTTCGATGGGCCCAAAACCCAAGCCGCCGAATTCCTTCGGCCAGCCGACGCCGAGCTTGCCGTCTGAGCCCATCCGTTTGATGACCGTGCGGTACGCCTTGCCGTGGCGATCTTTCTCCATCTCCTTGGCCTCTTCCGGAGAGATGAGACTGGAGAAGTACTCGCGTAGTTCGGCCTGCAGCTGCTTCTGTTCGGGCGTCAGTTCGATGAACATTCCTATTTCCCGTCCCCTCGCTCGCCCAGTGCGGCTCCCACCAAGTCGAGCCGGTGTGACGGACCACCCACGAGGCGGGCGAGGTCCTTGATCGAGGAGTAGTAGCGGTCCATCGGGTAGGCGATGTCCATACCCATGCCGCCGTGCAGGTGATGGCAGAGCTGCATCACCGGAGGCGCCTGCGAGGCCAGCCAATATCCGAGGATGTCGATATCGTCGTCAGCGTCGCGGCCCTCGGACAGTCGCCAGGTCACCGAGTTGGACGCCAATGTCAGTGTGCGCGAGGCGATGTAGACCTCGGCGAGCTGCGCAGCGACGGTCTGGAAGGTCGACAGCGGCTTGCCGAACTGCTCGCGGTTGGCCACGTAGTCGGCGGTGAGCCGCAGCGCTCCGGCGACCAGCCCCGAAGCCAACGCGCCGATCGCGGCGAGGGCCAGCTGATTGATCCGTCGCGGCTGCGCGCCCTCGAGCGTGCCGTCGACGGCGGCGTCGGTGAACGTCACCGAATACTCGTCACCGTGGTTGGAGGTCGGCGTCTTGGTCACCACCACGCCGTCGGCCTTCGGCGACACCACCACCACGGCGGTGTCGGCGGTGACGACGAGCCAATCCGCCTGTTCCGCATAGGGAACGGCGACCTTCGTACCGTTGAGCCGGCCATCGGCGAACGTGACTGCGGGCCGATCCGGCAGCGGCGCCCCCGGCTCGTTGAGCGCGGCCGTGAGGACTGCGCCTTTGGCGACACCGGACAGATAGCGGTCCTGCTGCTCGTCGGTCGCCGACTCGAGAAGTGGCAACAACCCCAGACCCAGCGTGGCCAACGCGGGGCTGATCGTGGCGTGCCTGCCGATCTCGGTGAGTGCGGTGGCCACCTCGGGCAGGCCGACGCCGTCGCCGCCGAGACGCTCGGGAACCGCCAGGGCTGTCACGCCGCCGGACACCAGTGCGTCCCAGCTGTTGTCCCGGGTCAGCACCGAGGTCACCACGTCGGCGACAGCCTGCTGCCCTTCGTCTGGACTGAAGTCCACCCGAATCCTCCTTGATACCGGGAAATTTCGCGGTCGCTACAACTTACGTCGTCAGCTGTTGGTGACCGGGCACTTTCCGGTGTAATCCACCTGCCAGTGCTTGATACCGTTGAGCCAGCCCGATTTGAGCCGCTCGGGCTCGCCGATCGGCTTGAGATCGGGCATGTGGTCGGCGACCGCGTTGAAGATCAGGTTGATGGTCATCTTCGCCAGGTTCGCGCCGATGCAGTAGTGCGCGCCGGTGCCACCGAAGCCGACGTGCGGATTGGGATCGCGCAGGATGTCGAACTTGTGCGGGTTCTCGAAGACCTCTTCGTCGAAGTTGGCCGAGCGGTAGGACATCACGACCCGCTGCCCCTTCTTGATCTGCACGCCACCCAGCTCGACATCCTCCAACGCGGTGCGCTGGAAGGCCGAAACCGGGGTGGCCCAACGGACGATCTCGTCGGCGGCGGTCTCGGGGCGTTCGCGCTTGTAGAGCTCCCACTGGTCGGGATTCTGCGAGAACGCGATCATCCCGTGGGTGATGGAGTTGCGGGTGGTCTCGTTACCGGCGACCGCGAGCATCACGACGAAGAAGCCGAACTCGTCATCGGAGAGCTTCTCGCCTTCGATGTCGGCCTCGATCAGCTTGGTGACGATGTCTTCGGTCGGGTTCTTGGCCCGCTCCTCGGCCATCTTCATCGCGTACTGGATCAACTCGAACGACGACACCGCAGGATCGACGTCGGCGTACTCGGGGTCTTCGCCGGCGGTCATCTCGTTGGACCAACGGAAGATCTTGTCGCGGTCGTCCTGCGGGACGCCGAGCAGTTCGGCGATGGCCTGCAGCGGAAGTTCGCACGAGACCTGTTCGACGAAGTCGCCGGAGCCCTCGGCCGCGGCGGTCTCGGCGATCTTCTGCGCCCGAGAACGCAGTTCGTCTTCGAGCCGTCCCACGGCGCGGGGCGTGAAGCCGCGCGAGATGATCTTGCGAAGACGGGTGTGCTGCGGCGCGTCCATGTTCAGCAGGACGGCCTTCTGCAGGTCGATGGCATCGCGCGTCATGTCCTGCGGCCAGACCGGGATGGCGCCGTCCGGTGAGCTGCCGAAGACGTCGTTGCGCTTGGAGACCTCTTTGACGTCGGCGTGCTTGGTCACCAGCCAGTAACCCTTGTCGCCGAAGCCGCCGGTGCCACCCGGCACGTCGACCCAGTGGATCGGCTCGGACTTGCGCAACTCGGCCAGCTCTTCGACGGGCAGGCGCTCCAGGTTCAGGCTCGCGTCGAGGAAGTCGAAGTCGGCTGGGATATTCGGGCAAGGCATGGGGGAAGCTCCTCCGCAACAGTTATTGCAACATGTTCTAGTGCCAGTAAAACATGCCTTCTGCGCAGATAAAAGGCAGGTCATCAACGCCGCTTGTCAGAGTAATGAAACGTGTTCTAGCCTGACGGAATGGGTAACCCTGTAATCGTCGAAGCCACCCGTAGCCCCATCGGTAAGCGCAACGGCTGGCTGTCCGGTCTACACGCCACCGAGTTGCTCGGCGCCACCCAGAAGGCCCTTGTGGAAAAGGCTGGGATCGACGCCGCTGATGTCGAGCAGGTCGTCGGGGGCTGTGTCACCCAGTACGGCGAACAGTCCAACAACATCACCCGGGTGAGCTGGCTGGTGGCCGGCCTGCCCGAGCACGTCGGCGCGATGACCGTGGACTGCCAGTGCGGCAGCGGCCAGCAGGCCAACGGGCTCATTGCCGGATTGATCGCAGCGGGCGCCATCGACATCGGCATCGCCTGCGGTATCGAGGCGATGAGCCGCGTCGGCCTCGGCGCCAACGCCGGCCCCGACCGCAGCATCCTGCGGCCGGCGTCGTGGGACATCGACCTGCCCGACCAGTTCACCGCCGCCGAGCGGATCGCCAAACGGCGCGGGATCACCCGTGAGGACATCGACCAGTTCGGCTTCGAGTCCCAGCTCAAGGCCAAGCAGGCATGGGCCGAGGGCCGGTTCGACCGCGAAATCAGCGGCATCGAGGCTCCCGTGCTCGACGAGCAGAAACAGCCCACCAGTGAGCGCCACGTCGTGACGCGCGACCAAGGCCTGCGCGACACCACACTCGAAGGTTTGGCATCGCTGAAGCCGGTACTCGAGGACGGCATCCACACCGCCGGTACCTCGTCGCAGATCTCCGACGGTGCGGCCGCCGTGCTGTGGATGGACGAGGATAAGGCCCGCGCACTCGGGTTGCGTCCGCGGGCGCGCATCGTTAGCCAGGCGCTGGTCGGCGCCGAACCGTACTACCACCTCGACGGGCCGGTTCAGTCGACGGCGAAGGTGCTCGAAAAGGCCGGTATGAAGATGGGCGACATCGACATCGTCGAGATCAACGAGGCTTTCGCTTCGGTCGTTCTGTCGTGGGCCCGGGTGCACGAACCCGACATGGACCGCGTCAACGTCAACGGCGGCGCGATCGCGCTCGGCCACCCCGTCGGCAGCACCGGCAGCCGGCTGATCACCACCGCCCTGCACGAGTTGGAGCGCACCGACAAGAGCACTGCGTTGATCACGATGTGTGCTGGAGGTGCGCTGTCCACAGGCACGATCATCGAACGGATCTAGTCGCACCTCTGCCCGAAGCCGTCGGACAAAGTGGCAGTTTGCGCGCGCTCAGTCGCGCAGCAGTACCGGTCGCACGCGCGCGTGGATGTGGTGGATCTGTCCGTCGTCAGCCGGAATGAGGAACGTCTCCTCGGTGCGGGCACCTACGCGCCGACCCGCGATTCGCGGCTTCGTGACGACGGTGAACGTCGCGTGCACTTCGTCGCCGTCGACGCGGAAGTCGCGATCGACGATCGCCGAGATGATCCGGAACTGTGGCCCGCCATTCAGGCTGCGCCGCAGATGCGCACCCGAGAAGCCGGTCTTGAGACCGTTCTCGATCCTGATGCAGTCCGGCGCGAAGGGGACGTCGTCACCGCGATGGCTGACCAGCGCATCGATATAGGACTCCGCGGCGGCGATGCGATCGATGTCAGAGACTGTGCCCATCGACCGAGCATAGGATGGCGGCCATGCCAAAGTCGCGGCCACGCTTCATGGATACGAAGGCTTCGGACTTCTTCGTCAAACAGATGTCCAGGCTCAACACCTTCATGTATCGCCGCAACAACGGTGAAGGGCTCGGCGGCGAGTTCCAGGGCATCCCGGTGGCCCTGCTGACGACGACCGGGCGCAAGAGTGGCCAACCGCGGGTCAGCCCGCTGTACTTCCACCGCGACGGCGACAAGGTCATCGTCGCCGCGTCGAAGGGCGGCAGCGACAAGCACCCGATGTGGTACCTGAACCTCAAGGCCGATCCCCGCGTCCAGGTGCAGATCAAAAGCGAGGTACTCGATCTGGCCGCGCGCGACGCGACCGAAGAGGAACGTGCGACATACTGGCCACGACTGGTCGAGATGTACCCAACGTACGAGGATTACCAGTCCTGGACCGACCGGGTGATCCCGTTGGTGGTGTGCGAACCCTGACCGACGAACCGGCCGCTCACGCGCCGTAGACCGGCACGGGGGGACGCGCTTTCGTCAGCAGATCGGCGACCACCGGACCGAGTTCGGCCGGATCCCACCGCGCGCCCTTGTCGACCTGGGGCCCGTGCGCCCAGCCCTCGGCGACCCGGACGATCCCGCCTTCGACCTCGAACATGCGGCCGGTGACATCTTTGGATTCGACGCTTCCCAGCCAGACCACCAGCGGCGAGACGTTCTCGGGCGCCATCGCGTCGAAGTCCTGACCTTGGGTGGCCATCATGTCGGCGAACACGGTCTCGGTCATCCGGGTGCGTGCCGACGGCGCGATCGCGTTGACCGTGACGCCGTAGCGACCCATCTCCGCAGCGGCCACCAGGGTCAGGGCCGCGATTCCCGCCTTCGCGGCGCTGTAATTCGCCTGTCCCACACTGCCTTGCAAGCCGGCGCCCGAGCTCGTGTTGATGATCCGGGCATCGACGGGATTGCCGGCCTTGGACTGCGCGCGCCAGTACGCCCCGGCGTGCCGCATAGTGGCGAAGTGTCCCTTGAGGTGCACGGCGATGACGGCGTCGAACTCCTCTTCGCTGGTGTTCGCAAACATCCGGTCGCGCACGATGCCGGCGTTGTTCACCAAGACATCGAGCCCACCGAACGTGTCCACCGCGGTCTGGATCAGGCCTTCGGCCTGGGTCCAGTCGGCGACGTTGGCACCGTTGGCGACGGCTTCCCCTCCGGCTGCGGTGATTTCGTCGACGACGCTTTGCGCGGCGCTACCACCGCCGGCGGGTGACCCGTCGAGTCCCACACCGATGTCGTTGACCACCACGCGGGCGCCCTCGGCGGCGAACGCGAGAGCGTGTGCGCGACCGATGCCGCCGCCGGACCCCGTCACGATGACCACGCGGCCGTCGAGCAATCCCATATTCGTTGTCTCCCTTGACTATTTGATATCGGCAGTGGTGGTTGCGAGGTAGTGCGGCGGCTCGCCGCCGCCGTGCACTTCAAGCGATGCGCCGCTGATGTATGACGCCGCGTCGGAGGCCAGGAATGCCGCCGCCCAACCCACGTCCGCCGGTTTGGCGAGCCGGCCCAGCGGGACGTTGCGCGAGATCGCCGCGATGGAATCCGCATCGCCGTAGAAGAGTTCGGACTGTTCGGTCTCGACCATCCCGACCACGACCGAGTTGACGCGAACCTTCGGCGCCCACTCGACCGCCAACGTGGAGGTGAGGCTTTCCATGCCGGCTTTGGCCGCCCCGTAGGGTGCGGTGCCCGGCGTGGGCCTGCGCCCGCTCACGCTGGCGATGTTGATGATCGACCCGCCACGTTCCTGCTTCTGCATCCGCGCATTCGCGTGGGTGGACACCGAAAGCGGCCCCAGAAGATTGAGTTCGACGATCTTGCGGCTGAACTTGGCCGACGACTCCGCGGCGAGCACGTACGGCGATCCGCCGGCATTGTTGATAACCACGTCGATACGACCGTGACGCTCGGCGACGGTCTCGACCAGCGAGGCGACCGCGTCGTCGTCACGCACATCGCAGGCGTGGAACTCGTACGGCAGGCCCTCGACTGGCCGGCGGGCGCACGTGACGACGGTGGCGCCCTGATCGGCGAACACGGCGCTGATGCCGGCGCCGACCCCGCGCACACCGCCGGTCACCAGCACCACCCTGCCTTCGAGGCCGAGGTTCATGTCTTGCAGGTCGGTCACTGTGCTAGCGTACCAAGCAAGTGCTTGCTTTCCTACCGGACCCAGGAAGTGCTCGGGAGCTCAGATGACTATCAACTCGACCATCACCGAACCGGGAATCGTCTCGGTCACCGTCGACTACCCGCCCGTCAACGCGATTCCGTCGCGCGGCTGGTTCGAACTCGCCGACGAGATCACCAAGGCGGGAGCCGATCCGGAAACGCATGTCGTGATCCTGCGCGCCACCGGCCGAGGCTTCAACGCCGGTGTCGACATCAAGGAGATGCAGCGCACGGAAGGCTTCACCGCGCTGATCGATGCCAACCGCGGCTGCTATGCGGCGTTCAAGGCGGTCTACGAGTGTGCGGTCCCTGTGGTCGCCGCCGTCAACGGATTCTGCGTCGGGGGCGGCATCGGTTTGGTCGGCAACGCCGACGTCATCGTCGCCTCGGACGACGCGACCTTCGGCCTGCCCGAGGTCGAGCGTGGCGCGCTCGGCGCGGCGACGCACCTGTCGCGTTTGGTGCCCCAGCACATGATGCGCCGGTTGTTCTTCACCGCCGCCACGGTCGATGCGGCGACGCTGCACCACTTCGGCTCGGTGCATGAGGTGGTTCCCCGCGATCAACTCGACGAGGCCGCGCTGCGCGTGGCGCGCGACATCGCCGCCAAGGACACCCGGGTGATCCGGGCGGCCAAGGAGGCGCTGAACCTCATCGACGTGCAGAAGGTGAACTCCAGCTACCGCATGGAGCAGGGCTTCACGTTCGAGCTGAACCTGGCAGGCGTGTCAGACGAGCACCGCGACGCGTTCGCTGGCACCGACAAGGGAGCCAAATGAGCGACAAGAGAACAACTCTCGACGACGCCGTCTCGCAGATTCGCAGTGGAATGACCATCGGAATCGGCGGCTGGGGTTCTCGGCGCAAGCCGATGGCGTTCGTGCGGGCGCTGCTGCGCACCGACATAACCGACCTCACGGTCGTCACCTACGGCGGGCCCGACCTCGGGCTGCTGTGCTCTGCGGGCAAGGTGAAACGTGCCTACTACGGCTTCGTGTCGCTCGACTCGCCGCCGTTCTACGACCCGTGGTTCGCCAAGGCGCGCACCACCGGTGCGATCGAGGCCCGCGAGATGGACGAGGGCATGCTTCGGTGCGGACTGCAGGCCGCGGCCCAGCGACTGCCGTTTCTCCCGATCCGGGCCGGGCTGGGCAGCGATGTCCGCGCGTTCTGGGGCGACGAGCTGAAGACCGTGCGGTCCCCATACCCCACCGGCGAGGCCTACGAAGAACTCGTCGCGATGCCCGCGCTCACGCTGGACGCCGCGTTCGTTCACATGAATCTCGGTGACGCTGCGGGCAATGCGGCTTACACCGGCATCGACCCCTACTTCGACGATCTGTACCTGATGGCGGCCGAACGCCGGTTCCTGTCGGTTGAGCAAGTGGTGCCGACCGACGAACTGGTCAAGGCCGTTCCGCCGCAGGCGCTTCTGATCAATCGGATGATGGTCGACACCGTCGTCGAGGCGCCCAACGGTGCGCACTTCACGACGGCCGAGCCTGACTACCGTCGCGACGAGAAGTTCCAGCGCCACTACGCCGAAGCGGCGAAATCCGACGAGTCGTGGCGAGAGTTCGTGCAGACCTATCTGTCGGGCACCGAAACCGACTATCAGGCCGCGGTGCGCAAGCTGCAGGAGGATCAATGATGTCGGTGTCCCGTGCCGAAGTGTGCGCCGTCGCGTGCGCCGAGTTGTTCCGCGACGCCGGTGAGATCATGGTCAGCCCGATGACGACCATGGTCTCGATCGGCGCCCGACTGGCCCGGCTGACCTTCTCCCCCGACATCCTGCTGACCGACGGCGAGGCGCGCCTGCTCGCCGACACGCCCGCACTCGGCGCCGCAGGGGCGATCGAAGGTTGGATGCCGTTCGGTCGGGTCTTCGAGACGCTGGCCTGGGGGCGGCGCCATGTGGTCATGGGCGCCAACCAGATCGACCGCTACGGCAACCAGAACCTGTCGGCATTCGGGCCGCTGCAGCATCCGACCCGCCAGATGTTCGGTGTGCGCGGGGCACCGGGCAACACCATCAACCACGCGACGAGTTACTGGGTGGGCAACCATTCGACGCGGGTGTTCGGTGAATCCGTCGACATCGTCTCCGGTATCGGTTGGGACAAAATCGATCCCGACAATCCGGCGTACCGGTTCGTCAACGTGTACCGGGTGATCACGAACCTCGGCGTGTTCGACTTCAACGGCCCCGATCATCAGATGCGGGCCGTGTCACTGCATCCCGGTATCGAGCCCGAACAGGTCGCCGAGAACACCTCGTTCGAGGTGCACGGCCTGGACTCCGCCGAGCAGACCCGGCTCCCCACCGACGACGAGCAGAGGCTGATCCGTGAGGTGATCGACCCCAGGGGACTGCGGGACAAGGAAATTCGGTGAGCATGCCGGGTAAGCCGACACTGCGCACACCGCTGACCGAGCTCATCGGTATCGAGCATCCGGTGGTCCAGACCGGCATGGGCTGGGTCGCGGGTGCGCGGCTGGTCTCGGCGACGTCGAACGCCGGCGGCCTGGGAATCCTGGCGTCGGCGACCATGACGCTCGAGGAACTGCAGGCGGCGGTCACCAAGGTCAAGAGCACCACGGACAAGCCCTTCGGCATCAACATCCGCGCCGACGCGGGAGACGCCGGAGAACGCATCGACCTGTTGATCCGCGAGGGGGTCAAGGTCGCCTCATTCGCCCTGGCGCCCAAACCGGATCTGATCGCCAAGCTCAAAGACGCCGGCGTCGTGGTGATTCCGTCGGTCGGCCTGGCCAAGCACGCCAAGAAGGTGGCGGGCTGGGGCGCCGACGCGGTGATCGTGCAGGGCGGTGAGGGCGGCGGCCACACGGGGCCGATCGCAACGACATTGTTGTTGCCGTCGGTGCTCGACGCTGTCGAGATCCCGGTCATTGCGGCCGGTGGCTTCTTCGACGGCCGCGGGCTGGCGGCGGCGCTGTCCTACGGCGCGGCCGGAGTCGCGATGGGCACCCGATTCCTGCTGACGTCGGACTCCACGGTGCCGGATGCGGTCAAGCGCCGCTACCTCGAATCGGGCTTGGACGGCACCGTCGTATCGACCCGTGTCGACGGGATGCCGCACCGCGTGCTGCGCACCGGCTTGGTCGAGAAGCTGGAGAGCGGATCGCGACTTCGGGGTTTCTCCGCGGCCGTCCGAAACGCGCAGAAGTTCAAGAAGATGTCGGGCATGACGTGGCGGTCGATGATCCGCGACGGCCTGGAGATGCGGCACGGCAAGGAGTTGACCTGGTCGCAGGTGGTGATGGCCGCTAACACCCCGATGTTGCTCAAAGCCGGTCTGGTCGAGGGCAATACGGACGCAGGGGTGCTGGCATCCGGTCAGGTCGCGGGCATTCTGGATGACCTGCCGTCGTGCGCCGAGCTGATCGAGACCATCGTGGCCGACGCGGTCAAGCACCTGCAGCAGGCCAGCGGCTATATCGAGTGAAGGATATCACTTAATTCTGTAGTAGTGAAGCTATAATCTTCATGTGGCAACACTGAAGCGATCCCCTTCATCGAGTCCGCGCGCCACGCTGATCGGCGATGTGATCGGCTCACGCCACGTGGCCGATCGCGCCGCCACGCATCGCGCACTCAACAAAGCGCTCGCCGACGCGGGCGGCGACGCCGTCGACGCACCCGCGTTCACGGTCGGTGACGAGTTCCAGGGCAGCTATCGGACGGTCGGCGCGGCGATCGAAGCGGCGTTCGTCATTGGTCTGGCCGTCGCGCCCGACATCGATGTCCGCTTCGGTATCGGCTGGGGTTCCGTGACGATCTTGGATTCCGAGTCCGGCATCCAGGACGGGCCGGGGTGGTGGGCCGCCCGCGAAGCGATCGAGTGGACCGCCTCCGCACAACGCCAACCGGGACTGGCCTCGGTGCGCACGTCGTTTCGGGCCGAAGGCGAGAGCCGCCGCGACCTCGACGCGATCAACGCCGCGCTGCTGTGTCGGGACCATCTGATTGGATCGCTCGATGACCGCTCATTGAGGATTGTGAAGGGACTGTTGACCGGCAAGACCAAAAAGGACATCGCGGCGGACGAGGGCATCAGCGCGTCGGCGGTGTCCCAACGCGCGGGCCGCGACGGGTTGGACCTCATCCTGCTCGTGGCGCAGTATCTGCGGAACGTGCCATGAGCGCGGCCGCGGTGCTGCTGATCGCGGTCGGTATCGCCGATGTCCTTCGGCGGCTCGTCGATCGTGTCTGGCTGTCCGCCGCGGCGGCACCCCTTGTCGTGACCGGTTGCGCAGCGGTGGCCGGGTTGTGGCGGTGGGGCGACATCGTGCTGCTCGTCGTGGCGGCGGTAGCCGCGGTCGGCTGGGTGGTGCTCAGTGCGCGAGCCGAACGCACCGGCCGCCGACAGATCGCGCCGCTGGTCGTCTTCGGCGGTGCGCTCGGGGTGCTGATCCTGCTCTCGGGCCTCAGCTCGGAGGTGGCAGGTGTGGCGGCACGGTGGCCGGCATGGGTCGGCATCGCGGTGTCCCCCGACCGGCTCTTGATGATCGTCGGCGTGATGCTCATGCAACTGGTGACCGGGAATCAGTTGGTGCGCTTGGTGCTTGGCTCCGTCGGTGCGGTCAAACCGGTGGGCGAGCCGCAGGCCTCGGACCGGTTGAAAGGCGGGCGGCTCCTCGGTCCGATGGAGCGGGTGCTCATCCTCGGGCTGGGCCTGGCAGGCCAGCTCGCCGCGGCCACGGCCGTCGTCGCCGCCAAGAGCATCATCCGATTCCCGGAGATCAACGCCCAGAAGGCGCGGGAAAACGGAGGAATCGGAATCGACGAAGTGACCGAGTACTTTCTTGTCGGAAGCTTCGCCAGCTGGATCGTCGCACTCGGCGGACTGGCTCTCGCGCACTGAACGGTAAGCCTTTCCATTCGCCCGTAATCCGGCCCCAGGTTTCCTACACTCGCGCCCATGAAGACCAACGCCGCCGTTCTGTGGGGACTCAACGAGCCGTGGAGCATCGAGGAGATCGACCTCGATGGCCCAAAGGAGGGCGAGGTCCTCATCTCGTTCGAGGCCACCGGCCTGTGCCACTCGGACCACCACGCCGTCACGGGTGACTTCGCCGGAGTGCCGCTGCCGATCATCGGCGGACACGAGGGGGCGGGCATCGTCGTCGAACTCGGACCGGGCGTGCGCGGCCTCGAAGTCGGCGACCACGTCGTCACGTCCTTCCTGCCCGCGTGCGGACGCTGCCGCTGGTGCGCAAGCGGGCATCAGAACCTGTGCGACCTCGGCGCTCTGATCCTGGTCGGTTTGCAGGCCGACGGCACATACCGGCGGAAGGTCCGCGGTCAGGACGTCGGGGTCTTGTCGGGCATCGGCAGCTTCTCGCAGTTCGGCACGCTGTCGGAGGCATCGGTCGTCAAGATCGACGACGATCTGCCACTGGCCCGTGCGTGCCTGCTGGGCTGCGGGGTGATGACGGGATGGGGTTCAGCCGTCAACACCGCCGACGTCACACCCGGGGATACAGTCGTGATCATCGGGTGCGGCGGCATCGGCAGCGGCGCGATTCAAGGTGCGCGGCTGGCCGGCGCGGAGCACATCGTGGTCGTCGACCTCGTAGAGAGCAAGCGGGAGAAGGCTTTCGAGTTCGGGGCCACCCACTTCGTGACCTCCATGCCCGAGGCCATGGAACTGGTCGGCGAACTCACCCGCGGCGTGATGGCTGACTCCGCGCTGTTGACCATGGGCGTGCTCGAAGGGCGGATGATCGACGAGGCGCTCAACATCATCCGCAAGGGCGGTGCTGTCGTGATGACGGCGATCGCGTCGATGGCCGACGTCACGCCGACGCTGTCGATGGCGATGATGACGCTGTTCCAGAAGCGCCTGCTGGGCAGCCTCTACGGCGAGGCCAACCCGCGCGCCGACATCCCGCGGCTCCTCAACCTCTACCGCGACGGCAAGCTTCTGCTCGACGAAACCGTCACTGCCGAATACAAACTCAACGACATCAACGAGGGTTACGACGACATGCTGGCGGGGCGCAACATCCGCGGCGTGATCATCCACGACCACTGACGTGATGCCGGAGGCATAGTGCGCTGGCTGTCGCATGTGCGGTCGGTGCTGAGCACCGAGATTCACGCCGTCCGCAATCGCAAGCTGGACCTCAATCCCGCCGATCTCACGCGATTCACGGTTCCGTTGGTCTTCGGTTTGGCGGGTGCGGTGGCGTTCGGCGCCGTGCCGCTGATTGTCATTCGCAGCAGCGTCAGCACTGATGACGTGCTGGTCCCGCTGTTGGGATCGCTGGCCCTGACGGCTGTGGGCACCGCTGTGATGACGTGGTTGATCGCCATCGTGGTGTCCGGTCTCGTTCTGGTGATCGTGTATCGAACCGCGCCGGCTACGGCGTCGCGGTTGGTGATTCGTACCGTCGTCGACTCGTTCGACCGCGTCAGCGATACGGCCGCGCGCCTGGCAACACTCGCGTTGGTGGCCGGCCTCGTCGCCCTGGCGATCGGGCTGCCGACGCGGCCCGACGACGAGCTGGCGCATCCCGTGGTCAACGACCTGCTCACCGCGCAGATCGGAGTGCTCCTGGCTGCGCTCGGCATTGCCTACCTTGCCGAGACCGTGCGCTGCGCCGCCGAACTGGTCGACAGGCAGTCGCTGTTGCTGGCATGGCCGTGGTCGCTTGGGATCTCTTGTGTCAGCTGGATTATCGCGACCAGCGTCGGGCCGTTCCAGACCTCGCGCATGCTGGCGGTCCTGCTCAACGAGTGGCTTCCGGCCACCGTGAACGGGACTCCGCGAACGGAAGTGATCGCCGACCTCCTTCCGGCCGGTGCGAACTGGTGGGCGGCCTTCGCACTGTTGCCTGTGATCGCCGTGGTGTGGGCGCTCGGAGCGCACCGCCATGACGGGTTCGCGACGATGCGAGAGCTCGTCGAGGGCGACAGTGCGGGGCCGCGGGAGGCCTAGAGGAGCTCGATGATCGTGACGTTGGCGGTACCGCCGCCTTCGCACATCGTCTGTAGGCCGTAGCGACCGCCGGTGCGCTCCAACGTGTTCAGCATCGTCGCAAACAACTTCGCACCCGTCGCACCCAGCGGATGACCGAGCGCGATCGCGCCGCCGCTGGGGTTGACCTTGGCCGGGTCTGCGCCGGTCTCCTTGAGCCACGCCATCACAACCGGCGCGAAGGCTTCGTTGATCTCGACGGTGTCGATGTCCTCGATCGACAGGCCGGTCTTCTTCAACGCGTACTCCGTTGCCGGAATCGGCCCGGTCAACATGAACACCGGGTCGGCGCCGCGGGCGCTGATGTGGTGGATGCGGGCGCGGG
This sequence comes from Mycobacterium lehmannii, assembly GCF_001499925.1. Lineage (NCBI taxonomy): Bacteria > Bacillati > Actinomycetota > Actinomycetes > Mycobacteriales > Mycobacteriaceae > Mycobacterium > Mycobacterium lehmannii. The sequence goes on from NZ_LQIR01000045.1 coordinate 94,690, forward strand.
GCTTGAGTCCGTGGTCCTTGACGGCCTGCTCGGAGGCCAGTAGCACCGCACTGGCGCCGTCGGAGATCTGGCTGGCCATCGCGGCGGTCAGCCGGCCGCCGTCGACCAAGGTCTTGAGGCCGGCCATCTTCTCCAGCGAGGTGTCACGGGGGCCCTCGTCGGTGACGAACCCGTCGACCGGAATGATCTCGTTCTCGAAGTGACCGGAGCGGATCGCCTCTTGTGCCCGTTCGTGGCTCGTCAGCGAGTACTGCTCCATCTCCTCGCGCGAAATGTCCCACTTCTCCGCGATCAGCTCGGCGCCGCGGAACTGTGAGATCTCCTGATCGCCGTAGCGGTGCAGCCAGCTCTTGGATTCGTTCGTGGGCGAGGTGAAGCCGAACTGCTCGGCGACGGTCATCGCCGACGAGATCGGGATCTGGCTCATGTTCTGCATGCCGCCGGCGACGATGAGGTCGGCTGTTCCGGACATGATCGCTTGTGCGCCAAAGGAAACGGCCTGCTGGCTGGACCCGCACTGGCGGTCGACGGTGACGCCCGGCACCTCTTCCGGGTAGCCGGCCGCCAGCCACGAGAGGCGAGCGATGTTGCCGGCCTGCGGACCGATCGCATCGACGCAACCGGCGATGACATCGTCGACCGCGCCGGGATCCACGTCGACGCGGTCGAACAGGCCACGCCATGCGGCAGCGCCCAGATCCACGGGATGCACACCGGCCAGCGATCCGTTGCGCTTGCCGACTGCGGTGCGAACCGCGTCGATGACGTAAGCCTGCGATGTTGGAGTCATGGTTTCCTCATTTTTTCGTGATGCCACCAAGAACGATAGCGAGATACTGACGGCCGACCTCTTCGGCCGTGAGCGGTCCGCCCGGCTGGTACCAGCGGACTGAAACCCAGGTGGTGTCGCGGATGAACCGGTACACCAGATCAACGTCGATGTCGGGCCGGAAGTAGCCCTCTTCGACACCCTGGTTGAGCAGGTCCAGCCACATCTTGCGTTGCTCTTTGTTGCGCTGCTCTACATAGGAGAACCGCTCCTGCCCGGACAGCCGCTTGGCTTCGTCCTGATAGATGACGACCTGCGCGTGCCGGTGCTCGATCGCCTCGAACGAGGTCATGAACAGACCCTTGAGGCGCTCCAGCGGGTTGGGTTCGGTGTCGACGATCTCCTGGTAACGCGTGAACAACCAGTCGAGGAAGCCCCGCAGGACTTCGTCGACCATTTCTTCCTTCGATGAGAAGTGGTGATACAGGCTGCCTGAGAGGATGCCCGCGGAGTCGGCGATATCGCGCACCGTCGTCGCGCGCAGGCCTCGCTCGGCGAACATCGTCGCGGCGAGCTCGAGTAGCTCGGCGCGGCGCGTCGGCGGCTGGCTCACCGGCTGCTTCTGTGGCACCTGATCCACCGACACAGGATATCAACCAAGCGCTTGCTTGCCTACTTGCGTCCCGGTTGGCGAGCCGGTTTTGTACTTACGAGCGGTGACCGACGAGCGTTCTGGAGCGAAATCCGCGCACAGAGCGACCTCGGAATCCCCTTAGAGTTGAGCCATGTTCGTCGATACCGACCTGCTTCGGATGGGAGCCGGCTTCGCGAAGAGCGCCGGTGAGATCGTGAAACGTGGTGCGGACGAGTTCACCGCCACAGCACTGCCTTCCGGAATCTTCGGCGACTTCGACAGCGCGAATGATTTCCACAGCGCATTGGGCCGCGCGCACGAGGCACATGCGACGACGATGCGCCTGCACCATTCCGACCTCGAGGGCTTCGCCGCAAAGGCGACCGACGGCGCCACGCTGTTCGACGAACGCGATCGGGTCGGGGCGGCCGCGGTGCGCGCGGCGGGCGAGCCGATTGCCTGAGCCGACGTGACGGTCGACCTCAAGCACCTCGATGTCGGGCTGCTCACCGGCTCCGCCGGGGGAGATCCGTGGCAGGTCAACCGCACTATGCAGAGCGGGTCTCCGGGCCAGATCAGCGAGCTCGCGACGGCGTTCTACAACGCCGCAGCGTGCACCACCGAAACGAGCAATGAATTCGCCGTAGCCCAGCAGCGTTTCGCTGCGGCATGGGATCGGCAGGACGGTGGCGGCCACCCGATCAACGACTCGGCGGAGGTGAAGCGCGCCACCGAGTCCCTGAAACTCAACGACGAGCAGATCCGCCGGATCGCCGTAGACCTGCAGAACGTGTCGGCGTCACTGGCCGAAGCGCAGCGCAGCGGTGACGTTGTGGTCTCGAACCTCGACGCATCACTGAAGTGGATCGACAATCTGATCGAGCATGAACTCGCCGTCGCCGCGGCTAACGGTGAAAAGGCCGATGTCGAGGGTTTTAGGCAGGCGGCTGTCGACCGGACCCGCGAAGCACTGGAATCGGTTCAGGCGGTGCGCGATGGTTATTCCGAGCAGCTGACCAAGTCTCGTCACGAGATGGCTGCCGAGGGCTACTCCCCGGAAGCAATGCAACACGTTGAAGGTGAACAAAACTCGCTGGCAGATCAGGAGGCCAAAGCCGAAGCAGGTCAGTACGGCAGCGGTCAACGCGAGCGCGACGAGGCGTTGGTGAACTCTCTTGGCGAATCGACGCCGGAGAAGCAGGCCGCCGCGGCACGGTTACGAGATTTCGACATCATCAACGACCCGACAGCCAGCTTGGAACAAGTGCGCTACGCGGGCCAGCGGCTCGACGATCACCACACCTCGATCGCTCAGGGCCCGCTGCCGACCGATCCGGTTCTCGGCGGTGACGCCCGGTCCCGGGCGCGCACACGACTGGAGATGCAGGCGATGCTCGAGCGGGGACTGGTGGGGGAGCCGCCGATATCACCGGATCGGGCCACGGCGATGATCAACCGAACTGAGGTGCTGACAAGGGAATTGGTCGTCTCACGCGTACAGGAACAGCTGACTCGGGCCGGTATGTCACCCGAAGGCGCCGCGGCCGCTACCAGCAGCATGGCGCAGGGGGTCGTCCCGAAAGAGTTGGTGGAGGCGGCGTCCGCTGCGAACAAGCCGATCGCGGCTGGAGCGAAAGCGTTCGGCTACTTCGCCGATTCTCTACCTCTGAAAGACCATCCAGTGCAAGGTATGCCGGGGTTCTCGGCGAGCGACGTAGATGTGCTCAAGAAGGTTGGAGGCAACCTTGGGGTAGCCGGGAACCTCGTCGACTTCGGTGTCGGAATGTACGAATGGCGAAACGGCGCTCCGCTCGGCGAGGTTGCCGCCAAGACCGGCGGCGGCATGGTCGGCGCCTCGGGAATGGCCGCCATCGGCGCGTGGCTCGGGGCCCCGGCAGGCCCGGTCGGAGTCTTCGCGGGCGCGTTCATCCTCGGCTCCATCGGCTCTCTCGCCGGAGAGCAAATCGGCAAGGGTATCTATCAGAAGGTGGCTGGGAACTGATGAAGGACTTCTTCATGCTTACCGCGTTCGGCGGCCTTGCCGCTGCGATCCTCGCGGGATGGCTGCCGCCAGATATCGGACGCATCGTCTACTGGACTGGCGCCGTCGTCACGACCGTCTCCGTGTTCCTCATGGCCTATCCGCCGGACTGGCAGGAAGGCCTCCTGATGGCGCTCTTTGCTCTGGGCGCCATCACCTTCGTGGCTTACTTTTGGACCCGGTTCATTTCGATCCGCGGCAAGACCTATTCGCTGTTCGCGGATCCAGACACCATCGATGACTACGGCCTTGGCTTGACCCCCGCAAAGACTTGGTGGTTAACGGTTTTCGCAGTGGTAATACTTGTCGGAGGCGGTGCTTCCTTCGTCGCCGACGGCGCTGCGTTCTGGGTCCCGGTTGGTATGGGCTCCATCATCTTATTCAGCGCCTTCTCCCTCGGATATCGCGATGCGTTGGCCCACCGACCCATCGCGGCCGGACAGAAAGTGCAGCTCACCCTGGTGACCGTGCTGACCCTGGGCGTCTTCGCGATCGTGTATCTGGGAGCCTACAAAGCCGGCGCGCGCCGAACCGCCGAGAGGCGCACTACCGGTTAGGCCCGTTGACTCGACACGGAGATGACTTCTCCCGTCAGGTAACTGGAGTACTCACTGGCCAAGAACGCGATGGTGGCGGCGACCTCCCATGGCTCGGCCGCGCGGCCGAACGCCTCGCCCTCCGACAACCGATCCAACAGATCCGCGCTGCTGGTCTTCTCCAAGAACTTGTGCCTCGCGATGCTCGGCGACACCGCGTTGATTCGCACCCCGTACTCGACGGCCTCGATCGCACTGCACCGAGTCAGCGCCATCACCCCGGCCTTGGCTGCGGCGTAGTGCGACTGTGAATGCTGTGCGCGCCAACCCAACACGCTGGCGTTGTTGACGATTACGCCGCCATGGTCGGCGTCGCGGAAGTACCGCAACGCCGCCCGCGTCGCACGCATCACCGACGTCAGCGTGACGTTGAGGACGCGGTCCCACTCTTCGTCTGTCATGTCGACGACGGGGGTCTGCCCGCCGAGGCCGGCATTGTTGACCATGACGTCCAGTCGGCCCATCCGCGCCGTCGTAGATGCGATCAACGCATCCACCTGCGCGGTGGAGGTCACGTCGCATACGACACTTTCGACCCGCCCCAACCCGAGTTCGAGCAACTGGTCGCGTGCCTCTCCGAGGCGCCGCTCGTGGTGGTCGGAGATAACCACGTCGGCACCCTCGAGCAGCGCCCGGCGTGCCACCGCGGATCCGATACCGGTGCCCGCGGCCGCCGTCACGACGACCACCTTGCCGGTCAGCAGGCCGTGTCCCTCAATCTCTTTCGGGGCTTCTGACAGGTTCACGAAGGCCTGACCTCTCGGGGTAGGCCGAGCACCCGCTCGGCGATGATGTTGCGCTGCACCTCGTTGGACCCGCCGTAGATCGTGTCCGCCCGCGAGAACAGGTACAGCCGCTGCCACTCACTGAAGTCGCCGTCGGTCAGCGTTAGACCCTCGCGGCCGAGCACGTCCATCGCGATCTCGCCGAGCTCGCGATGCCAGTTGGCCCACAACAGCTTCGAAACGTTATCTTGACCCGGCTGCTCGACGTCCATGGTCGCCAGCGCATACGACCGCATCGTCCGCAGCCCAGCCCACGAACGCGCCAAACGCTCCCTGACCAACGGATCATCCGCTGCGCCAGTGCGTTTCGCCAACTCCGCCACACCCGAGAGCTCGCGGGCGTACTCGATCTGCTGGCCCAGCGTCGACACCCCGCGCTCGAACGTCAGCGTGCCCATCGCGACCCGCCAGCCGTCACCCGGTTCGCCGACGACCAGCGACGCATCCGTGCGGGCGTCGTCGAAGAAAACCTCGTTGAACTCCGAGTCGCCGGTCAGCTGCACGATGGGGCGAATCTCCACGCCCGGTTGATCCAGCGGCACCAGCAGATACGACAGACCGGTGTGCCGCTTGGAGCCCTTCTCTGTGCGGGCGACGACGAAGCACCACTGCGCCCAGTGCGCGAGCGAGGTCCACACCTTCTGCCCGTTGACCACCCACTGGTCGCCGTCGAGTTCGGCGGTCGTGGACACGTTGGCGAGGTCGCTGCCGGCACCCGGTTCGGAGTAGCCCTGGCACCACAACTCGGTCACGTCGAGGATCTTCGGCAGGAAGCGCTTCTGCTGCTCGGGGGTGCCGTACGCGATCAACGTCGGTCCCAGCAACTCCTCGCCGAAGTGGTTGACCTTCGCAGGAGCGTTCGCGATCGCGTACTCCTGGTAGAACGCCACCCGGTGCGCCACCGACAGACCGCGACCGCCGTGCTCTTCGGGCCAGCCCAGGCACGTCAATCCGGCCGCCGCCAGATGCTGGTTCCACGCTCGGCGTTCCTCGAAAGCTTCGTGTTCTCGGCCCGGCCCGCCAAGGCCCTTGAGTGCGGCGTACTCCCCGACGAGGTTGTCGGCGAGCCAGTCGCGGACCTCGGCCCGGAACTCCTCGACCTCAATCACCCTTGTAGGCTAACCTACCAAGCACTTGCTTTGTTAGAGGAGCAGCGATGAGTTCGGATCCAAGGACCATTCCCCAGGTCTTGGACCACATTGCCGACCGATTCGCCGACCACCCGGCCCTGATGACTGAGGACCGGACGTTCACGTTCGCCCAGCTGCGCGACGAGGTCCGCCGGGCGGCCGCAGCCATGATCGACCTTGGCATCAACGCCGGTGACCGCGTCGCGATCTGGTCCCCCAACACCTGGCACTGGGTGGTCGCCTGCCTGGCCACCCACTACGCGGGCGGCGTCGTCGTACCTCTCAACACCCGATACACCGCCAGCGAGGCCACCGACATCCTCTCGCGCACCGGCGCCCCGCTGCTGTTCGCATCGGGCGAGTTCCTCGGCGCCGACAAAGCCGCCTCCATCGACCGCGACGCCCTGCCGCAGCTACACCACGTGGTCCGGGTGCCGATCGAGAAGAACGATGGCACCTGGGACGAGTTCATCGCCCGCGGCACCGACCTCGGCGCGGTGGATGCGCGCGCCGACGCGGTGGAACCCGACGACGTCTCCGACATCCTGTTCACCTCCGGCACCACCGGCCGCAGCAAGGGCGTGCTGTGCGCGCACCGCCAGTCGCTCGACGCCCCGGCGGCGTGGGCCGAGTGCGGCCGACTCACGAGCGACGACCGTTACCTGTGCATCAACCCGTTCTTCCACAACTTCGGCTACAAAGCGGGCATCCTGGCCTGCCTGCAGACCGGCGCCACGCTGATCCCGCAGCTGACGTTCGATCCCGAGAAGACGATGTCCGCCGTGCAGGAGCACCGCATCACCGTGTTGCCGGGGCCGCCGACGATCTATCAGACGCTGCTCGACCATCCCAAGCGCGCCGACTTCGACCTGAGCTCGCTGCGGTTCGCGGTCACCGGCGCGGCGACCATCCCGGTGGTGTTGATCGAGCGGATGCAAACCGAACTGGACATCGACATCGTGCTGACCGCCTACGGCCTGACCGAGGCGAGCGGGTTCGGGACGATGTGCCGTCCCGACGACGACGCCGTCACCGTGGCCACCACATCGGGCCGCCCGATCGCGGATTTCGAACTGCGCATCGACAACCCGGGCGAGGACGACGCGGGCGAGGTGCTGCTGCGTGGGCCGAACGTGATGCTGGGCTACCTCGACGACCCCGAAGCCACCGCAGCGGCCATCGATTCCGACGGCTGGCTGCACACCGGCGACGTGGGCACCGTCGACGACAACGGCAACCTGCGCATCACCGACCGCCTCAAGGACATGTACATCTGCGGCGGTTTCAACGTCTATCCCGCCGAGATTGAGCAGGTGCTCGCGCGACTGGATGGCGTCGCGGAATCCGCGGTGATCGGTGTGCCCGACGAACGGCTCGGTGAGGTGGGCAAGGCCTACATCGTGGTCAAGCCCGGCGCCGAACTCGACGAGGACACCGTAATCGCTTACACCCGGGAGCATCTGGCGAACTTCAAGACCCCCCGCTCGGTCGAGTTTCTCGATGCGCTGCCGCGAAACCCCGGGGGCAAGGTAGTCAAACCGCAGCTGCGTGAGAGGGCTGGATCTTCCTGATGGACCTGAATATCGACGACGCGACGCGAGAGTTCCAGGCCGAGGTGCGCGAGTTCCTGGCCGAGAACAAGGACCGCTTCCCGACGAAGTCGTACGACACCGCCGAAGGTTTCGAACAGCACCGACGCTGGGACAAGGTGCTCTACGACGCCGGGCTGTCCGTGATCACCTGGCCGGAGAAATACGGGGGCCGCGACGCCAGCCTGCTGCAGTGGGTGGTGTACGAAGAAGAGTACTTCCGCGCCGGGGCTCCCGGCCGCGCCAGCGCCAACGGCACGTCGATGCTGGCGCCGACTCTGTTCGCCCACGGCACCACCGAACAGCTCGACCGTATCCTGCCGAAAATGGCTAGCGGTGAGGAGATCTGGGCGCAGGCCTGGTCGGAACCCGAGTCGGGCAGCGACCTGGCGTCGCTGCGGTCGACGGCCACCAGGACCGACGGTGGCTGGCTGCTCAACGGGCAGAAGATCTGGAGTTCGCGCGCGCCGTTCGGGGAACGCGCCTTCGGGCTGTTCCGCTCCGACCCCGAAGCCGAACGTCACCGCGGCCTCACGTACTTCATGTTCGACCTGAAGGCCGACGGCGTCACGGTCCGCCCCATCGCGCAACTCGGCGGTGACACCGGTTTCGGCGAGATCTTCCTCGACGACGTGTTCGTGCCCGACAACGACGTCATCGGCGATGTCCACCAGGGCTGGCGCGCAGCGATGAGCACGTCGAGCAATGAGCGCGGCATGTCGCTGCGAAGCCCCGGGCGCTTCATTGCCCCCGCCGAACGGCTTGTCGCTCAATGGAAAGAGAACCCCGACATCGAACTGAAGGAAGCTTGCGCCGACCGCGTGGCCGACGCCTGGATCAAGGCCCAGGCCTACCGCCTGCACACGTTCGGCACGGTGACGCGCGTCGCCGCAGGCGGCGAATTGGGCGCCGAGTCGAGTGTGACCAAAGTGTTCTGGTCCGACCTCGACGTAGCCATCCACCAGACCGCCCTGGACATGCGCGGTCCCGACGCCGAGCTCGCCGACAACTGGACCGAAGGGTTGCTGTTCTCGCTCGGCGGCCCGATCTACGCGGGAACCAACGAGATTCAGCGCAACATCATCGCCGAGCGCCTGCTGGGCCTGCCGCGAAAGTAACCACATGAACTTCGAATTGGACGAACAGCAGCGCGATTTCGCCGCCAGCATCGACGCCGCACTCGGCGCAGCCGACCTGCCCGGCGCGGTTCGCGCGTGGGCCGCCGGGGACACGTCACCGGGGCGCAAGGTGTGGGCTCAGCTGACCGACCTCGGCGTAACGGCGCTCCTCGTGCCGGAGAAGTACGACGGCATCGAGGCTCATCCGGTCGACCTGGTGGTCGCCGCCGAGCGACTCGGCCGGTGGTGCGTTCCCGGCCCGGTGGTCGAATCCATCGCGGTCGCGCCGATCCTGCTCGCCGATGACGAGCGTTGCGCCGGCTTGGCTTCCGGCGAGCTGATCGCGACCGTCGCCCTGCCGCCACAGGTGCCAAGGGCTGTCAACGCCGACACCGCGGGGATCATCCTCGTGGCCGTCGACGGTGAAGTACGTGACGGCGCCGCAGGAGCCGAGCACGAATCGGTCGACCCGAGCCGAAAGCTGTTCGACGTCAACGCGTCAGGCGACGGCAGACCAGCCGACGTGGCCCGCGCCTATGAGTTCGGCGCGCTCGCCACCGCGGCCCAGCTGGTGGGTGCGAGCCAGGCGATGCTGGACATGTCGGTCGAATACGCCAAGCAGCGCAGCCAGTTCGGCAAGGTCATCGGCACCTACCAGGCGATCAAGCACAAACTCGCCGACGTGCACATCGCCGTCGAGTTGGCCCGACCGCTGGTGTACGGCGCGGCCCTGTCGCTTGCCGACGGATCCGCCGACACGGCGCGCGATGTCAGCGCCGCCAAGGCCGCGGCCAGCGACGCCGCACTGCTGGCGGCCCGCTCGGCGCTGCAGACACACGGCGCGATCGGATTCACCCAGGAGCACGACCTGTCGTTGTGGCTGCTGCGTGCGCAGGCGCTGCGCTCAGCGTGGGGGGATCCCGCGGTCCACCGTCGGCGCGTACTGGAGGCCCTCTGATGAGTGAAGAACGCCAACTGCTGCGGGAGACCGTCGCCGCGCTGGTGGACAAGCACGCCTCACCTGCCGCGGTGCGAGAGGCGATGGAATCCGAACGCGGATACGACGAATCGCTGTGGACGCTGCTGTGCGAGCAGGTCGGTGCGGCGGCGCTTGTGGTGCCCGAGGAGCTGGGCGGCGCCGGAGGTGAGCTCGCCGATGCGGCGGTCGTGCTCGAGGAACTCGGCAAGGCACTGGTGCCGACTCCGCTGTTGGGAACCACTCTCGCGGAGTTGGCACTACTGGCCGGCGACGAGCCGGACACCGAAGCGCTCGAGGGGATGGCCGAGGGCACCAGCGTCGGCACGGTGGTCTTCGACCCCGACTATGTGATCAACGGCGACATCGCCGACGTGGTGATCGGGGCAGACGGCGACCGCATGGCCCGGTGGACCGAGTTCACCGCGAACCGCCTGGACGCGATGGACCTGACCCGCCGGCTTGCGCGCGTCGAAGTCCAGCAGAGCACCGACATCGGCTCGGATCCGGGACTGGCCGACACCGCCGCGTTGCTGCTGGCCGCCGAGCAGATCGGCGCGGCGTCGCGGTGCCTCGACCTGACGGTGCAATACACGAAGGACCGGGTGCAGTTCGGCAGGCCCATCGGCAGTTTCCAGGCGCTCAAGCACCGCATGGCCGACATGTACGTCGCGGTTCAGGCCGCGCGTGCGGTCGTCGACGAGGCGATCGCCGCGCCGTCACCGACCTCGGCTGCGCTGGCCCGGTTCTCGGCGAGCGAGGCGTTCACCAACGTCGCCGCCGAAGCCGTCCAGATGCACGGCGGCATCGCCATCACCTGGGAGCACGACATCCAGCTCTACTTCAAGCGCGCGCACGGCAGTGCCCAGCTGCTCGGACCTCCGCGCGATCACTTGCGCCGCCTCGAATCCGAAGTGTTCTAAAGCTCAGGCGCACAGCCACTTCCACGCCTCTGGGCGTTGATCGAGCGAGAACGTCGCCAGCTGGCCTCTCATCAGCAGTGCGGCCGCCACGTTGACGCACCACTCCTCCCATCTCGGTGCCCCCACCATCGCCACCTTCTCGAGGTCTCGGCGGTGCTTCAAATCGAAAAGCGTGTTCTCCCACGCGGCGCCGAGAGTCCAACCCTCGAAGCTGTCGTCCATCACGAACATCACCCTCAGCGTGCCGGATCGATCGAGCAGCGACCGAACCTGCGGCGCGAGGATGTCGCGGTAATCCTCCCGTGTCAACTTTCCCCGCGCATGAATGACGAGAACATTGGCGGCGCGGTCGGCCTCGAGTTCGATCATGACGCGGTGTAGGGCGCGAACAGCTCGTCAGCGGTATGGCGCAAGTCGTCGGGGAGCTCGATCCGCACCACGACCGCATCACCGTTCTCCTCCATGGTGAAGCCGAGAAATGGGCAGCAATTCCGCTCGCCGCGCACGAATGCCCGCACCAGGTCAACGGCGCTCGCGTCATATCTGAGCTCGATCGCTCGGCGTTCTCGACGGAAGTCACGGAGGGCTGTGGAGTTCAGCTCATGGATCCACGCGAGGCGCTTCCGATGGTCGGCCGCAGGCAGGTTACATGCTGGGGGTGGTTCCATATCCTCGAGGATGACCCTTCACGTAGCTTGAGGTTCAAGAGAGCGGGATGTTTCGATGGCTCGGACGGAACTGAAGATCGGGCAACTGGCACGGGCAGCTGGGACAACGCCGTCCACCATCCGCTACTACGAGGAAATCGGCCTGTTGCCACCGCCGGGCCGTGTGGGCGGTCAACGACGCTACCGCCGCGACGACATCGGGCGATTGACGTTCATCAGGCACTGCCGGGAGTTCGGTTTTGCGGTCGCCCAGGTGCGAACCCTGGCGTGCCTGCTGCAGGACACCGACCGGTCCTGCATTGAGGCGCGCGAGGTGGCCGAGACGCATCTTGCTTCCATCCGCGATAAGCTCGCGGAGCTACATGCGCTCGAGCGCGACATCGCGAGGCTTCTCGATGTGGCCAGTGTCGACTGCGACGGCGGCCCGGGCGCGGACTGTGCCGTGCTGCGCGGCCTCGCCGAGCCGGCGTGCGAGGATCACGGATGATGACCGGGAAGATCTCGCTGCGCGCAGGGATCCCCCCGTTCTACGTCATGGACGTATGGCTGGCCGCCGCCGAGCGGCAGCGCAGCCACGGTGACCTGGTCAACCTGTCCGCGGGCCAACCCAGCGCGGGCGCTCCCGCAGCCGTGCGGGCAGCCGCCAAGGAGGCGCTGGAGACGACCGTCCTCGGATATACCGTCGCGCTCGGGATCCCGGAACTGCGCGCAGCAATCGCGCATTCGTACCTGGAACAGCATGGCCTGCAGGTGGATCCGGATGACGTGGTCATCACCACGGGCTCGTCGGGTGGCTTCCTACTGGCGTTCCTGGCCTGCTTCGACGTCGGCGACCGGGTCGCGATCGCCAGCCCGGGTTACCCCTGTTATCGAAACATCCTCTCCGCACTGGGTTGTGACGTCGTGGAGATCCCCTGCGGCGCCGAAACCCGTTTTCAGCCGACGGTGCAGATGCTCGAGGAACTCGACCCGCCCGTGCAGGGTGTCATCGTGGCGAGCCCCGCCAACCCGACAGGCACGGTGATCCCGCCGGACGAGCTCGCTGCGATCGCTTCGTGGTGCGCGTCGCGCGGTGTCCGGTTGATCAGCGACGAGGTGTATCACGGGCTGGTCTACGAAGGTGCTCCCGCCGTCAGCTGCGCCTGGGCGACATCACGGGATTCGATTGTGGTGAACAGCTTCTCGAAATACTTTGCGATGACAGGTTGGCGGCTCGGCTGGCTTCTGGTTCCGAAGGAACTGCAGCGGGCGGTCGACCGTCTCACCGGAAACTTCACCATCTGCCCGCCGACTCTGCCGCAGTACGCCGCGATCGCGGCGTTCACCCCGGAGTCGATCGCGGAGGCCGACGCGCTGCTGCACCACTACGCCGCCAACCGGCAGATGCTGCTCGACGGTCTGCGCGGCCTCGGCATCGATCGCCTGGCCCCGACTGACGGAGCGTTCTACGTGTACGCCGACGTGTCACATCTGACATCGGATTCGCTGTCGTTCTGTTCGAAGCTGCTCGCCGACACCGGAGTTGCGATCGCACCGGGCATCGACTTCGACCCGGCCCGCGGCCATACGTTCGTCCGGCTGTCATTCGCCGGGCCCGCGAGCGACATCACCGAGGCGCTCCGGCGAATCGGCAGCTGGCTGGGTCAGCTGCAGCACCATTAGCAATCCGGTGCGCACGTCGACCGCAGTCAAAACGACGGCGACTCCGAGGCGTTCTGTGCCCGTTCGGCTTTGATGCGCTGGGCACGTTCGACCGATCGGGCGTTCTTGCGCATCGGCATCTTCAAACCGCGGTTGCCGGGCGGCGGGCCGGCACCATGCGGTGGGCCGCTAGCCCGCGGCGGCAGCTCGGCTGCCTTGGTGTCCCATCCGGGGAACAGACTTCGAGACCCCGGATACGTCGTATATGTACGGCCTGTCGGTGACGTCCAGACCGCGGCGCCGTCTGCGCGCAGCAGATACGACCAGTCACCGTCCCAGAAGGTTTTCAGTAGGTGGTGAAGACGGCAGAGGCAAGCCAGATTCGACTGATGCGTTGCCCCGTTCGGGTGGGCCGTGACGTGGTCGATATCGCAGAACTCCGCGCGCCGATGGCATCCCGGAAAGCGGCAGCGCAGATCACGGGCGCGGATGCGACGGGCCAGCTTGGCCGACGGCCGATATCCGTGCTCGGGCTGTTCGTCCGGTTCGCCCAGCGGCCGCAGTGTGGCACCGTTGCGCAGCAGCGCGGCCAGCATCGGGGTGGTCAGCACCTCGGGACCCCCGGCTCCGGATATCACTGCGGTGCCCGGGTCCCGTCGGCAGGCCGCGGTGCGCCGGACGGATTCCGGTGTCGCTTGGGTGGCATCGACCGCGGTCTGGTCGGCGTAAACATTCACCACCACCGACGATGAAGGGGCGGGCTGGGCCGCCCGCGCCGGGCAGGCCGGGGAGCCGCATTCGCACGGTAGGTGGTCGTTGCCGTTCGCAAGCGCCCCGACTGCGTCGCTGCGACGCTCACCGGCCGAACGCGGATCGTCAGGGCACACGGTGGCCACCATCGCGGCGACCTTGCGGTCGAGAACCGCGGCATCGGCGGGTTGCAATTTGCCCCACACCGATGTGGCCCCGTGCTCGTCTTCGTAGGACCCGACTTTGAAATCGCGGCCACGGGCGCGGGCCTGGCTGGCGATCACCGCGTCGGGATCGTACTGCAGCACCAATGCGTCCACGCCGATGCGCAGATCGTCTTCCGACAGCGGTCCCCACTCGTCCGCCCGTTCGGCCAGCGCCGCATCGACCTGCGCCCAAACCGCGTCGTCGGCGATCAACCGGGTACGCCACGTGAGTATCCCGATCACGCGCGCCGAGAGCCGGCCCGCGCCGAACAGCGCACCGACCTTGGGCAGGCGATCGCGCAGGGTTTCGGCGATGCGCATCTGCCCGCAGGCCCTGCCGTGGCTGATGTTCATGGCAGCGGTGACCTCGGCAGCGGTCGAAGCCCACGGATCACACGCCCACAACGCACGCGGATGCTCGTCGTCGCCGACACCGCGGCGCGACATCAGCTCCCCGATCGCCGCCGTGCGCAATGCGCTCGCGGACGCTTCGGCGCGGGTGGCCTCCTCGATGGTGGCCACCAACCCCACTTCATCCACGCCTTCGAACACGTGTTCGATTATGCCACGCCCGGGCGACAAGAATGAACACCCGAATGAGTCGGGATAACTCAGCGCTTCTGTGTGACGTACCAGTCCAACAGGTCCGGGTCGTCGACGGCGCTGCGCTCGACCACCTTCGCGGCGTCGGCGCCCTGGAACAGCTTCTTGATCGGCACCTCGAGCTTCTTGCCCGTGCGGGTGTGCGGAACACCCGGCGCGGCGATGATCTCGTCGGGCACATGCCGCGGCGAGACCTCTTCGCGGACGGCGTTCTTGATGCGGTCGCGCACCTCGTCGGTCAGTTCGGCCCCCTCGGCGAGGACCACGAACAGCGGCATCCAGTATCCGCCGTCGGGCTGGTCGACGCCGATGATCAGGGCTTCGGCCACCTCGGGCAGCCGTTCGACCGCCTGGTAGATGTCGGCGCTGCCCATCCGGATACCGTGCCGGTTCAACGTCGAGTCCGAACGGCCGTGCACGATGACACTGCCGTGATCGGTGATCGTGATCCAGTCCCCGTGCCGCCACACCCCGGGATACATCTCGAAATACGCTGCGCGGTAACGTGACCCGTCGGGATCGTTCCAGAAGCCGACCGGCATCGACGGCATTGGCTTGATCACCACCAGCTCGCCGACCTCGTTGCGCACCGGCTTTCCGGACTCGTCCCACGAGTCCAGGGCGCATCCGAGGTACGGCGCCGACAGCTCACCCGGCCACACCGGGACCGTGCGGACCCCGCCGATGAAAGCGGACACCACGTCGGTGCCGCCACTGATCGAGGACACCTGCACGTGCTCACCGACGTTGTCGCGCAACCACAGTGACGACGACGGGGGCAACGACGAGCCGGTGATGCCGACCGTGCGCAGCGCCGACAGGTCATGCTCCTTGCGCGGCACCGCACCGGCCTTCACGCAGCCCAGCACATAGCCCGGACTCGTCCCCAGCACCGTCGCCTTGACCCGCGCCGCGATCTCCCAGAGCACATCCGGACGCGGCACATTGGGGCTGCCGTCGTAGCAGACGATCGTCGATCCGACCAGCAGGCCCGCCACCTGGAAGTTCCACATCATCCAGCTGGGACTGGTGTACCAGAAGAAGATGTCGTCCGGTCCGATATCGGACTGCAGGCTCACGGCTTTGAGGTGTTCGACCAGCACACCGCCGTGGCCGTGAATGATGCCCTTGGGCAACCCGGTGGTGCCCGAGGAAAACAGGATCCACAGCGGGTGGGCGAAGTCGACCGGCGTCGTGGTCAACTCCTTGCTACTGCTGCCCGCCATGTCGGGTGCCATCACCGTCGCACGCAGCGTTGGTAATCCCTTCTGCAGCGCGGTGATTTCGGCGGCCTTGTCATGGAACTTGCCGCCGTAGGTATAGCCGTCGGTGGTCACCAGCACGGTGGGTTCGAGCTGACCGAGACGGTCGAGTGCGGCCTTGGCCGAATAGTCCTGGCCGCATGCGCTCCAAATCGCGCCGATGCTGGCCGTCGCCAGGAACGCGATCACGGCCTCGGGGATGTTGGGCAGATATCCGACGACCCGGTCGCCGGCGCTCACACCGAGGTCGCGCAGCGTCTGCGCGAACGCCGCCGTGCGTCCCAACAACTCGGCCCACGACACCTCGACGGGATCCCCACCCTCGCGCAGGTACAGGATGGCGGGCCGGTCCGACCGGGCGTTGCGAATCACCTGATCCACATAGTTGAGCTGCACGCCCGGAAACCACTGCGCTCCAGGCATTTCAGCAGAGGTGAGCACTTGCTCCGGGCGATCGCCAAGGTCGAAGTAGTCCCATAACGCGGCCCAGAACTCATCCGGCTCGTCGGTCGACCACTGCCACAGCGTCTCGTAGTCGGGGTGATTTCGGCCGGTGCGGCGCTGCACGAACTGTGCGAAGTCGGTGACGCGCGCTCCGGCCACATCGTCCTCGGTGGGTGTCCATTGCGGAGTTGCGGTCATCGGGCGCTCCACCCACCGTCCATCGTGTACGACGCTCCGGTCACCATCACTGCGGCCGGCGAGGCGAGCCAGGTAACCAGGGAGGCAACTTCTTCGGGTTCGACAAGTCGCTTGATCGCGCTCTCCTTCAACAGAATGTCGGCGACCACCTTATCCTCGTCGATCCCGTGGGTGCGGGCCTGATCGGCGATCTGCTTGGTCACCAGCGGGGTACGCACATAGCCGGGGTCTACACAGTTGCTTGTGACGCCGTGCGGCGCGCCCTCCAGAGCGGTCACCTTCGACAGCCCCTCCAAACCGTGCTTGGCGGTGACGTAGCCGCTCTTGTACTCCGAGGCGCGTAGGCCGTGCACCGAGGAGATGTTGATGACGCGTCCGAACTCCTGCTCGTACATGTGCGGCAACGCCGCGCGGATCAACAGGAACGGCGCTTCCAGCATCAACGCGAGGATTAAGCGGAATCGCTCGGGCGGAAACTCGTGGATCGGGCTGACGTGCTGCACCCCGGCGTTGTTGACGAGGACGTCGGTCTGCAGCCGAAGGTCCTCGAGCGCCGACACGTCGGAAAGGTCGACAGCCCATGGCCTTCCACCGATCTCGTCGGCAACCTTCTTGGCGCCTTCCTCGTCCAGATCCGCGACGGTGACCATCGCCCCGCGCTCGGCGAGGGCATGCGCACAAGCCGCGCCGATCCCGCTTGCGCCACCGGTGACCAACGCGGTGCGCCCGTCGAGATCGCTCATACGACACCCGCCTTGGCGAGTTGATCGCGATCGGCGGCGTCGAGCGTCCCGAGGTCGAGGCCTTTGGTCTCACGGTTGAACAACGCGGCCACCAGGGTGATCGCCGACGCGCCCGCGAGGTAGAGAGCGATGGGAACTGCTGAGTCGAACCTGTCCAGCAGCCAGGTGGCGATGGCAGGAGCGAGCGATCCGGCGACGATGGATGTCACCTGATAGCCAAGGGAGACACCGGAATACCGCATACGAGTCGGGAACATCTCGGCCATGATCGCCGGCTGCGGTGAGTACATCAGCGCGTGGATGACGAGCCCGAGGATGATGGCTGCCATGATCAACGCATAGGAACCGCTGTTCATCATCGGGAACGCGAAGAAGCCCCACGTGCCTCCGAGGATCGCCCCGACGATGTACACCGGCCGCCTACCGAACCGATCAGACAAGCGCCCCACTTGGGGGATCACCACGAAGTGCACGGCGTGCGCGACCAGCAACCACCAGAGGATGTCGCTGGTGTCGGCGCCGACGTGCGTCTTGAGGTACACGATCGAGAAGGTGACCACCAGGTAGTACATGATGTTCTCGGCGAACCGCAGGCCCATTGCGGTGAAAACGCCACGCGGATAACGCTTCAGCACCTCGACCACGCCGTACGAGACGGCCTTGGCGCGCTCGACCTCCTCTTGTGCGGCCACGAAGATCGGGGCATCGGTGACCTTGGTCCGGATGTAGTACCCGATCAGCACCACCACGGCCGACAGCCAGAACGCGACCCGCCATCCCCAGGACAGGAACGCCGTCTCCGGCAGCGCGGCGGTCAGCACCAGCAAGACGACGGTGGCGAGCATGTTGCCCACCGGCACCGCCGCCTGCGGCCAGCTGGCCCAGAAGCCGCGTTTGTCGTTGGGGCTGTGTTCGGCGACGAGTAGGACCGCTCCGCCCCATTCACCTCCGACCGCGAACCCCTGCATGAACCGCAGGACCACCAGCAGGATCGGCGCCCACACCCCGATCTGCGCGTAGGTCGGCAGGCAGCCCATGAGGAAGGTGACGGCGCCGACGAGAAGGATCGCGAACTGCAGCAGCTTCTTGCGTCCGTACTTGTCGCCGAAGTGACCGAAGACGATGCCGCCCAGCGGCCGCGCCACGAATCCGACGGCGTAGGTCAACAGTGCGGCGATCAGGCCGCTGGCCTCACTGGTGCCTTCTGCGAAGAACACCTTGTTGAAGACCAGGGTGGCGGCGGTGGCGTAGAGGAAGAATTCGTACCACTCGACGACGGTGCCTGCCATCGAGGCGACCACGACGCGTTTGAGCCCGGTCGGGACCGGCGCGGCGCCGCTGTCGGCATTGGTGACACCCATCGCACACTCCTTCGGGTTGTGATGGCAGACAAGTCGCCTGTGAGTATTCCCGCAGATACCTCCCCGGGCAATGGCGAAAGGCGCAGGGAGTATCTGCAAAAATGCACACATGACCCAGCCATCGGCTCGGCGACGACCGAGCGCCGATGACCTCCTGGTGCTGCTGGCCGTCGGCCGGTCGGGGCGGTACAACGCGGCCGCCGAGGAACTCGGCCTCAACCACACCACGATCTCCAGGCGTATCGCCGCGCTCGAGGAATCGGTGGGTGGACGGGTGCTGGTCCGCGGCGCGGGCGGATGGGAACTCACCGAACTCGGACGCGACGCCCTGGCCGCCGCGGAGGCCATCGAGTCGGCCGTGCGTTCACTTGCCCTCGATCCCGCAGGCGAGCGCGCGCTCGAGGGTGTCGTCCGGATCTCGGCCACCGACGGCTTCTCGGCCTACATCGCGGCACCCGCCGCCGCGCGCGTACAACGGCAGCATCCGAATGTGGCGGTCGAGATCGTCGCCGCCACCCGCCGCGCGACCCAGCAGAGGTCCGGGCTGGACGTCGAGGTCGTCGTCGGCGAACCCCGAGTCCATCGGGCCAGGGCGATCAGGCTCGGCGACTATTGCCTCGGCCTCTACGGTTCCCGCGACTACCTGGGCGAGCACGGTACGCCGAGGACCGTCGCCGACCTGAACCGTTATCCGCTGGTGTACTTCATCGACTCGATGTTGCAGGTCGACGACCTCGATGCGGCGACGAGCTTCGCGCCCGCCATGCGCGAATCCGTCACGTCCACGAATGTTTTCGTCCACGTCGAGGCGACCCGCGCGGCCGCCGGCCTCGGGCTGCTGCCCTGCTTCATGGCCGACCGCCACGCCGATCTCGTACGCGTCCTGCACACCGAGGTGTCGGTGCGGCTGACGTACTGGCTTGTCACCCGCGGAGAAACACTGCGGCGGCCGGAGGTGGCGGCCGTCGTCGACGCGATTCGCGATCGGATGAGCGACCAGCACGACGTGTTATTGGGCACGGGCTAACGTCGTCGGTATGCCGTTCATCGACCACCCGAAGGGTCGGGCCTACTACCGCCACTGGGCCTCGCCGCAGCCACGCGCGGCGGTGATCTTCCTGCACGGCTTCGGCGAGCACACCGGTCTCTACCACCGCTACGGCTACGCACTCAACGCCGCGGGCTTCGACCTGTGGGCGGTCGACCAGTTCGGCCACGGGCTGAGCCCGGGCACCCGCGGCGACTTCGGATCGACCGAGGACAGCTACTCACTGGCCGACGATCTGATCTCGCTCGCCGAAAGCGCCACGCCCGGAATACCGTTGATCGCACAAGGACATTCGTTCGGCTCGATCGTCACGTTGTTCCGGCTGCTCGACCAGCCCGACCGTTACGCCGGCGGCGTCGTCTCCGGCGCTCCGCTGGTGCCGATGGCGGCGATGCTCGACAACGACACCTCACTGGCCCTGGAGCCGAGTTGGCTGTCCGAGGACCCGTTCTACCTCGATCTGCTGGAGAACGATCCGTTGACGTTCGTCGACGCCGACGGTGTGGCGCTGGCGCGGGAGCTCGATAGGGCCTGGGACCGGTTCGGCGCGGTGCTGCCGAAGCTGACGGTGCCGACACTGGCCGTCCACGGTTCGAACGACCCCCTCGCCCAGGTCGGGGCGGTACGTGCCTACGTCGAGCAGATAGACGCGCTGCGCCTCGCCGAGTTCGAGGGGGCTCGTCACGACGTTCTGAACGAGACCATGCATCAAGAAGTCGCGGCCGCGATCGTCGACTTCATCGACGGGTTGTTGTAGCGCGCCTACAACCAGGTGTCGTCGGTGGTCGCGGTGAGGAAGGCCTCGAGGTCGTCACGCCATTGGGCGGGCGTGTTCTTCTCCGGCTCGATACCGGTGTACTGCCCGCGGTAGAAAAGCAGCGGCCGCGGCTTGCGGTGCGGGACGTCCGACAGCGAATGCACCGCGCCGAACACGACGTAGTGGTCGCCTCCGTCGTGCACCGAATGCACCGAGCAGTCGATGTGCGCGAGCGTGCCTTCGATGACCGGAGAGCCGAGTTTGGACTGGTACCACTCGATTTCGGCGAACTTGTCGGGTTCCTTGGAGCCGAACCGCGCCGAGACGTCCTTTTGGTTCTCGTGCAGCACGTTCACGCAGAAATTACCGCTGGCCTCGATCGCCTGCCACGACCGGGACATCTTCGTCGGGCAGAACAGCACCAGCGGGGGATCCAGGCTCAGCGCGGCGAACGACTGGCACGCGAACCCGACCGGTACGCCGTCGTGGATCGTCGTGATCACCGTGATGCCCGTACAGAACTGTCCGAGCACGCTGCGGAATGTGCGCGGATCGATCGGTTCGGCCGCCATTATCGAGTGATCTTCACCGTCACTTGAAGCCGACGCTGAAGTCGTGGCCCCATAGGCTGACTGCGGTGCTTTCCCGCGCGACCCAGTCTTCGTTGTCGACTTGCAAACCCTCACAACCGAACTCGACGTCGAAGCCGCCCGGCGTCTTCATGTAGAACGACAGCATCTTGTCGTTGACGTGACGACCCAGCGTCGCCGACATCGGCACCTTGCGCCGCAACGCGCGGTCGAGGCAGAGCCCGACATCGTCGGCGCTTTCGACCTCGACCATCAGGTGCACGATGCCGCTCGGCGTCTCACCCGGCATGAACGCGAGGCTGTGGTGGCGCGGGTTGACCCCGAGGAAGCGCAGCCACGCGGGCGCGCCGTCGGCGGGCCGCCCGACGAGCTGGGGTGGTAGCCGCATCGAGTCACGCAGGTAGAACCCCAGCACGTCGCGGTAGAAGTGCAGCGTCTCGGCGTCGTCACGGGTGGTCAGCACCACGTGGCCCAGGCCCTGCTGCTCGGTGACGAACTTGTGGCCGTACGGGCTGACGACGCGACGGTGCTCGAGCGCGACGCCGTGGAAAACCTCGAGCGTGTTACCGGACGGGTCGTCGAAGCGGATCATCTCGTCGACGCGGCGTTCGGCCAGCTCGGCGGCCGAGGCCTCCTTGTACGGCACGCCTTCGATGTCGAGCCGGTTCCGGATGTCCTGCAGCTCAGTGGCGTTGGCGGTTTCCCAGCCGGACTGCAGCAACCGGTCGTGTTCTCCCGGCACGATCACCAGCCGGGCCGGAAACTCGTCCATCCGAAGGTAGAGCGCACCGTCGGTCTGGCCGGAGCCCTCGACCATGCCGAGTACCTTCAGGCCGTACTCGCGCCACGCCGCGACGTCCGTGGCCTCGATCCGAAGGTAGCCAAGCGATTTGATGGTCATCGCGCAACCTCCTTGGGTTTGACCGTCAGAAAGTCGATGGTGAGCTTGTTGAATTCGTCGAACTTCTCCAGCTGAGCCCAGTGTCCGCACCGCCCGAAGACATGCAGCTGAACCCGCGGAATCTGTTTGAGCGCCACCAGCGCGCCGTCGAGCGGGTTGACGCGATCTTCGCGACCCCAGATCAGCAGCACCGGTTGACGCAGCTTGTACACCTCGCGCCACATCATGCCGAGCTCGAAGTCCGCACCCGCGAACGACATTCCCATCGCCTTGGCCGCGGCCAGCGACTCGGGTTGGCTGGCGATCTCGAACCGTTCGTCGATCAGTTCGGGAGTGATCAGGTTCTGGTCGTGAACCATGATGCGCAGGAACTTCTCCATGTTCTCGCGCGTGGGCTCGGCGGTGAACTTGCCCAGCAGCTTGACGCCCTCGGTGGGGTCGGGGGCGAAGAGGTTGACCGACAGCCCGCCGGGACCCATCAGAACCAGCCGGCCCGCCCGCTTGGGGTTGTCGAGCGCGAACCGCACCGCGGTCCCGCCACCGAGCGAGTTTCCGACCAGCGCAGCACGTTCGATGCCCAGGTGGTCGAACAGTGCGAGCACAGCGTTCGCGCTGTAGCGGTTGTACTGTTCGTGCTCGGTGTGCTTGTCGGAGTGGCCGTACCCGGGCTGGTCAACGGCGATGACGTGAAAATGCCTGGCGAGCACCGCGATGTTCTTGGAGAAGTTCGACCAACTCGACGCGCCAGGCCCGCCGCCGTGCAGCAGCACCACCGTCTCGGAGTGGCCGACACCGGCCTCATGGTAGTGCAGCCGCATGTCTCGTTCGCCTGCGCGGACCTGCGCGTACCGAGACGTCGATTCGAAGGTGACCTCGACCTGCTGCTCGGTCTCCTGGATGTATGAGGTCATCTGGCCTTCCGTTAAACCATCGTGTCTTGCGGCGGCAGCCCGAACTCGTTGTTGCCGAAGATCAGGTAGGCGCGTTCGGGATCGTTGGCGGCGTGCACGCGCCCGGCATGGGCGTCGCGCCAGAACCGTTGCACCGGTGCGTCGTTGCTGAGCGCGGTGGCGCCGGAGGCCTCGAACAGTCGGTCGATCGAAGCGATCGCGCGGCCGGTCGCGCGGACCTGGTCGCGGCGGGCGCGGGCGCGCAGCTCGAACGGGATCTCCTCGCCCGCTTTCAGCAGGGCGTACTCGTCGCCGACATTGCCGATCAGCTGGCGCCAGGCCGCGTCGATATCACTGGCGGCCTCCGCGATGCGGATCTTCGCGAAGGGGTCGTCCTTGGCCTTCTCCCCCGCGAACGCCGCGCGCACACGCTTGCCCTGATGTTCGACGTGCGCGTCGTACGCGCCGTACGCCATACCGACGATCGGAGCGGAGATGGTGGTGGGATGCACTGTGCCCCAGGGCATCTTGTAGACCGGGGCGGTGTTGGTCTGGAGTCCGCCCGCCGTGCGGTCGTTCATCGCCTTGTACGACAGGAAGCGGTGCCGCGGCACGAACACGTCTTTGACCTTGAGCGTGTTGCTCCCCGTGCCCTTGAGGCCGACCACGTGCCACACGTCGTCGATCTCGTATTCGGAGCGCGGGATCAAAAAGCTGCCGAAGTCGACCGGCTTGCCGTCCTTGATCACCGGGCCGCCGACGAACGTCCACGTGGCGTGGTCACAACCGGACGACCAGTTCCACGAGCCGTTGACGATGTAACCGCCGTCGACGACGGTGCCCGCACCCATCGGGGCATACGACGAGGAGATCCGCACGGCCGGGTCCTCGCCCCATACCTCTTCCTGCGCCTTCTGGTCGAACAGCGCGAGGTGCCAGTTGTGGACGCCGATGATCGAGCTGACCCAACCGGTCGAACCGCAGGCACTGGCCAGGCGGCGTACCGCCTCGTAGAAGAGCGTCGGATCGCACTGCATCCCGCCCCACTGCTCGGGCTGAAGCAGCTTGAAGAAGCCGACCTCGTTCAATTCGTTGACCGTGTCGTCGGGGAGGCGGCGCAGGTCTTCGGTCGCCTGTGCGCGTTTGGCGATCAGCGGCCGGAGGTCGTCGATCCCGGCTAGGACCGACTGCACGTCACGCTGTTGAATGGACGTCACTGATGTGCCTCCCGATAGGACGGACTGCGATGAGCACGCACGCGAAGCGCGAACCGCTTAGCCGTCAGATTAGAACACGTTACGATTCATGTCGAGTAGGGCATACCTGTAGGACCTGGACCTGCACACATACATTTCTGTAACCTGTTCTAGTTATTGCCCTGGATCGCAGGGCCGGCGGACGTGAGAGGTGGACGCGAAAGTGACCGACGAGCCACTCGGCAGCCACGTGCTCGAGTTGGAACTTGCCGATGTCGTCACTGAGACCGACGATGCGCGCTCGCTGGTGTTCAGCGTGCCCTCCGGTGCCGACATCCCCGCCGAACGGTTGCGGTATGCGCCGGGACAGTTCCTGACCCTGCGCGTGCCCAGCGACCGCACGGGTTCGGTGGCGCGGTGCTACTCGTTGTGCAGTTCCCCGTTCACCGACGACCGGCTGACCGTCACCGTCAAGCGCACCGCCGACGGGTACGCGTCGAACTGGTTGTGCGACCACGCGCACGCCGGCATGAAGATCCACGTCCTCGCGCCCTCGGGCACCTTCGTGCCCAAGACGCTGGATACCGACTTCCTGCTGCTGGCCGCCGGTTCCGGGATCACGCCGATGATGTCGATCTGCAAGTCGGCGCTGGCCGAGGGCAGCGGCAAGGTCGTGCTCATCTATGCCAACCGCGACGAAAAGTCGGTGATCTTCGGCTCGGCGCTGCGTGAGCTGAGTGAGAAGTACCCGGAACGGTTGGTCGTCGTGCACTGGCTGGAAACGGTGCAGGGTCTGCCGAGCGCGGCGGCGCTGGCCGCGTTGACCGCTCCCTACACGAGCCACGACGCCTACATCTGCGGCCCCGGGCCGTTCATGGCCGCGGCCGAGGAGGCGGTCAAGGGCGCAGGACTGCCCGCCGAACGGGTGCACATCGAGGTGTTCAAGTCGCTGGACTCCGACCCGTTCGCGGCGGTGGTCATCGAGGAGGACGACAGCGACGAGGGGCCGGCCACGGCGATCGTCACGCTCGACGGCGAAACCCACGAGGTGCGCTGGCCCCGCAACGCCAAACTGCTCGACGTGCTGCTCGACAAGGGACTCGACGCGCCGTTCTCCTGCCGCGAGGGCCATTGCGGCGCGTGCGCCGTGCTGAAGAAGAGCGGCGACGTCGAGATGGACGTCAACGACGTCCTCGAGCAGTCCGACCTCGATGAGGGTCTGATCCTGGGCTGCCAGGCCCTACCCCGC
Organism: Mycobacterium lehmannii; assembly: GCF_001499925.1. NCBI lineage: Bacteria > Bacillati > Actinomycetota > Actinomycetes > Mycobacteriales > Mycobacteriaceae > Mycobacterium > Mycobacterium lehmannii. The sequence continues at coordinate 119,758 of NZ_LQIR01000045.1, forward strand.
TCGGATTCGGTCGAAGTCACCTATGACGAATAGCGCGCGGGCTAGCATTCGCCGCACGTGGAAGGGGAGCAACGTGACGAACCGGTTGACCGGCGTCGCTGCGGCGATCTCGGCGGTGCTGCTGGCGCTGACGCTCATGGCACCCACCCCGACGGCGGACGCGGCCGTCGACACCGCGGACTCGTCGATCCCGGTCGACCCCGGCACCAACCTCGAGATGCACGCGACCGCGAACTGCATCGCGGCCGAGGCCAAGTGCTTGTTCGACGCCAGGGCCAATCTGCGCCGCGGCCCGGACGTTCTCGGCTTCCCCGGCGACCTGTGGGCCCGCCAGACCACCACGCTGCGAACCATGGACCGGGGCGTGTACGTCGGAAACTTCAACTTCGACGCCCCGAACACCCGGTCGTTCAAATCGCTCACCGACGTGGAGTTCACGACCATCTACTTCGGGGGAGGACCGCCCGAGAAGTTCCAGCTCCGCGGGATCGCCTGGCCGGTCGATCAGCGCACGGGAGCGCCGCGCACCGACGTCCCCTTGATCGTGTGCTCGCACATCCAGGTGGTCTACAGCGGGGTCAACATCACCTCGCCGGACGCCTGCGCGCAGGCCTCGTTCAGTTAGCGGGGTAGGCCCAGGAGCCGTTCGCCCGCGAGGGTGAGCAGGATCTGCTCGGTGCCGCCCGCGATGGTCAGGCAGCGCGTGTTGAGGAAGTCGAACACCGTCGAGTTCTCGACGACGCCGCCACCTTCGGACAGTTCCATCCGCAGTTCGGCCAGCGCCTGCCGGTAGCGCACGCCGATCAGCTTGCGCGCGCTGGCCTGCGGGCCCGGATCCTGCCCTCCCACAGCGAGTTCGGCGATCTTCTGATCCAGCAGTGAGCCGACCTGAGCCGCCACGATCAACGAACCCAAGCGGTCCTGACCGGCCACGTCGAAGTCCAGCGTGGCGACCTGCTTGAGCAACTCCTCCATCGGGTTGCCGAGCGCGGTGCCGTGAGCCATCGCGACCCGCTCGTTGGCCAGTGTGGTGCGGGCCAGCCGCCATCCGTCGTTGACCTGACCGACGACCATCTCGTCGGGCACGAACACCTCGTCGAAGAACACCTCGTTGAACAGGTTGTCGCCGGTGATCTCGCGCAGCGGGCGGATGTCGATGCCCGGCGACTTCATGTCGACCAGAAAGTACGTGATCCCCTTGTGTTTCGGCGCGTCCGGGTCGGTGCGCGCCAGGCAGACACCCCACGCGGCCTTGTGCGCCGCGGAGGTCCACACCTTCTGGCCGGTCAACTTCCAACCCGGGCCCGTTGCGCCGCCCGCGGTCGCGCCGTCGACGCGTACGGCTTTGGTGCGCAGCGCCGCAAGATCCGATCCGGCGCCCGGCTCGGAGAACAGCTGACACCACAGCAGTTCGCCGCGCAGCGTCGCGGGCACGAACTGTTCGATCTGTTCGGGGGTGCCGTGTTCGAGAATCGTTGGCGCGGCCCACCATCCGATCACCAGGTCGGGCCGGGTGACACCGGCGGCCGCCAACTCCTGGTCGATCAGCAGCTGTTCGGCGGGCCCGGCCCCGCGGCCGTACGGCTTGGGCCAGTGCGGCGCCTGCAGGCCCGCGTCGGCGAGTGCGGCCTGCTGCTTCTCGACGGGCAGGGCAGCGACTTCCGCGACGGCAGCGGCGATCTCGGGTCGCAGACCCTCGACCGATTCGAGGTCGATGCGCAGATCCCGGCGCACACCCTGTTGCGTCAACGCCGCGACCCGGCGCAGCCAGCGCGGCGCCCCGCCGAGGAAGTGCGAAATACCGTAGGCGCGGCGCAGATACAGGTGCGCGTCGTGCTCCCAGGTGATCCCGATACCGCCCAGCACCTGGATGCAGTCCTTGGCGTTGGCCTTGGCGGCCTCGATCCCGACGGCAGCGGCCACCGCAGCGGCGATCGAGAGCTGGTTCTCGTCGCCTTCCGAAACCGCTCTAGCCGCATCCATGGCGGCCACCGAGGCCTGCTCGGACCGCAGAAGCATCTCCGCGCACATGTGCTTGATGGCCTGGAAGCTGCCGATGGGCTTGCCGAACTGCTCGCGCACCTTCGCGTACTCGGTCGCGGTCTGCAGCGCCCAGCGGGCCAGACCCGCGGCCTCGGCCGCCATCACGGCCGCGGCGACGTCGATCACTCGCTGCGCCGGAGCGCGGACCGCCTCGGCAGGCGCGGACTCGAGCACGACGCGCCCAAGCGGCCGGGAGAAGTCGGTCGCGTTGCGCGGCTCGACGGTCACGCCGTCCGCGCCGGCATCGACCGTGAGGAAGACGTCACCGGCCGGGAGCAGCAGCACCCCCGCCTCATCGGCGCCGAGCACGTAGTCCGCGGTGCCCGAGGCGCGGCCGTCGGCGAAGCGCAGGTCGGCGGTCAACGCCACCCCTGCAACCCGCTCACCCGAAGCCAGCGCCCGCAGCACTTCCGGCGATTCGAGCACGACCGTGGCCAGTGCGGTCGTCGCTACCGGGCCGGGCACCAGCGAGGCCGCCGCCTCGTCGACCATCGCGCACAGGTCGTCGACCGTGCCGTCGGCGCCGCCGTGCGCCTCCGGTAACGCCACCCCGAAGATCCCCAGTTCGGCCATCCCCGCATAGGCCCGGCGCCAGGCGTCCGCCTGCCCCCGCTCGACGTCTCGCGCGGCGGTGACGACGTCAGAAGCTGTTGCCCAGTCACGCACCAGCTCCCTTACGGCTGCCTGGTCGTCGGCAATGGTCCCCGGGGATGCGAGCGACACCGTCCACTCCTAGCTATTGGGTGAGAAGGCGGTGCTCCTCACTAGAACGTGTTCTAATAGTGCCAGCGACCGACCGTCAAGTCGACCGCCATTACAGCAGGACACGTCGGTGCCATCGGGGATATCGGGGTGAGAAAAAATGCATCGGCATGCGTATCGTTTCCACGAGAACGCATAGCGAAGGAGAAAGCCGCCGCATGTCCGGCCCGTCTCAGCCAGCAGCCGCCAGCCCGGCCTCGGGGTCGGAATCTCGACCGCGCCAGGTGATGAACGTGGCGGTCCTGTCCGAGTCAGAGCTCGGCTCGGAAGCCCAGCGCGAGCGCCGCAAGCGCATCCTCGACGCGACGCTGGCCATCGCCTCCAAGGGCGGCTACGAAGCCGTCCAGATGCGTGCCGTTGCCGAACGGGCCGATGTCGCGGTCGGCACCCTCTACCGGTACTTCCCGTCCAAAGTGCACCTGCTGGTGTCCGCACTGGGTCGCGAGTTCGAGCGCATCGACGCCAAGACCGACCGCGCCTCGCTGGCCGGTGGCACGCCGTATCAGCGGCTGAACATCATGGTGGGCAAGCTCAACCGCGCGATGCAGCGCAACCCGCTGTTGACCGAGGCGATGACGCGGGCGTTCGTGTTCGCCGACGCGTCGGCGGCCGGTGAGGTCGACCACGTCGGCAAGCTGATGGACTCGATGTTCGCCCGCGCCATGAGCGATGGTGAGCCGACCGAGGACCAGTACCACATCGCGCGCGTCATCTCCGATGTCTGGCTGTCCAACCTGCTCGCCTGGCTGACCAGGCGGGCGTCGGCGACCGACGTCAGCAAGCGGCTGGACCTCGCGGTGCGGCTGCTGATCGGCGACGGAGAGCATCCTAAGATCTAGGCGTGCTTCCAGCCGATCTGCAGCGCGCGCTCACTTCGGCCGCTGCGGCGCCACGGCTGCTGATCACCACCGATTTCGACGGGACGCTGGCGCCGATCGTCAGTAACCCGGGCGACGCCCGGCCACTCGCCGAGGCCGCGGACGCGTTGGTCGCGCTCGCCGACCTGCCCGACACGGCTTCCGCACTGATCTCCGGACGCGCGCTCGAGGTGCTGCGCGAGCTGTCGGGCATGCCGCCTGCGGTGCATCTCGTCGGCAGCCACGGCGCCGAGTTCAACACGGGATTCACGCACGAGGTCGACGACGTTGCGCTGCAGCGCATCACGTCGGAGCTGCGCGACATCGCCTCCGGTAAGCCGGGTGTCACGGTCGAGACCAAACCGGCCAGCGTCGCGCTGCACGTGCGCAACGCCTCGGCAGACGACGGCGCGGCCGCGCTCTCCGCGGCTCGCGAGGCGTCGACCGACTGGAATGCCCAGCTGACCGAAGGCAAGGAAGTGCTGGAGTTTGCGGTGATCCAGACGGACAAGGGCGAGGCGATCGACATCCTGCGAGAGCAGGAGAACGCGGACGCCGTGGTGTTCTTCGGCGACGATGTCACCGATGAGAAGGCGTTCCGCCGTCTTCGCGGTGACGACGTCGGGGTGAAGGTAGGACCGGGCGACACGTTGGCGGCCTACCGTGTCGAATCGCCGCAAGACGTTGCGGCAGCGTTGGTTTACCTGCTCGACGCGCGCCGCTCGCAATCGGGTTGACGGTGCTGACCGACGCCGAGATCGCCGAGCGGACCGCTTCCGCAGTCGCCGCGGCCGTCGCCGCCGGGGCCGACCTCGGCCTGCGCAGCGACGATCCCCGCGTGCTCTACGACGTGTTCTCCGTGATCGTCCACCTTCATCCCGAGCCGGTCGTCGTCCGGGTGCCCACGGTCCTACCGCCGTCGTACACCCGAAATCCGGATGTGCAGACCCGACAACAGCGCGCAGAGCTCGAAGTCACCAGCTGGCTCGCCGAGCGCGGGTATCCGGTAGTGGCACCGACCCCGCTGGTGCCCGCCGAACCCGTTCGCCGCGACGGGTTGTCGATGACGTTCTGGCAGTTCGTCGAGCAGGTCCCCGATTCGAACCCGGATTTGGGTCGCCGCATGGAGCAGACCGCGCAGCTACACGCCGCGTTGCGCGACTACGACGGGGAGCTGGATTTCTGGGCGCCGTTCGGCTCCTACATACCGGAGGGGCTGGCAGTATTGAGGGACCTGCCGGAACTCATCGCGACGCCCGATCTCGAACGGGCGCAACGTGAATGGGACGTCATCGGCCCAGTGTTGACGTCGCGCGCGGCCTTCCAGACCGCCTTCCCGGATGTCGACGTTCAGCCCATCCACGGTGACGCGCCATACCACAACATGATCACCACACCGGACGGCGAGCTGTGGTCGGACTTCGAACTCGTGACGCTCGGTGCGGTCGAATCGGATCTCGCGTTGGTGGGCGCCGACGCGCTCGCCGCCTACGACGCGGCGGCGGTCTCCATGGGGCTACGCCCGACCGATGAACGTGTTCTGCGGATCACCGAGGCGGCCGGCAGACTCGCGATGGTCGCGGCGCTGGCGATGGCTCCCGAGCTGCCGATGCTCACCTCGGGTATCGCACCGATGGTCGAGCAGTGGCGGGCGTCCCCACCGGTCACCGCGCTCTAGGAGGGCGGTCCCGCGGTGCGGCCCCGGACCAGCTCGGTGTCGAGGACTTCCACGACCGGCAGACCCGATCGTGGCGGGTGGTGCAGCAGCCGTCCCGCCCGGCGACCCTTCTCGATGCTGGGCTGTGCGACCGTGGCCAGACCGCGCCGCAGCGCCTCGGGCACTCCGTCGAATCCGGTGACCGTCATCTCGCCGGGAACGTAGATGCCCCGCGCCCGTAGGTAATCCATCGCCGACAGGGCCAGTACGTCCGCAGTGCACATCAACGCGGTGAGCCGGGGATTGGCTGCCAAGGCGACTGCCGCGGCCGCCCCGCCCGACGTCGGCAGGTGCTCGTAGCTCTCCACCACGGTCAGCGATTCGGGGTCGAGCCCGGCTGCAGTCATCGCGTCACGAACCCCTGCGATGCGTTCGCGCTGTACGTGAAAGTGCGGAGTCTGCAGTCGTTGGGGGTCGGCCACCGTGGGCCCTGCCCCGCCCTTCGGCCGATCCCGGCCCAGCCGCATCGTCAGGAGGCCGATTTCCCGATGACCCAGCTGCACAACGTGTTCGGCGAGTTGGCACATGGCGCCACGGTCGTCGATGGACACGCGCGAGGCACCGGGCACGTCCTTGGGCTGGTCGATCACCACCATCGGCAGGTGCCGCTGCTGGACGGTCGCGAGATACGGGTCGTCGTCGGAGGCCGAATAGACGGCGAAACCGTCCACCCCGGCAGCGAGGATCGCCGCCGTCCCGTCGCTGACGCTGCGGTTGGGGCCGATCGCGACGAGCAGCAGTCCCTGCCCGGCCTCTTCACACGACTCGGCCAAGCCGGCCACGAAGTCGAGTGCGGCTGGATCACTGAAGGAATAGTTGAGCGGTTCGGTGATCATCAGACCGACCGCACCGGCCTTGCGGGTGCGCAGCGAACGCGCCACCGGGTCGGGGCCGGGGTATCCCAGCCGCTTCGCGGTGGCCAGTACGCGATCGCGGAGTTCGGCCGACAACTGGTCCGGCCGGTTGTAGGCGTTGGAGATCGTGGTGCGGGAGACCTTCAGTTCGGCGGCCAGAGAAGCCAGCGTGGCACGCCGTCGCGGCGTGGGACTCCTCGGCATGCTCCGTGAGGGTAGCCGACCACGCCTCGAGCTCAGGTGACCAGCACCTGATCGGCGGTTCGTCGCAGCCCGCGCTGCCCGGCCCACACCACCGCCCAGACGCTGCACGCGACCGTCACGATCACGAAGCTGGGCGGCGCGTTGAACATCGCCGAGAGCCCGAGACCCACCCACACCGCTGCGAGGCTGAACGCCGTGGACAGGGCGATCGCCTTGCCCGGTCGCGGTGTCAGCATGATCGCCGCCGCAGCGGGACTGACCACGAGCGCGAACAGCAGCAGCGTGCCGACTGCCTGCACGGCCATCGTCACCGCCAGGCCGAGCAGCGCCATGAACGCCACCGAAAGCGCGCGCACCGGCACTCCCCTGGCGTCGGCCACCTGGGCGTTGACGGACGTGAACAGCAGCGGCCGGTAGATCAGCGCGATGCACACCCCCAGCACCGCGACCAGCACCGCGAACGTGATGATCTGCTGCCGCGAGATCGCCAGCAGGTTGCCGAACAGGACGTTGGTCAGCGTGCTCGAACTCTTGGTCGCCAGCGAGTTGAAGAACAACCCGAGACCGGTCGCCATGGCCAGTACGGTCCCGGTGGCCACCTCGCGGTCGGCCGCCCGGCGACCCAGCGCTCCGATCACCAGAGCGCCGCCGATGCAGAACACGCCGAGTCCCACCCCGACGGGGACGCCGACGAGTACCGCTCCCGTTGCGCCCGGCAGCCCGATGTGAGCGAGCGCGTGGGCGGCGAAGGCGGTGTTGCGCACGACGACGAAGTAACCGATCAGGCCGGCGGCCAAGGCGACGATCGTGCCGCCGATCAGCGCGTTGCGCATGAAGGACGACGTGAGGATCGGCCACCAATTGTCTTGGTAGCCAAGCGCGACGATGGTCGTGTTCATCACGGCCTCCGCACGTAGAGATCGCCCTGCGGCGTATGCACGACTTCGACTCGGGTGCCGTAGAGGTGGCTCAGCAGTGTCTCGTCGACGGGGCCGTCGAAGGTGTCGAAGTGCGCGTGTCCGTCGAGTAGGTAGATGGCGCTGGTCAACACGCCCAGCAGTGGGTTGAGGTCATGTGCGACGACCAGGATCGTCACGCCGAACTCCTTGCTGATCCGCTCGAGCACGGCGACGATCTCGCGCTGGCTGCGCAGATCGAGTGCGGCCAACGGCTCGTCGAGGATCAACATGCGGGGCTTGGAGACCAGCGCCTCGGCCAGCGCGACCCGCTGGCGCTGGCCGCCCGAGAGTTGGGAGAGCCGTTTGTCCGCCACCGCGGTCGCATCGACGGCGGCGAGCACCTCGTCCACGCGACGGTTGTCTGCACGACTCGGCCACCCTAAACCCCACCGGTGCCCGACGAGGCCGAGCATCACGGCGTCGCGCGCCCGGATCGCCTCGCCGGAGGCCGACGCGTAGTTCTGCGGGACGTAACCGATCGACTTGTTGAGCGCACCGGCCGGTTGGCCGAAAACGCGGACGTGTCCGGACGCCGGCGGCACCAGGCCGAGCACGATCTGCAGCAGCGTCGTCTTTCCGGCGCCGTTCGACCCGATGACGGCCACGATGCCGCCTGCGGGGACCTCGAACGTCGCCTCCGACCAGATCAGCCGCCCGCCGCGCGCCGCGCTGACGTCCTCAAAGGTCAGCGCCGTCTGCTCGACGACGGATTCGGCCTCAGGTTCGGAACTAGGTGGCGACACCGAGCGCCTCGCCCAGTGCGATCAACTGGTCGATCTGCCAGCTCTGGAACGAATCAGCGTCCGGGGGCAGCGTCTCGGTGATCTCGACCACCGGAACCCCCGACTGTTCGGCCGCTACCCGAAGCTGTTGCGGGACAGAGCCTTCGGTCTGCACGTTGTAGATCAAGACGTCAACGCCGCGATCGGACAGCAGTTGTAAGAAGGCGTCCAGGTCGGCCGGGGACGGTTCGGAGTCGTTGGACGACGCGACCTGATAGCCGCGCGGGGTGCGGTTGGCCAGACCGAGCGCCGCACCCATGTCATCGAATGACGTCTCGGTCGCCGCATAGCTCTTGCCGGACGCTTTGGCCCTCAGGGAATCAATGAGCTCATGGTACGGCTTGAGGTTGTCCGCGAGCGCGACGCGGCGTTCGTCGAAGTAGCCCGCCGCCTCCGGTGCGAGTTGACGCAGTCGCGCGGTGACCGCGTCGGCCAGCGCCGTCACCGCGGCGGGGTCGTACCAGGCATGGGGGTTGGCCCCGTCTTCGTGGTCGACGGCCATCGCCTCCACGACCGGCGCATCAGGGGCCGTGCTGGCGGCGAGCTTGACCGCCCACTCGTCGTAGTGACCACCGTTGAGGACTACGAGCTGCGCGCCGTCGAACTTCGCCGCATCCGACGGTGCGGGCTCGAAGTCATGGGGGTCGGCCGCCGAGCCGGCCAGCACCGTGGAGACCTCCGCGCAGGCACCGCCCAACTGGGAGACGATGTCACCCCACTGATCCACGCTGACGACCACGTCGACCGGCCGGACCGGACAGGGAGCGGTACTCGTCTCCTGGGCCGCCTCGTCACCGCCGGCGCACGCCGCCACACCGAACGGCGCGGCCAGCACCGCGCTGGCGAGGATCGTGCGGACAATGCGGGGGGTGATCACACCGATAACGATAACCGTTTCCATTAGTGAGCGCTGCCCGGACTAAGCTGGCCGCGTGAACCAGCACGCGTTCGACGTCGAAGAACGCCGCGCGGTTTATCGGGTGATCGCCGAACGCCGCGACATGCGCCGGTTCCTGCCCGGCACGCAGATACCCGAAGACATGTTGGTGCGGCTGCTGCAGGCCGCGCACGCCGCACCGAGCGTCGGCTTGATGCAGCCATGGCGATTCGTCCGGATCACCGACGACCGGCTGCGGGCACGCATCCACGACCTCGTCGACGAGGAGCGCGTGCGAACCGCCGAGGCGTTGGGGCCACGTGGCGAGGAGTTCCTGGCTCTCAAGGTCGAGGGGATCCTGGAGTGCGCCGAACTCCTCGTCGTCGCGCTGGGCGAAGGCAGACACGAGCATGTGTTCGGGCGTCGCACCCTTCCACACATGGACCTGGCCTCGGTCTCCTGCGCGATACAGAACCTGTGGCTCGCCGCGCGCGCAGAGGGGCTCGGCATGGGTTGGGTGTCGATCTTCGAACCGGACAGCCTCGCCGAGTTGCTCTACATGCCGAACGGCGCTGAGCCCGTAGCGATCCTGTGCCTTGGCCCGGTCCCCGAGTTTCCGGACCGTCCCCAGCTCGAGATCGACGAATGGACGACTGGACGTCCGTTGACCGAGTTCGTCGCCGAAAACCGGTGGCCATCATCGACATCCGCGGAGTTACCGACATGAGAACCGTCGACATGAATGCCGACCTCGGTGAGGGCTTCGGGGTCTGGCGCCTCGGCGACGACGATGCCATGCTCGACATCGTCACCAGCGCCAACGTCGCCTGCGGCTTCCACGCCGGCGACCCGGCACTGCTCTTGCGGGCATGCCGGGCGGCGGCCGAGCGCGACGTGCGGATCGGCGCGCAGGTGAGCTATCGCGATCTGCCCGGATTCGGCCGCCGGTTCATCGACGCGACACCCGAGGATCTCAAGGCCGACGTGATCTATCAGATCGGCGCGCTACAGGCGATCGCGCACGCCGCCGGATCCACCGTCACCTACGTCAAACCTCATGGGGCGCTGTACTTCTCGATCGTGACCAACAACGATCAGGCCCGAGCGGTCGCAGAGGCCGTGCACGACGTCGATCCCGCCCTTCCGGTGCTCGGGCTCACCGGCTCGGCGTTCTTCCGCGAGGCCGAACAGCTCGGATTACGCACGGTGCCCGAGGCGTTCGCCGACAGGGCCTATCGTCCCGACGGCCGGTTGGTGGACCGACGCCAGCGCGGTGCCGTCCTGCACGACACCGACGTCATCGCCGACCGGATCGCGTCGATGGTGTCGGACGGGCGCGTCGACGCGGTCGACGGCTCGACGATTCCGATCACCGTCGATTCGATTTGCGTGCACGGTGATTCACCGGGCGCCGTGCAGATCGCGACGGCGGTACGCGACAGGCTGTTGGCCGAGCGCGTAAAGATCGCCCCCTTCACCTGATTCAGCGCAACGCACAGTCTCCGCACTTGGATCCGTCGCTCACGCGATAGTACAGACAGCAGCTTCGGCGACGAAAAGCCAAGTTGTGTTTGACCGTTCCGGTTCCGGTGAGCTTGCCGGTCTCCAACAGAGACCGCGCCAGGGCGGTCGCGGAATCGCGTAGCTGCGGCCGCACCGAGTAGAGCGCTCGGGTCGCGGCCACCAACGCCGAGGCGATGTTGCCGTAGAGCAGGCCCGGTGCGACCTTGACACGCAACCCGTCGGCCAACCGCTCCATGTGCTCCTCGACGACGATGCGGTACAGCGTGGCCGACGGGTCTCCGACGAGCTGATCACCTTCGGGGACAGATACTCTCAGTGCTGGGCTGTCCTCCGCACGCTGCAGGCTCGTGAGGTCGGGGACCACACCGTATGCGACGGCGCACGCGAGCACCGGGGACCACAGCCTCGACGCGTGGCTCAACTGCACCGCCGACGCACTGATGCGAAGGTCGCGGGTGCGGTAGCGCGTAGCCGTCGCCAAGATCAGGTCCTGGTATCCCTCGGTGTAGTACGCGTTAACCGGCCGCCAACCCGCTTCGGCGCTCCCTTGAGCGATGGCGAAGAACCCTCCGAAGCGGGCGATCTCGGTGAGTTGAGCGTCGATCCTCACCGGGTCCACTCCTTGGGTGTCACGTCGACCCGGATTCGATCGGTGCCCGCATCGAGGCCGACCCTGGCTGCGACGCCGTAGACCTCGGCGAGCATGTCCTCGGTCAGGACCTGTGCGGGAGTGCCGATCGACACCACGCGGCCGGTATCGAGAACGCAGATCCGGTCGCAGTATGCCGCAGCGAGATTGAGATCGTGCAAGGCCGCGACGACGGTGGCGCCGGTGGTCCGTAGCAGGTGCAGGGCATCGTGCTGGTGGCGCAGATCCAGGTGGTTGGTCGGCTCGTCCAACACGATCGTGTCGGTGCTCTGTGTCAGCGCACGAGCGATCATCACGCGCTGCTTCTGACCGCCCGAGAGCCGGTCGAACGGCTCGTTCGCCAGACCGGATACATCCACTGATTCGAGCGCCTCGGCAATGATGCGGCGATCGTCGGCGTTGTCGCCGTCGAACGCGCGCTTGTACGGGGTCCGGCCCATCGCGACCACGTCGAACACCGTGAGCGCGAAATCGCCCGGCGCGTCCTGCAACACGGCCGCAATGCGGCGCGCCGCGCGCTTGGCCGGCATCTGCCAGACGTCTTCGCCGCCAACCAGCACGCGCCCCGATGTCGGCCGCTGAGCACGGTAGAGAGTGCGCAACAGCGTGGTCTTACCGGCGCCGTTGGGTCCGACGACGGCCACCATCTCGCCGCGCTCCACCCGCATGGACACGTTGCGGACCAACGTCTTTCGCCCCTTCGTCACCGTCACTTCGTCGATGAGGACTCCGCCAGTCACGCCGACACCCTGCGCCGCATCAGCCACAGAAAGTACGGGCCGCCGACGAGGGCGGTCAGGACGCCGACCGGCAGTTCCTCCGGTGCCGCGACGGTTCGCGCGGCGATGTCGCACACGATGAGGAACGAGGCCCCGAGCAGCGCGACCGCCGGCAAGGCGCGACGGTGGTCGGCGCCGACGAGCATCCGCACGATATGCGGCATGATCAGGCCGACGAAGCCGATCGCACCGCTGACCGCGACCATGGCACCCACCATCAACGCGACCACGACGAACATCGCCCCGCGGAAGCGATGGACGTCCAAACCCAGTGCCGCAGCGGCCTCTTCACCGCTGTACAGCAGATTCAGCGGCCGAGTGACGGCGAGCAGCACAGCGATACCGATAGCAACGGCCACAGCCGGGATCCACACTGTCGACCAGGCGGCCCCACCGAGGCCGCCGAGCATCCAGCGCACCGCGGACTGGGCCTTGTGCGGATCGTCAGAGGTGACGATCAGCAGACTGGCGACGGCCGACAGCACCTCCGCGACCGCGACACCGGCGAGTATCAGTCGCAGCGTGGTCATCCGTCCGCCCGTACGAGCGAGAAAGTAGACGGCGACCAACGCGATCAACGCTCCGAGAAACGCCGCCAGCGGCAGCACGAACAAGCCGAGCCCTGCGCCGGCCACCAGCACCGCGACCGCACCCACCGACGCACCCGACGACACACCCAAGAGCATCGGGTCGGCCAACGGGTTGCGCACGACGGCCTGCAGCACCATCCCGCAGCACGCCAGGCCGGCCCCGATGACCGCCGCCAGCGCAACACGGGGAAGCCGCGCGTCGAGCACGATCGAGGCACGCACCGGCGGCCATGTCGGGTCGACCAACATCGGATTGAGCTGGTGGAGCAGGATCTGCCACACCTGCCCGGGCGGAAGGGCCACCGACCCGATGGTGACCCCTGCGGTCGCGCACACCAGAAGCAGTCCCGCGAGCATGGTCAGCACGAGGCCGTACGGAACGCGTTGCGGACCCGGGGTGACGGACCGTACCGGCTTGTCCAGGGCGGCGGTCGTCATCCGGATGGCTCCGGATGCAACTGCTCAGCAAGCGATTTGACCGCGCGCCCGACACGCACGCCTGCGGTGATCTCGGACAGCGGCAACACCGCGAAGCGTTGGTCGCGGACGGCAGGTACCCGCTGCAGCAGCGGATTGTCCAGCAGGAACCGCTTCTTCTGCTCGACCGATTGGTCGCCGTAATCGTAGATCAGGATGACCTCGGGCGCCCGTTCGGCGAACTGTTCGAACGAGACGTCGGCCCACACCTTCGGTACGTCGGCGAACAGGTTGCGCCCGCCCGCGGATTCGATGATCTGGTTGCCGATGCCCTGCCCGCCGGAGGTGAACACGGTGGTCTCACCGCTGTCGTAGACAGCCACCTCGACCGGTGCCAGGTCGCGCACGCGCCTGCGGGTGTCCTGCAGAATCCGCTGCTGGCGTTCGACCACCCACTCGGCTCGGTCGGTGACACCGAATATCCGTCCGATGGTGCGTATTTCGTCGTCCACCGCAGATAACGTCATCGGCTCAGAAGAGCAGTTCTCGGGATTGAGGTGGGTGTCGATGCCGACATCACGCAACCGCTCGCGCCCGCGCCCCTCCTTCTCGTCGAATGCGCTTTCCCAACCGCCGTAGACGAAGTCGGGTTCAGCGGCAAGCAGTGTCTCGTACGACGGATATTCTTCGGCGATCACCGGTATGGCCTCATAGGCGTCGCGGTATTCGGGCAGCACCTGATCGTCGAGGAATGCGGTGCCCACCATGGACTTCTGAAGTTCCAGCGCCAACATCGTCTCGCCCGAGTGCTGGTTCAAGGCCACGGCCCGGCGCGGTGGGCGGTCGTAGGTCGTGGTGACGCCGCAGTTGGTGACGCTCACCGGGAATCCCGCCACGGCTTCGGCAGCGGTGGCGCCGGTCGGCGGGGTCGCCGTGCCGCACGCCGTGAGCAGCAGCGCCGAGATCACCGCCGCCGCAAGATGTCGACGCGCCATATGCCGTGCCTTCCGTCGTGCGCGGATGCCACGGGAAGCGCTCTCGGTACGCCGAGGTCAGCCTCACCGGGGAAATCCGCCCCAGCCTTATGAGGAGGCGACCGCGGTGAGTATCTGGCTCCCAGCAAGATCGCAAAGACCTCGCCGGTCACAGTGGCGGGACCGCGCCGGATTCACACCGGCTTCCTCGAGTCGCGATCGCCTGTCGGGCACGATCCTGCCACACGGGCGTCAGTGGGCGCTCGTCCCGACGGCTCGGCCGGCTCGGTGAGCCGCTGTCGTTCTGTTGGCGTCGTTGCGCCCCAGATGCCCCATGGCTCCACGGCTGTGAGTGCATACCGCAGGCAGTCGGGCTGCACGGGACACGGCCGACAAACTCTTTTCGCCTGTTCTTCGCGTGCTACTCGACGTTGTCCGCGCTCCCCTTCGGCCGCGAAGAAGATCTCTGTCGGCAGCCCACGGCACCGTGCGTGCAACAGCCACTGCCGATCGTCTGCGGGGCTGTGCGGAGGACGAGGACAGGCCACCATCAGCGTTCCTCTCGGAAGTCGACGTGGCGGCGGACGATGGGGTCATACTTGCGCAGCACTAATCGATCCGGGTCGTTGCGCCGATTCTTGCGTGTGACATAGGTGTAGCCCGTACCGGCCGTCGAACGCAGTTTCACGGTGGGCCTGATATCGGTGCGCGCCATCAGATCTTCTGCCCCTCTTTTCGCAACCGCGCCACGACGGCCTCGATGCCGTCTCGGTCGATGACCTTGATGCCCTTCGCGCTCACCCGCAGTTTGATCCGGCGCGATTCGGACGGCAGGTAATACGTCTTCGTCTGGATATTGGGGTTCCAGCGACGACGCGTGCGTCGGTGCGAGTGCGATACCGAGTTGCCGAAACTTGGTGCTCGGCCGGTGACCTGACAGTGCGCGGACATATTCCTCCTTCGGCGGTAACCTAACGTTAATGAAAATCATTTTCAACTGAGGAAGGGGTTGCTGTGCGCACTCCACTGGTGCTGATCTGCGGGCAAGGCGACACAGAAGGCGTCGCCACCGTGCTGGCCCGGGCGACCGGCACGGTGGTCGTCAGACATGGATACGACGGTCAAGTCGTGGTGCGTACCGTCACGACGTCTTCGGGCACCACGGCTTGGCCGATCGAGTTGGTCCGCGGATGCGTGACCTGCACCGTGCGCGAGGACCTGCTGGTGCTACTGCGACGACTACACCGCCGCGGTGATGTCAATCGCATTGCGGTGCAACTCATGCCATGGCTCGAGCCCGAACCGGTGTGCTGGGCAATCAACAACGTGCGGGTGCACGTGGGTCCTGGCTACATCGACGGACCAGCGGCTCGTGACGTGCGCATCGAGGCGGTGGTGACCTGCGTCGACTCTGCCGTGTGGCTGTCTAAGGCGACCGGCGACCACGACCTCGACGACGGACGGACCGTGGCGCAGGTGGCTGTCGGGCAGGCTGAGTTCGCCGACACGCTCGTAGTCGACCAAGCTCATGGGCAGACGCTGAAAGTGCTGCGACGGTTGGCACCTCGTGCGCGCCTGACGGTCGGTTCCGAACGCATCGAGACGGCGCTGGCCAACCTCGAGCCTGACAGCAGGCGCGGACGCAGCGACCACCCGCACGACCCGCTGCTCGCCGGACAGCCGTCACTGGATGCCGACGGCGAAGTCGGGTTGTTGCTTTTCTCCGCCCGTCGGCCATTTCATCCCCAGCGACTGCACGACGCGCTGGAGGTGCTTCTCGACGGCGTGGTGCGCACGAGGGGACGGCTGTGGTTGGCCAACCGGTTCGACGATGTCATGTGGCTCGAATCAGCCGGCGGAGGTATGCGGTTCGAATATGCCGGTCGATGGCTGGCCGCCATGAGCGATACCGAACGGACCTACGCAGACCCGCAACGTGTTGTGCTCGCTGCCGCCGACTGGGACGACCGACTCGGCGACCGTCACGTTTCGATCACCGTATTGGTGCGCGGAGCGGAACCAGAGGACATCGTCGGCGCGTTGCGCGCAGCACTGCTGACCGACGAGGAATGGACGCGCCCAAACGAATGGTCCGCATACGCAGACCCTTTCGGCGACTGGCACGAGGATCCGTGTGACGACAGGGCCGAACATGCCGGCGAAATCAGCAGCAGGCACGAAGGGGAGGACCGGTGAAGGACGCGGTCGACAGTCACGATCGAGCGCACCATCGCGTGGGCCACTTAGAGTTGGCGCTATGCGTCTCAAGCTCGGCAGGCCGAACCTGGCGGATTACGAGCGCTATTTCGACGTCCCGCCGGCGGGTGCGGATACGCCGCTGACGATCACCTGGGCGGGCGTCACGACGCTGCTGATCGACGACGGCGAATCGGCGCTGCTGACCGACGGCTTCTTCTCACGCCCGAGCCTGGCCGAAGTCGGGCTGCGGCAGCTGTCACCGGCGGAACCGCGCATCGACGGCTGCCTCACCCGCCTGCGGATCGACCGGCTGGAGGCCGTCCTTCCCGTACACACCCACTACGACCACGCGATGGACAGTGCGGCTGTCGCCGAGCGGACCGGCGCGCGACTTGTCGGCGGCCTATCCGCCGCCCACGTGGGCCGCGGCCACCGGCTGCCCGAGGACCGCATCGTGGTGGTCAGTCCCGGCGACCCCGTCGCGCTGGGCGCTTACGAGGTCACGCTCATCGAGGGGGATCACTGCCCGCCCGACCGGTTTCCGGGTGTCATCACTGGTCCGGTCGTGCCGCCGGTCAGGGTGTCGGCGTACCGGTGCGGTGAGGCGTGGTCCACGCTGGTTCGTCACCGTCCGTCGGATCGTCGTCTGCTGATCGTCGGCAGTGCGGGATTCGTTGCCGGCGCACTGGCCGGACACCGCGCCGATGTCGTGTACCTCGGAGTCGGCCAGCTCGGACTGCAGCCGGAGCGCTACCTGCGTGATTACTGGCGCGAAAGCGTGCGGACCGTGGGCGCGCGCCGCGTGGTGCTCATCCACTGGGATGACTTCTTCCGTCCCCTGCACGAACCACTGCGCGCGCTTCCCTACGCAGCCGACGACCTCGACGTCTCGATGCGGGTGTTGTCGCGGCTGGCCTACGACGATGGCGTCGCATTGCACCTGCCCACGCTGTGGCAGCCTGCCGATCCGTGGATCTGATCCTGGCGGTGGCCGCCCTGGCGGTCATACTGGGTTTCGCGGTGGCCCGCCCGCACAAGTGGCCGGAAGCCGTCGTGGCGGTACCCGTGGCCGCGCTGCTGATCGGCGCCGGCATCATCTCGCTGGACGAGGCCGCCGCGGAGGTCGGTCGCCTGGTGCCGGTGGTGGGCTTTTTGGCGGTCGTTCTGGTGTTGGCGCGGCTGTGCGCCGACGAGGGAGTGTTCCGCGCAGCGGGTGCGGCGTTGGCGCGTGCCGCCGACGGCAGCCAGAACCGCTTGCTGGCAGGGGTGTTCGCGATCGCCGCGGCGACGACGGCGGTCCTGAGCCTGGATGCCACCGTGCTGTTGCTGACCCCCGTCGTGCTTGCCACTGCTCGCATGCTGTCGGTGCCGGCCACCCCGCATGCCTATGCGACCGCGCACCTGGCCAACAGCGCGTCGCTGCTGATACCGGTGTCGAACCTGACCAATCTGCTGGCGTTCACCGCGGCGGGCATTACCTTCCTGCACTTCGCCGCGCTCATGACACTGCCCTGGCTGTTGGCCATCGTCGTCGAATTCGTCGTGCTGCGTTGGCTTTTCAGGAAGCAGCTCTCGATCGCGCCCCGGCCGGTGCCCGACGATACGGTGCACGTCCCCGTGTTTCCCCTTGTCGTACTGGGCTTGACGCTGGCCGGATTCGTCGTCACCTCGATGCTCGGAGTCTCGCCGGCCTGGGCGGCACTCGGCGGAGTCGTCGTGCTCGGTGGGTGGAGCCTGACGCGACGCCACACGACCGTCGCCCGGATGGCAGCCGCAGCCGATGTGCCGTTTCTGCTTTTCGTGCTGTGCCTCGGCATCGTGGTCGACGCCGTCATGGTCAACGGTCTCGACAACGCGATGCGCGGCCTGCTGCCCAGCGGTCACGGACTGCTCGCGCTGCTTGGGATCGCGGCCGTCGCGGCGCTGCTGTCGAACGTCGTCAACAACCTGCCCGCGGTGCTGGTGCTGCTGCCGCTGGTGTCGGCATCGGGACCGGGCGCCGTGCTGGCGGTGTTGATCGGAGTGAACATCGGACCGAACCTCACCTACGTCGGCTCGCTGGCCAACTTGCTCTGGCGTAGCGTCGTACGCCGCGAAATGACAACCACCGCAGGTGAGTTCAGCCGCATCGGACTGTGCACAGTACCCGCCACGCTGGTGGCCGCGGTCGCCGGCCTGTGGGTGGCGCTGCGGTTGTTCGGCCTCTAGCCTCGGCGCTGACGGGCGATCTCGGCGAGCACGACGCCCGCGGCCACCGAGGCGTTCAACGACTCTGTGGGGCCGGCCATCGGGATCGAGACCACGGCGTCGCAGGTCTCCCGCACCAGGCGCGAAAGCCCCTTACCCTCGGAGCCGACCACGACGACGATCGGTCCCGAACCGTCAAGTTCGTCGACCGTGATGTCGCCATCGGCGTCCAAGCCGACGATCTGCAGGCCCTCGTCGGCCCAGTTCTTCAGTGTGCGGGTGAGATTCGTGGCCCGCGCGACCGGAAGCCGCGCGGCGGCACCCGCACTGGTACGCCACGCGACCGCGGTCACAGAGGCCGACCGGCGCTGCGGGATCAGGACGCCATGACCGCCGAACGCGGCGACCGAACGCACGATCGCACCGAGGTTGCGCGGGTCGGAGATGTTATCCAATGCGACCAGCAGCGCCGAGGCGCCGTCGGCCGTCACGGCTGCGAGCAGATCGTCTGGATGCGCGTACGAGTACGGCGGAACCTGAAGCGCCACACCCTGATGCAGACCGTTGGCGGCGATGCGGTCGAGGTCGTGGCGCGGGACCTCGAGGATCGAGATTCCCGCGTCCGCGGCGATCTGCACTGACTCGGTCAACCGCTCGTCGGCGTCCGCACCCAGCGCGACGTACAGCGCCGTCGCGGGCACCCCTGCGCGCAGACACTCCAGGACCGGATTGCGTCCCAGCACCACCTCGGTGTCGTCGGTTTTCTTGCCCTGCCGACGCGGCTGGGATTTCGCGGCCTTGGCCGCCCGCTTCGCCGCCGGATGGTGCGGACGCATATGCGCGGGCGGAGTGGCGCCGCGGCCTTCCAGACCGCGCCGCCTAACGCCGCCGGACCCGACCGTCGGGCCCTTCTTCGTTCCCGGCTTGCGTACCGCGCCTCTGCGCTTGGAGTTTCCGGCCATCTACTTCGTGTGCCCGTCGAGCAGCGTCCACTGCGGACCATCGCCGGTGTCGGTGACCTCGATCCCGGCTTCCTTGAGGCGATCACGGATCGCGTCGGCCTCGGCCCAGTCCCGCCGCGCCCGTGCGTCCTCGCGCCGTTCGACCTCAGCGCGCACCAACACATCGACCGCGGCCAGTGCGGCCGACGTCTCGTCTTTGGATTCCCAGCGCTCGTCGAGCGGGTCCGCGCCGAGGATGCCCATCATCGCGCGGATCGACATCGCCTGCGTCAGGGCCGTTTCGTGGTCACCGGCGTCCAGCGCGCGATTGCCCTCGGCACGCGCGGCGTGCACCTCGGCCAGCGCAATCGGAACGGACAGGTCGTCGTCGAGCGCCTCGGCGAACTTCGGTGTCCACTCGCCGGGCACGACGGCGCCCACCCGGTTGCGCACGCGATGCAGGAAGTCCTCGATACCGCTGTAGGCCCGCGCCGCGTCCTGCAGCGCCGTCTCCGAGAACTCCAGCATCGACCGGTAGTGCGCGCTGCCCAGGTAATAGCGCAACTCCGCGGCCCGGACACGTTGCAGCACAGCGGGAATCGCGAGCACGTTGCCCAACGACTTGCTCATCTTCTCGCCGCCCATGGTCACCCAGCCGTTGTGCAGCCAGTACCTGGCGAACGGGTCGCCCGCCGCCTCCGCCTGCGCGATCTCGTTCTCGTGATGAGGGAACACCAGGTCCATGCCGCCGGCGTGGATGTCGAACTCCGCGCCGAGATACGCCTGGCACATCGCGACGCATTCGGTGTGCCAGCCCGGTCTTCCGCGGCCCCATGGCGTCGGCCAGGACGGTTCACCGGGTTTGGCGCCCTTCCACAAGGTGAAATCGCGTTCGTCGCGCTTGCCGGTCGCTACGCCCTCACCCTGGTGCACATCGTCGATCTTGTGACCGGACAGCTTGCCGTAGCCCGGCTGGCTGAGCACGTCGAAGTAGACGTCACCGTTACCGACATACGCGTGGTCCCGCTCGATCAGCCGCTCGATCAGTTCGATCATCTGGGTGATGTGGCCGGTGGCGCGGGGTTCGGCCGACGGCGGCATCACCCCGAGCGCGTCATAGGCGGCCGAGAACGCGCGTTCATAGGTGGCGGCCCACTCCCACCACGGCCGTCCCGCATCGGCGGCCTTGTTGAGGATCTTGTCGTCGATGTCGGTGACGTTGCGGATGAAGGCGACGTCGTAGCCCTTGGCCATCAGCCAGCGCCGAAGCACGTCGAATGCGACTCCGCTTCGCACGTGCCCGATGTGGGGCAGACCCTGAACTGTGGCTCCGCAGAGGTAGACCGAGGCGTGCCCGGTGCGCACGGGAACGAAGTCGCGGACGGCACCGCTCATGGTGTCGTACAGCCGCAGGTTATCCGCTCCGCTCACGACGGGCCAGCTTACAAGGCTAATCGCCCTCAACCACCAACGCGGTCGCGATCGCCGCGAGACCCTCACCACGACCGGTCAGGCCCAGGCCGTCGGTGGTGGTCGCACTGACGGACACGGGGGCGTCGAGCAGTTCGGACAGGAGCTTCTGCGCCTCGGCGCGGCGCGGACCGACCTTCGGCCGGTTACCGATCACCTGCACTGCCGCGTTGATGATTCGAAAGCCCTGATCGGTGACTAGCCAATGGACGTGCCGAAGCATGTCGGCGCCGCCGGCGCCGCGCCACTCGTCGCGACCGGTGCCGAAGACCTCGCCGAGGTCGCCGAGACCGGCCGCGGAAAGCAGCGCGTCGCAGAGCGCGTGCGCCGCGACATCACCGTCGGAATGGCCTTCGCAGCCGTCTGCCCCGTCGAACAGCAGGCACAGCAGCCAACACGGCCGCCCCGCCTGGATGGGGTGTACGTCGGTGCCGAGCCCGACCCTTGGCAGGCTCGTCATCGGCTTCAGGAAGCGGCGGCGAGTGCCTCGTCGAGGATGGTCGCGGCCTTCTCGTCATCGGTGTTCTCGGCGAGAGCAAGCTCGCCCACCAGGATCTGTCGCGCCTTGGCCAGCATCCGCTTCTCACCCGCCGACAGGCCACGCTCCTGATCGCGTCGCCACAAGTCGCGGACCACTTCGGCGACCTTGTTCACGTCACCCGAGGCCAACTTCTCGAGGTTGGCCTTGTACCGCCGCGACCAGTTGGTCGGTTCCTCGGTATGGGGGGCACGGAGCACCTGGAAAACCTTGTCCAGGCCCTCCTGTCCGACGACGTCGCGCACCCCGACATACTCTGCGTTCTCGGCTGGCACTCGAACCGTGAGGTCCCCCTGAGCGACCTTCAAGACGAGGTATTCCTTCTGTTCGCCTTTGATGGTCCGGGTTTCGATCGCCTCAATCAACGCAGCACCGTGGTGGGGATAAACAACGGTGTCTCCGACCTTGAAAATCATCAGTTTCGAGCCCCTTTCACACCTCAATGCTAGCACGGTGCCCAGACAGGGGTGGACCAACGGTGCAGGTCAGGGGCACCTCGGGTGAACGTTAGGGGTTGACACGCCGACGAATACGTGCATGGCTCAGGGGTCCTCGAGACGTCCATCCAGTAGCTGGGGCAGGGCATCGCGCATGGGGCAGTGGCACTTCCGGTGCCACTTTCGCGGCGCCGCCCGCGGATTCCCGACGACGTGCCGGACCTCAGCTACCGCCGCCCGCACGCACCTACTACTCTGCATAGTCGAATCCCGCGACCGACCGGATCGGTCGCTTCGACGGGCCGAGCAGGAGGCAAGAGTGGACCGCTTCAAACTGGCCGCCTGCGGGTTGGCTGCTGCCTTTGTCGTGGGCGGGGCGCTCGTCGGCTGCAGTTCGGGACAGGTCTCCCAGATGACCACGCAGGAGCCGGCCGTCAACGGCACCAGCGCGAACCTCGGCGAGATCGCGTTGCGCAACGTTCACCTGCGGG
This sequence comes from Mycobacterium lehmannii, assembly GCF_001499925.1. Taxonomy (NCBI): domain Bacteria; kingdom Bacillati; phylum Actinomycetota; class Actinomycetes; order Mycobacteriales; family Mycobacteriaceae; genus Mycobacterium; species Mycobacterium lehmannii. The sequence continues at coordinate 142,009 of NZ_LQIR01000045.1, forward strand.
CCGAGCAAGTGACCGACTTCGTCCGGCCGGGCAAAGAGGTCGAGCTGATCTTCGTGGCGGCCAACACCTCGCCTGAAGAGGCCGACAAGTTGGAGTCGGTCACTTCCGAGGTCGGCACCGTGACCCTGACCGGTGACACCACTGTGCCCGCGGGCGGGATGCTCACGGTTGGCGCACCGGACGGGCAGATCACCCCATTGGAGAGCGTCGAGGCCGCAGAAGCCGCCGAAGCCATGGTCACCTTGAGCAAGCCGATCACCAACGGCCTGCTCTACGACTTCACGTTCAAGTTCCAGAAGGCAGGCGAGGCGACCGTGCGGGTGCCGATCTCCGCCGGTGAGGCGCCGCGTCGAGGCGAAGCCGCCGAAGCGGGCGGACACGGCGGCGGGCACTGAGCGAAGTCCGCGACACGACCGCTCGGCGCTGAGTTTCTGTCGCTGTCTGTCGGAGGCGACGGCTACCGTCAACGCGTGGCCAAAAGTGGCGCCAAAGCGCGCTCGCAGTACCGCTGCTCGGAGTGCCACCACGTAACCCTCAAATGGGTCGGCCGCTGCCCCGAATGCGGCACCTGGGGCACCGTCGACGAGGTGGCCGTGTTGTCCGCGGTGGCCGGAGCCGGAGCGCGACGTTCAGTCGCCCCCTCCTCAGCGGCCGTGCCGATCAGCTCGATCGATCCCGGGCGCACCCGTCACTGCCACACCGGTGTCACCGAGTTGGACCGAGTGCTCGGCGGCGGCCTGGTGCCCGGATCGGTGACGCTGCTCGCCGGTGATCCCGGCGTGGGCAAGTCGACGCTGTTGTTGGAGGTCGCGCACCGGTGGGCGGCGGCGGGGAAACGGGCGCTGTACCTCTCGGGTGAGGAGTCGGCAGGCCAGATCCGGATGCGGGCGGAACGCACGCGCTGCACTCACGACGAGGTGTACCTGGCCGCGGAGTCGGATCTGGGCACAGCACTTGCACACATCGACGAGGTGCAGCCCAGCCTGGTGGTGGTCGACTCGGTGCAAACCATGTCCACCACCGAGGCGGACGGCGTCACCGGCGGCGTCACCCAGGTACGCGCGGTGACCACCGCTTTGACGATGGCGGCCAAGACATCCGGCGTCGCGCTGATCCTCGTCGGCCACGTGACCAAGGACGGTGCGATCGCCGGGCCGCGCTCGCTCGAACATCTCGTCGACGTCGTGCTGCACTTCGAGGGCGACCGCGCATCGTCGCTTCGGATGGTCCGCGGCATCAAGAACCGCTTCGGCGCCGCGGACGAAGTCGGCTGTTTCCTTCTGCACGACAACGGGATCGAAGGCGTGGCCGACCCATCCGGCCTGTTTCGCGACCAACGACCCAAACCCGTTGCGGGAACGGCGATCACGGTCACCCTGGACGGTAAGCGTCCGCTGATCGGAGAGGTGCAGGCGCTGATCGGGCCGCCTGCGAACGGGACCGCCCGGCGCGCCGTCAGCGGAATCGACTCCTCGCGTGCCGCGATGATCACCGCGGTCCTGGACAAGCACGCGGGCCTGTCGGTGGGCGCCCACGACATCTACCTGTCGACCGTGGGCGGTATGAGGCTGACCGATCCGTCGGCGGACCTGGCGATCGCGGTGGCCATCGCGTCTTCGAAGATGGACCTGCCCGTGCCGGCCGCCGCGGTGGCAATCGGCGAAGTGGGCCTGGCGGGCGATCTACGGCGGGTCACCGGCATGGACCGCCGCCTGGCCGAGGCGGCCCGGCTCGGCTTCGCATCGGCGGTCGTACCACCCGGCGTGACATCGGTGCCCGCCGGATTGCGGGCGATCACCGCCCACGACATCGGCTCTGCGTTGCGAGTTTTGCGCGATATCAGCAAAGATCAGCAAAGATAGAGCAATGACGGCCGATCCTAGGGAGGGACGATGGCCGTGAAGTCGGGTGGCAGATCGGGACGCACGGTGGTGCCGTTGGCGCGGCCCACCATGCGCGAGACGATCGCCCGCTTGGCCCCGGGAACGGCGCTGCGCGACGGCCTGGAGCGCATCCTGCGCGGCCGCACCGGCGCCCTGATCGTGATCGGCTACGACGAGAGCGTCGAGGCCATCTGCGACGGCGGCTTCTCCCTCGACGTCCGCTATGCGCCGACACGCTTGCGGGAGCTGTCGAAGATGGACGGCGCGGTGGTGCTGTCCAGCGACGGCGCCCACATCCTGCGGGCCAACGTGCAACTGGTGCCCGATCCGTCGATCCCGACCGAGGAATCCGGAACCCGGCACCGCTCCGCCGAGCGCACGGCGATCCAGACCGGCTATCCGGTGATCTCGGTGAGTCATTCGATGAGCATCGTGACCGTGTACGTCGCCGGTGAGCGGCACGTCATCCCCGACTCGGCGACGATCCTGTCGCGCGCGAACCAGACGATCGACACCCTCGAGCGGTACAAGACGCGTCTCGACGAGGTCAGCAGGCAGCTCTCGACCGCCGAGATCGAAGACTTCGTCACGCTGCGCGACGTGATGACCGTGGTGCAGCGGCTCGAGATGGTCCGCCGCATCAGCCTCGAAATCGACTCGTACGTGGTCGAACTCGGCACAGACGGCCGCCAGCTCAAACTGCAGCTCGACGAGCTCGTCGGCGACAACGACACCGCCCGCGAGCTCCTCGTGCGCGACTATCACGCCAACCCGGACCCTCCATCGGCAGCGCAGGTGAGCGCCACCCTCGAGGAGCTCGACGGGCTTTCCGACAGCGAGCTCCTCGACTTCACGACGCTGGCAAGGGTTTTCGGTTACCCGTCGACGATCGAGGCGCAAGATTCGGCGATGAGCTCGCGCGGCTACCGCGCGATGGCCGGCATACCCCGGCTGCAGTTCGCGCACGTCGACCTGCTGGTTCGCTCGTTCGGCTCGCTACAGGGCCTGCTGGCGGCCAGCGCGGGCGACCTCCAGTCGGTCGAGGGCATCGGCTCGATGTGGGCGCGCCACATCCGGGAAGGCCTTTCGCAGTTGGCTGAGTCGACGATCGCCGACCGGCTGGCCTGAATCCGCGCCAAACCTCAGTTGGGGACGGGTCCCGGCGGCGGGGCGACGCCCTGGCCGTGCTCCGGCGACTGCGGCGCGGCGAGGATGAACGGCACCGTGGCCGACCGCAGATTGCCCAGCTGGACGACGAGGTTGTAGGTGCCCGGCCCGATCGGCTGACGCGGCAGCGGGCAGCCCGGAGCCGATCCCATGCCCGTCCAGGTGACCTCGGTGGTCACCTGCTCACCGGGCTGGAACGCCTTGACCAGCGTCTCGCTCGACGGCGCACAATCGAGGTTGGACCAGAGCCGGGCGTTGTCCAGCGAGTAGACGTAGGCGGCCAGCACCGCCGCGCCGACGTCACGCTTGCAGCCGACGAGCCCGATGTTGGTGACGACCATCGTGAACTTCGGCTGCTCACCGACGACGTACTGCGGTTGGTTGGTGATGCCCTTGACCGCCAGCGTCGAGTCGGGGCAGTCGTCGCCCTCGTTGAGGATCGGCGGCGGTGTGACGGCCGCGGTGGGTGTCGGGGTGGGGGGCGGTGCGTCCTGCGCCGGCGGCATCACCGGCGTCTTCACCTCGGGGTTCTCCCCCGGCAGCGGCGTCGGTTCGCCTGCCGCAGCGGGGGCGGACGCCTCGGCGCCCTTCGTCTCGGAGCCCCCGGTGTTCTTCACGACCACGACCACGATGGCCGCGATCACGCCGATCACGAGGACCGCTATGCCCAACGCCAGTGCCCTGCGACGCCAGTAAATCTGCGTCGGTAGCGGGCCATGCGGTTCCAGATCCAGCACAAGCTCACGGTAAGGCCAGGTCACGCCTTATCGGTCGAGGTCGCTCGGCGTGTCGCCCTCAGCTTTCGCCGATGTCGCCGAGGTGGTCCCGCAACACCACCCGGCCGTCGGCGAGGTGATAGGTGACGCCGACGATCGCCAGCTCGCCCGCGGCCACACGCTCGGACACCGTCGTCGAGCGGGCCAGCAGTTGGGAGCCGGTCTCGCTGACGTGACGGGCCTCGAACTCGTCCACGCGGGTCAGGCCGTCGCGACGGCCCAACAGGATCGACGGCATCACGCGCTCGACGATGTCGCGGACATAACCGCCGGGCACCACGCCCTCGTCGAGCGCCCCCAGCGTCGCCTTCACCGCCCCGCAGCTGTCGTGGCCGAGCACGACGACCAGCGGCACGTCGAGCACCGCGACCGCGTACTCGATGGAGCCCAGCACCGCCGCATCGATCACGTGCCCTGCGGTGCGCACCACGAACATGTCCCCGAGCCCCTGGTCGAAGATCAGTTCGGCGGCCACCCGGCTGTCCCCGCAGCCGAACACGACGGCCGTGGGTTTCTGCGAGGTGGCCAAGCTGGCGCGGTGCTCAATTCCTTGGCTGGGATGCAGGGGCTTGCCGGCGACGAAGCGCTCGTTACCCTCCTTGAGTGCTTTCCACGCGGTCACTGGGCTGGTGTTGGGCATGACCGACATTGTGCCCCAGTTGGTCGATTGGTATGACCGCGAACACCGAGATCTACCGTGGCGTCGGCCGGGGGTCACCCCGTGGCAGATCCTGGTCAGCGAATTCATGCTGCAGCAGACGCCGGTCGCACGCGTCGAACCGGTCTGGCTCGCGTGGGTACAGCGGTGGCCGACACCATCGGCGACCGCGGCGGCAAGCGCAGCAGACATCCTGCGGGCGTGGGGCAAGCTCGGCTATCCGCGCCGCGCCAAGCGGTTACACGAATGCGCGACGGTGATCGCCGAGCAGTACGGCGACGTCGTACCGTCGGACGTCGAGACGCTGCTGTCGCTGCCGGGCGTCGGGGCCTACACCGCGCGGGCGATCGCCTGCTTCGCATACCGCGACCGGGTACCGGTGGTCGACACCAACGTCCGGCGGGTGGTGACCCGGGTCGTGCACGGTCGCGCCGACGCGGCGTCGTCAACGCGCGACCTTGCCGACGTCGAGGCCCTTCTGCCCGAAACCGCTCTGGCGCCCAAGTTCTCGATCGCTTTGATGGAGTTGGGCGCGACGGTGTGTACCGCGCGGGCGCCCCGGTGCGGGCTGTGCCCGCTGAGTACGTGCGCGTGGCGGTCTCGGGGCTTCCCTGCGCCGACCTCGCCGGCGCGGCGCGTTCAACGCTATGCGGGCACCGACCGGCAGGTCCGCGGCAGACTGCTCGATGTCCTGCGGGACAACGCCTCTCCCGTGACCCGGGCCCAGCTGGACGTCGCGTGGCTGTCCGACACCGCACAACGCGACCGCGCGCTGGACTCGCTTCTGGTCGACGGCCTCGTCGAACAGACCGCCGATGGCCGCTTCGCGCTCGCCGGTGAGGGCGGCTGAGCGCGCACGGCACGAGGTCAGGCCGAGGCCATTTCCGTATCGGTGTTGGGCTCGGGTTCACATGTGCTGCATGAGAACCGGCGACGGTAGTCCGATGGTGTCACCCCGATGATCCTGCGGAAGTGGTGCCGCAACAGCGTCGCTGTCCCGAAACCGCTGCGCTCGGCGATCCGGTCGACGTCGAGATCGGTCTCCTCCAACAGGGTTCGTGCGTACAACACGCGTTGGTCGGTCACCCACTGCATCGGGGTACGGCCCGTCTCCTCCACGAACCGGCGGGCGAAAGTACGCGCCGACATGTGCGCGCGGGCGGCCAGGGTGGCGACCGTGTGCGGCTTGTCGAGGTTGCTCAGTATCCAATCCAGGTGCGGTGCAAAGCGTTCCGAACACCGCACCGGGATCGGCTGGTCGATGTACTGGCGTTGACCGCCGTCTCGTTGCGGCGGCACCACCATGCGGCGCGCGATCTTGTTGGTGACCTCGCTGCCCAGCTCACGCCGGACCAGGTGCAGGCACGCGTCGATACCGGCCGCCGTGCCCGCGCTGGTGATCAGGTTTCCGTCGTCGACGAACAGCACGTTGCGGTCGACCTTGGCCGTCGGGTACCTGCGCGCGAGTTCGTCGGCGTGCATCCAGTGCGTCGTGCACTTCCTTTCGTCGAGGAGACCGGCGGCGCCTGCGACGAACGCTCCCGAACACACGGTGAGGATGATCGATCCCGACTCGGCGGCGGCCCGGACGGCGGCCAACGCCTCGGGCAGGTACTGGGACCCTCCGATCGCCGGGATGGCGACCAGGTCGGCGCCGGTCAGGTCGTCCAGGCCGTGGTCGGGGGTCAGCGTCGCGCCGACCGACGTGCGAAGCGGTTTGCCGGGAACCGGACCGCACACTTTGAAGTCGAAGTTGGGGACTCCGTCGCCGGAGCGGTCGATGCCGAAGACTTCGCAGATGACGCCAAACTCGAATATCGCCAGATCGTCCAGGACGAGCGTCGATACGCTCCTGATAGACATGGCAGCATTTTATCGCAAAGTGTCATTGCTGCCACTGTTGGCTGGATTTTGTCTGACGAATAGTTACTGCCATGAGCACTTTACTGGCACTTCTGGTTCTCGTTTTCCCGGTCGCGGTCGCAGCCGCGTTCGCCTGGGCCGCCAGCCGCTCCGGGTACCTGCGGTTGCACCGCGATCAGTTCCGCATGGCCGCGCCGATGGCAGGCCGGGTGTTCGAAGACGACCGCGACCTGTTGCGTCTCGAGCGCGACATCGACGCGATCCGCACCCGTTTCGAGCGCCACCCCGTCTGGCCTTCCTCAGGTGCGCTCGGAGAGCGTCGCTAGAAACGACTCGACCGCCTGCCGATAGGCCTGCGGCGCATCGTCGTGGACGAGGTGACCGGCCTCGGGCACCCGCAGATACGTCGTGTGCGGGCCGGACTCCGCCATTCGGGCCATCTGTCCCGGCGGGGTGACCGAGTTGCCCGCCTCGATCAACAATGCCGGCACGCGGACGGCCTGCCACTCGCGCCAGTAGTCGCGGGTGCCCCATTCCGCGGCGATCTCGATCCAGACATCCGTTCGGCCGTGCAAGCGCCAGCCGCCCGGAATGCGATCGAACGCCTCGAGGAAATACTGACCCGCCGCCGGACCGAACTCGTCGTAAACCCTTTGGGCGGCATCGAATTCGACCGGTAACGCATGCAGCCACGGCTCCCAGGGCCCGGTCGTGCGGCCGCGGAAATCCGGCGCCATGTCCTCGACCACCAACGCCTCCACGAGATCGGGTCGCGTCGCGGCCAGGCACCATGAATGCAAGCCGCCCATCGAGTGACCGATCATGACGGCGGGCTGGCCGATGCTCGCCACCGCGTCGCCGAGATCCGCGACGAACCGTTCGGTGCTGATGGGGCGGACATCATCGGCGTCGCGGCCGCGGTGCCAGGGCGCGTCGTAGGTGTAGACCTCACCCAGCCGGGTCAACCACGGCAACTGGCGCGACCACGTGCTGCCGCGCCCCATCAGCCCGTGCACCAGGACGAGCGGTCGTCCCCTGCCGCCGCGGTGGGTGAGCGGGGCCCGCGTACCGCCTGGTGACTGCATCCCGACATCATCGTGCCTCCGGGTGACCCCGATGCATTCGGTAGCCTGATGCGCATGGCAAGCCAGAATCCCGTCGTGAAGATCAACGCGATCGAGGTACCGCCCGACGCCGGTCCCGAACTGGAGAAGCGCTTCGCGCACCGGGCCCACGCCGTCGACAACCAGCCCGGCTTCCTCGGCTTTCAGCTGCTGCGCCCCATCAAGGGCGAGGACCGCTACTTCGTGGTGACGCAGTGGGAGTCCGAGGAGGCTTTCCAGGCCTGGGCGACGGGCCCGGCCATCGAAGCCCACAAGGGTCAGCAGGCCAACCCGGTGGCCACCGGCGCGTCTCTGCTCGAGTTCGAGGTCGTCCTCGACGTTGCGGGTGCTGACAAGTAGAGGCTCGCTCATCGCGTGCCGGGCGCTCGCGCTGACGGTCGCGGCCTCGTTGGTCGTCGCCGTCGGCGGCTGCGCGAAAGTCGGGCCTGCACCGGCCGACGCCGCGTACGGCACGCCCATCGAGATCAACACGCCCCAGGGGCTGCGGGCCAAGCAGACGCTGGACATGCTCAACTCCGACTGGCCGATCGGGCCCGTGGGAGTGCGCACGATGGCGGAGCCCGAGAAGGTCGACGAGATCGTCGCCAAGCTCGACCGGATCTGGTGGGACCGGCCGTTCAAGGTGACCGACGTCGACATCCGGGCCGGACAAGCCGAAGTCGGAGTGCTGACGTCGTACGGTGTCGCCCAGGAGATCGACCTTCGCACCAACGACGCCGGCATGGTCGACCGGTTCGATGTGACGCTGCGCCCGCCGGAGATCGACGAATGGTCCGATATCGACACCGAGATCACGAAGTCCGGGGCCCGCTACTCCTACCAGGTCTCGAAGGTCGTTGCCGACCAGTCGAAGTGCGATGTGGTGGCCGGGACCAACACCGAACTGTCGTTGCCGTTGGCATCGATCTTCAAGCTCTACGTGCTGCTCGCGGTCGCCGAAGCGGTCAAGGCGGGCACCCTCAAGTGGACCGACCCGCTGACCGTTACGAAGCGGGCCAAAGCGGTCGGCTCCGCGGGCCTGGAAGAACTTCCGCCCGGCTCCCGGGTGTCAGTGAGAACCGCTGCGCAGCAGATGATCTCGGCCAGCGACAACATGGCCACCGACCTTCTCATCGATCGTCTGGGGACGGGCGCCGTTGAGCGGGCACTGGTTATGGCACGCCATCACGACCCGGCCAGCATGACGCCGTTTCCGACCATGCACGAGATGTTCTCGGTCGGCTGGGGGCGGCCCGATCTTCGCGAGCAGTGGCGCCAGGCGGTCGAGACGGGTAGCCCGCAAGTTCGGGCGCAACTGCTCGCACAGACCAATTCGCGCCCGTACGAACCGGATCCGCAGCGCACGCATACCCCGGCGTCGAACTTCGGGGCGGAGTGGTACGGCAGCGCCGCCGACATCTGCCGCGTGCACATCGCGCTACAGGCCGCCGCCGTGGGTGAGGCCGCGCCGGTGAAGGACATCCTGTCGGCGATACCCGGCATCGATCTCGACGGGTCCAAGTGGGGCTACATCGGCGCCAAAGGCGGAAACCTGCCTGGTGACCTCACGTTCAGCTGGTATGCCGTCGACCACACGGGGCAGCCGTGGGTGGTCAGCTTCCAGTTGAACTGGCCCCGCTACCGCAGCCCCACCGCCGCGGGGTGGTTGTTGTCGATCGTGCGCCAGACCTTCGACCTGGTGCCGATCGGCTGATCAGCGGTTCGACCGGAGCGTCCAGGCGTGGCCACGGAAATGCATCACCGTCCGGCTCACCGGCGCAATGTCGATGCGCCAGAACGACTTCGGCGGAGCATCCAACGCGATGAGGATGGCGGCGCGGACCACCGCCGGATGTGTCACCGCGACCAGCCTGCTTCGACGGTCGGTCAACGAGTCCATCCAGTCGCGAACCCGGTCGACCAGCTCGACAACCGATTCGCCGCCGTGCGGCGCCCGGGTCGGGTCGGTCAGCCAGATCGCCAAGTCGGCCGGTCGCACCCCGCTCAGCACGTCGCCGCGCCATCGGCCGCAGTCCAGGTCCGCCAACCGACCGTCCACATCGGCTTGCAGGCCGAGCAGTTCGGCGGTCTGCCTGGTGCGCTTCTCGGGACCGCACAGAGCCGCGTCGACGACCCCTAGGTTGATCGACGCGTCGACCTGCCGGTGGCCGGTCGGGTTCAACGGCTCGTCGTTGGGAAATCGTCCGGCCGACATCGCATCGGTCAGCGCGTGCGATACCAGCGTCAGCCGGACGACCTCACTCACGCAGGGATGCTCTCCCGGCGGTTCTGTTCGAGCAGCCGCGCGGCCATCGCACCGAAGACCAATGCGATCGTCGTGTACATGACGATCTGGGTGCCCAACGAGTACAGCCGGAACTCGTAGAGCACATCCGCCGGGAAGCCCTCGTAGACAATGTTTCCGGCGTCGTCGGTCAACGGTCCCGGTGTCTCGTTGATGCTCGGCAGCACCAGCATCACGACCGCCACCGCGACGATGTAGGACCCCGCAGCGGCCAGCGCCGCATTCCATGTCCCCAGGCGTTCGGCCAGCCGTCGGCCCAGATACACCGCGCCGACCAGAAGCGCCGCCGACAAAACCACCGTCAGCAGGTACAGCAGCGTGCGCTGGCGGATGGTCTCGTCCAGGCTCAGAGCCGGCGGGCTCGGGGGATACTTCAGGGCGGGAACGACGTACAGGCTCAACAGCATTCCGCCGGCCACATATACCGACAGCAGCCGTGCCGAGATATTGCCGACGCGGCCGTAGGCCACGGCGAAGATCACCGCGAAGATCGCGCCGATCGCCAGGCTGAACAGCAATACGCCCAGTCCCATACCGATGTTCATCTGAACGGCGCGCTCGAATCCGCCGCCCTCGCCGTGGCTATGACCCGCGCCTTCGGCGTGTTCCAGCGCCTCGTGCGCGGCCCCGACACCGTCCTCATAGGCGATGGCCAGGTCGATCTGCGGTTCGACGAAGATGCGCGCGAAGACGAACGCGAGTACGCCGGCGACGGCACCTGCGAGCAGGCCACGCCAGATGATCTGCTTTTCCATGTTCGGTTACCTCGGCCGTCAGTGGCAGGGGAAGCCGAGCAGGTGCCGGGCGTCGTGCACGAACTCGTGGATCGCGGTGTTGTCCGCACCGAACACCGACGTCGCGCCCTGGTCCAGGCCGATGAAGTAGAGCACCAACAGCGCCAGGAAGGTGGTTGCCGACAGCCACACGGCCGCTCCGGTGGCGGACAGGTCGAGTGCGGGTGCAACGCTTTTGCGGGTGTCGGGTGAGGTCATGTCGGTGTCCTTTCCGGGATTTCGCGTCCCGAGTTCTAAGGTGACGGCGAGCGTCGGGTCTGACTTGACACAGTGGCGCGACCGTTCTGGATTCTCACCAGATTCCTTCGCCCGCCGATAACATCGCACATCCTAACCACTCGGTCCAGCGGTAGCGGGATCGGACGGAAAACGGGCGGCACCCGTGTGGGTACCGCCCGTTCTCTCTGCGTGATGCCGCTATTCGGTTGGGCCTACAGCGCCTGCCGCACCGGCCTGGGCCAGGTCCGGCTCGGCCACCGGAGCCGGCCGCTTGGTGCCCTTGAAGGTGAACACCGCGTCCTCTCCGGCGCTTTCGCCGTCCCAGTTGTCGACGTCGACCGTGATGAGCTGGCCGGGGCCGATCTCCTCGAACAAGATCTTTTCCGACAGCTGGTCCTCGATCTCGCGCTGGATGGTGCGCCGCAGCGGCCGCGCGCCGAGCACGGGATCGAACCCGCGCTTGGCCAGCAACTCCTTGGCCCGGTCCGTCAGCTCCATCGTCATGTCCTTGGCCTTCAGCTGGGCGGACACGCGGCCGATCATCAGGTCGACCATCTTGATGATCTCGTCGCGGGTCAGCTGGTGGAACACGATGATGTCGTCGATACGGTTGAGGAACTCCGGGCGGAAGTGCTTCTTCAGCTCGTCGTTGACCTTCTGCTTCATCCGCTCGTAGTTGTTGTCTCCGCCGCCCTGGGAGAAGCCCAGCCCGACCGCCTTGGAGATGTCGGACGTGCCCAGGTTCGACGTGAAGATCAGCACGGTGTTCTTGAAGTCGACCGTGCGGCCCTGGCCGTCGGTCAGGCGGCCGTCCTCGAGGACCTGCAACAGGCTGTTGTAGATCTCCTGGTGGGCCTTCTCGATCTCGTCGAACAGCACCACCGAGAACGGCTTGCGCCGCACCTTCTCGGTGAGCTGGCCACCCTCCTCGTAGCCGACGTAGCCCGGAGGGGCGCCGAACAGCCGCGAGGCGGTGAACCGGTCGTGGAATTCGCCCATGTCGATCTGGATGAGCGCGTCGTCGTCGCCGAACAGGAAGTTGGCCAGCGCCTTGGACAGCTCCGTCTTACCGACACCGGACGGGCCGGCGAAGATGAACGAACCGGACGGACGCTTCGGGTCCTTCAGGCCTGCACGGGTACGCCGGATCGCCTTGCTGACCGCCTTGACGGCGTCCTCCTGGCCGATGATCCGCTTGTGCAGCTCCTCCTCCATGCGCAGCAGCCGGGTGGTCTCCTCCTCGGTCAGCTTGAACACGGGGATGCCGGTCCAGTTGCCGAGCACCTCGGCGATCTGCTCGTCGTCGACCTCGGCGACAACGTCGAGATCACCTGAGCGCCACTGCTTCTCGCGCTCGGCACGCTGCGCGACGAGCTGCTTCTCCTTATCGCGCAGGCTGGCCGCCTTCTCGAAGTCCTGCGCGTCGATCGCGGACTCCTTCTCCCGGCGCGCATCGGCGATCTTCTCGTCGAACTCGCGCAGGTCTGGCGGCGCGGTCATACGTCGGATCCGCATCCGGGCGCCGGCCTCGTCGATCAGGTCGATCGCCTTGTCCGGCAGGAACCGGTCGTTGATGTAGCGGTCGGCCAGGGTGGCCGCCGCGGCGATGGCACCGTCGGTGATCGAGACGCGGTGGTGCGCCTCGTAGCGGTCGCGCAGCCCCTTGAGGATCTCGATGGTGTGCGCAACGGTCGGCTCACCGACCTGCACCGGTTGGAAACGACGCTCCAGCGCGGCGTCCTTCTCGATGTACTTGCGGTACTCGTCGAGCGTGGTGGCGCCGATCGTCTGCAGCTCGCCGCGGGCCAGCTTCGGCTTAAGGATTGAAGCGGCGTCGATCGCGCCCTCGGCGGCACCCGCACCGACCAGCGTGTGCAGCTCGTCGATGAACAGGATGATGTCGCCGCGGGTGTTGATCTCCTTGAGGACCTTCTTCAGGCGCTCTTCGAAGTCACCGCGGTACCGGCTGCCTGCCACAAGGGACCCCAGGTCCAGCGTGTAGAGCTGCTTGTCCTTCAGCGTCTCGGGCACGTCGCCGTGCACGATGGCCTGCGCCAGGCCCTCGACGACGGCGGTCTTGCCGACGCCGGGCTCGCCGATCAGCACCGGGTTGTTCTTGGTGCGACGGCTCAGCACCTGCATCACCCGCTCGATTTCCTTCTCGCGGCCGATGACCGGGTCGAGCTTGCCCTCCATCGCGGCCGCGGTCAGGTTGCGGCCGAACTGGTCGAGCACCAGCGAGGTGGACGGATTGCCCGCCTCGCCGCCGCGGCCGCCTGTGCCGGCTTCCGCGGTCTCCTTGCCCTGGTAGCCCGAAAGCAGCTGGATGACCTGCTGACGCACGCGGGTGAGCTCGGCGCCCAGCTTCACGAGCACCTGGGCTGCGACGCCCTCGCCCTCACGGATGAGGCCGAGCAGGATGTGCTCGGTGCCGATGTAGTTGTGGCCGAGTTGCAGCGCCTCGCGGAGGCTGAGCTCCAGCACCTTCTTGGCGCGCGGGGTGAACGGGATATGGCCCGACGGCGCCTGCTGGCCCTGGCCGATGATCTCCTCGACCTGGCTGCGCACGCCCTCGAGCGAGATGCCCAGCGACTCCAGCGACTTGGCCGCTACGCCCTCACCCTCGTGAATAAGTCCCAACAGGATGTGCTCGGTGCCGATGTAGTTGTGGTTGAGCATCCGGGCCTCTTCTTGAGCCAGGACGACGACCCTGCGGGCACGGTCGGTGAATCTCTCAAACATCGGTGGTTACCTGCTCTCCATCAATTGGTCGGTGCCACGCGCGCCCAACGGTCTCGAGTACGCACCACACCACCGTCCACTCTAGTGGGCAGTAGGGCGGCACGTCCCGCCCGCCGGTCTGCTCTAAGCGGACACCCGGGGCCTCGACGCGCACGGGATCGAATACCCGCCGCTATGGGAGAGCAACGCATCGGTCGGCCAATTCGTTTCCCAATCGAGCCCCGATGGCTTCGCGGCTAGCGAACAACCGCCACGGCGCACGTGAGGATCGCCGCTACGTAGCGGCGTGGAAGGCGTCGATCACATCGGCGGGAATGCGCCCACGCGTCGACACATTGTGTCCGTTACGCCGGGCCCACTCGCGGATCGCCGCGCTTTGCTCGCGATCGATCGCCGCCCGCCCGCGACCCGACCCGGCGGCACGTCCGCGCCGACGGCCGCCGACCCGACGACCGGAATCGACCCACGGCTTCAGGGCGTCGCGCAGCTTTGCGGCATTCTTCGAAGAAAGGTCGATCTCATAGGTGACCCCGTCGAGGCCGAATTCAACAGTCTCGTCGGCCGCACCTTCGCCGTCGAAATCATCGACCAAGGTGACGGTAACTTTCTTCGCCATTTAAACACGCCCTTCTGCGCGATCACAGGACCGCAGTAAAGTATCGAACCCGGCACCAATGTGCCATATCTGTGTGCGCTATACAACAAAGATCATACGCCGCCGCGTTCAGTTGCCGTGGCGCCGAACAATCGGGAACAAAACCGTCTCTCTAATCGACAGTCCCGTCAGGGCCATCATCAATCTGTCGATACCCATTCCGGTCCCTGTGGACGGCGGCATGGCATACTCCAGGGCTGCCAGAAAATCCTCGTCAAGGACCATCGCCTCGTCATCACCTGCGGCCGCCGCCCTCGCCTGGGCTTCGAACCTTTCGCGTTGGATTACGGGATCGATCAACTCCGAATAGCCGGTTGCCAGTTCGAAACGCCGGATATAGAGATCCCATTTCTCGGTGACACCCTCAATACTGCGGTGTGGCCGCGTAAGGGGGGTCGTCTCGACGGGGAAATCACGGACGAACGTGGGCGCCCACAAAGTGTTCCCGACGGTGTGCTCCCACAGTTCCTCGACCAATTTCCCGTGACCGTAACCCCGGTCGCGAGGGATCTCGACTCCGAGGCGATCGGCGATCGCCCATAACTTCTCGGCCGGTGTTTCCGGTGTGATCTCTTCGCCCAGAGCTTCAGACAGTGATGGATACATTTCGACGGACTGCCATTCGCCATCAAGATCATAGACAGTGCCATCGGGCAATGGCACCTCGCGTGTTCCGATCGCCTCGTCCGCGACTTCTTGAATAATCTCTCGGGTCACGACGGCGGAATCGTCGTAGGTCCCGTATGCCTGATATGTCTCGAGCATCGCGAATTCCGGGGAATGCGTGGAATCGGCGCCTTCGTTTCTGAACACCCGATTCAACTCGAAGACGCGCTCGAATCCACCGACCAGTGCGCGCTTGAGAAACAGTTCGGGTGCGATACGCAGATATAGGTCGGCATCGAGCGCATTGGAGTGCGTCACGAACGGCCGCGCCGCGGCGCCGCCCGCGAGTGTCTGCAGCATCGGAGTTTCGACTTCCAGGAATCCGCGCCGTTCCAGCGCCGTCCGCACCGCGCGCACCACCGCGACCCGCTGGCGAGCGACGGTCCTGGCTTCGGGACGCACGATGAGGTCGACGTAGCGCTGCCGAACCCGGGCCTCTTCGCTCATCTCCTTGTGCGCCACCGGCAGCGGCCGGAGGGCCTTCGAAGCCATTTGCCACGAGTCGGCAAGCACCGAGAGTTCGCCGCGCCGGGAGCTGATCACCTCTCCTCGCACGAACACGATGTCGCCGAGGTCTACGTCGGCCTTCCACGCGTCCAGCGATTCCTGTCCGACCTTGTTGAGGCTGATCATCGCCTGCAGCTGTGTGCCGTCCCCCTCCTGCAGCGTGGCAAAGCACAGCTTTCCGGAGTTGCGGGCGAACATCACCCGTCCGGCCACACCCACGATCTGGCCCGTCTCGTCACCGGCGGTCAGATCGGGATAGGCCGCGCGGATCTCGGCCAGGGAATGGGTGCGCGCGATCTCCACCGGATACGGCTCGCGCCCCTCGGCGAGCAGCCGCTCACGCTTGGCCTGACGGATCCGGTACTGCTCCGGAAGGTCAGGCTCGGATGTGGCGTCCGCGGCCGGTGTGGTGCGGGACGGGTCGGGTTCGGTCACGTCGTGCCAGCCTAAATGAACGGGTACCGACGAGGAATTTCGGTGCGTCGACGCTGACCTGGCAACCAGTTGGGCACCGAAATCATTTTTCAGCGGGCCTGTTTGAGGCGGCCGCGCTGGTTGTCGCGGTTGCGCTCGAACACCAGCCGCAAGCCGTCGAGGGTGAGGTGCTCGTCGTAATGCTGAACCGTGCGCATATCCGGCAGCAGCAGCGGCGCGGTGTGCCCGGTGGCGACCACGGCGATGTCGGTTCCACCGAAGCCGTCGACGTCGTCGCGGATGCGCTGCACCAGGCCGTCGACCAGGCCCGCGAACCCGAACACCGCACCGGCCTGCATGCACTCGACGGTGTTCTTCCCGATGACCGAACGCGGTCGGGTCAGCTCGACGCGACGCAACGCCGCCGATCGCGCCGCGGCCGCGTCAGACGACACCTCGACACCGGGAGCGATCGCGCCGCCGAGGAACTCGCCCTTCGCCGAGACCACGTCGACGCAGATCGACGAGCCGAAGTCAACGACGATGGCCGCGGTGCCGTACTTGTGGTAGGCCGCCAGGCAGTTCACGATGCGGTCGGCGCCGACTTCCTTCGGGTTGTCCACCAGCAGCGGGATCCCCGTGCGGACACCGGGCTCGATCAACACATGCGGCACCGACGGCCAGTACTGGCGCAACATCTCGCGCAGTTCGTGCATCACCGACGGGACGGTCGACAGCCCGGCCGCCCCGGTCAGGCGTTCGGAGTCGTCGCCGATCAGCCCGTCGATGGTCAGGGCGAGTTCATCGGCGGTGACTTCCGATTCGGTGCGAATCCGCCACTGCTGCACGACTTTGGCGTGCTCTCCGGAACCCGACACCAAACCCACGACGGTGTGGGTGTTACGGACGTCGATGGCTAGTAACACGGTCTCACCGTGGCGACATCAACTCGGCCGCGTCGGCCGGTACGAACGCCGGATCGTGACCGAGGTCGACCTGCCTGTTGTCGGCGTCGACGAACACGATCCGCGGTTGGTACGCCCTGGCTTCGGCCTCCTCCATGGTGCCGTAGGCGATCAGGATCACCAGATCCCCGGGATGAACGAGATGCGCTGCCGCACCGTTGATCCCGATCACACCGCTGCCACGCTCACCGGTGATGGCATACGTCACCAGCCGGGCGCCGTTGTCGATGTCGACGATCGTCACCTGCTCACCCTCGAGCAGGTCGGCGGCCTCCATGAGGTCGGCGTCGATGGTCACCGATCCGACGTAGTGCAGGTCGGCCTTCGTGACCGTCGCGCGGTGGATCTTCGATTTCAGCATTGTCCGTAACATCAGTTCCTCCAAGGAAGTTCGTGCTCGTCAAACGCGACGTCCGGGCCAGGCCCCGACGGCACCCCGATATCTATGGCGATGTTGTCCAGCAGCCTGGTGGGCCCCAGCCGGCCGGCCACCAACATGCGCGCCGCCCCGACCTCCGGTGCGGGCCCGAGCATCGGGTCGCGCACGTCGAGATAATCGACCTCGATGGCCGGCACCGAGTCGAGCACCGCGCGTGCGGCGTCCAACGCTGCCGCGGCCCCCTCCCCAGCGGCGTACATCCCGGCCAGCAGCGCGGCCGACAGCGCGCCTGCGTGTTCGCGCTGCTCGGGGTCCAGGTACCGGTTGCGCGACGACATCGCCAGCCCGTCGGCCTCCCGCACGATCGGCACACCCACGATCCTGGTGTCGACGTTGAGGTCGTCGACCATCTGCCGGATCAGCGCCAACTGCTGGTAGTCCTTCTCCCCGAAGAACGCCTGGTCGGGCCGGACGATGTTGAGCAGCTTGAGCACCACCGTCAGCACACCCGCGAAATGCGTTGGCCGAGAGTTGCCTTCGAGGTCGGCACCGAGCGGACCGGGATGCACCGACGTGCGGGTGCCGTCGGGGTACATGTCGGCGACGGTCGGAGTGAACGCGATCTCGACCCCTTCCTCGCCCAGGGCGGCGAGGTCGTCGTCGAGCGTGCGCGGATACGCATCGAGGTCCTCACCGGCCCCGAACTGCAGCGGGTTGACGAAGATCGACACCACCACGACGGCGCCCTGGACACGCTTGGCGGAGCGGATGAGCATGCGGTGACCCTCGTGCAGAGCGCCCATCGTGGGCACCAGCATCACGCGTCGACCGGTGGCACGCAGCGCCCTGGTGACTGCCGCGACGTCACCGGGTTTCGAGTAGACGTTCAGTTCGCCCGCCGTGAACTGCGGTTTGCGGGCGGTCATCGGCCCGGCTCCGTCCGTCGCGAGCTCCCGCCGCGGTCCGGATCGGCGGTGAGCACGGCGACCACCTCGTCTGGGGCGTGCGCGCGCTGGGCGGTGCGCAATGAGTTCGCCCGATATGCCTGCGCCAATTCGGGATTCACCTCCGTCAGGGCTTCGAGATGACGCGCCACAGCGGCGGCGTCCCCGCGTGCCACCGGGCCGGTCAATGCCGCCTGACCGCGTTGGAGCGCGTTCTCCAGTGACGCGCGCGCCAGCGGGCCGACGACCCGCTCGGGCAGACCTCCAGGCGTATCGCCGACCAGTTCCTGGCCGAGCAGCTCCTGGCCCCACAGCGCCGACCGCAATCCCTCGACCGCGTCGAGCAGCACCGTCACCAGGTGATTGCTGGCATGCGCCAGTGCCGCGTGATAGAGCGTGCGCGCGTCCTCGCGGACCCGGAACGGCTCCCCGCCGATCTCGAGCACAAGCGATTGGGCGATGGCGTATCCGACCTCGTCGGCTGCCGTCACCCCGAAGCAGGTGTCGGCTAGGCGGTCGATGTCCTCGTCGGTGCCGGTGAAGGTCATCGCCGGATGGATCGCCAGCGGTATGCAGCCCTGCGACGTCAGCGGTGTCAGCACGGCGATTCCGTTCGCACCGGAGGTGTGCGCGACGATCGTGCCCGACCGCACCGACCCGGTCGCGGCCAGACCGGACACCAACTTCTCGAGCTCGGCGTCGGGCACCGCGAGGATCAGCAGTTCGCAACGGCTCGCCACCTCGTCGACCGGAAGCACCGCGGTGTCGGGCAGCCGACGCTGGGCGCGGTCGCGCGACGCACGCGAGACCCCGCTGCACGCCACCACGACGTGCTCGGCGCGCTCGAGGGCGACACCCAGCGCGGAGCCGACACGACCTGCTGAAACGATGCCGACAGTGAGCCGCGCCGGGCGGAATCCGCCAGGTGGGGTCCCCATGGCGACCATGAAGTCGACCTCGCTGCGAGTTGATGTGTGTACGTTCCAGTCCCGCGGTGCGGGTACCGGACGGTCGCTACGAGATTAACTCACTCCTCGCGGTGTCTGCGACGCCCGCCCGGTGTGGGGCTCGCCTGAAGCCGGGCCAACAGTTCGGCGACGGACTGTCCGGCGGTGTCGGGGTCGTCGGCGCTGCGGTGCCGCCGCCCTGTGGGAGGCGGTGGTTCCGGCGGTTCTGGGGGCACGGTCTGCTGCGCGGGGCTCCCCGGATCGCCGCTGGCCGGCGACGCCGAATGCCTGCCACGTCGCGGTTCGGGCGACGGTGTCGAGGCGTCGGGCTCGGCGGCCGGGCCGGCCACATCGTCCTCGGGTTCTGGGGCCCGGCGCCTACCGACGTACTCGGTCGTCGATCCGTTGC
Source organism: Mycobacterium lehmannii (assembly GCF_001499925.1). Classification (NCBI taxonomy): domain Bacteria; kingdom Bacillati; phylum Actinomycetota; class Actinomycetes; order Mycobacteriales; family Mycobacteriaceae; genus Mycobacterium; species Mycobacterium lehmannii. Next base: position 161,405 of record NZ_LQIR01000045.1, read on the forward strand.
CGCGCGAGACCCAGTTGCTGCCCGGGGCGCCCGGCGGAAGCCAGCGCCCGTCCGCGGGTGCGGGCTGCCAGTCGCTCGTCGGCGGCGGCTGGTGAGGTGGTGGCGGCGGCGACCACGAGCTCGGCTCCTCGGCCGGCTGGCGGCCCCAGTCTGCGTCGGCGGCTCTGCGGTGCGCCCCACCGCGCTCGGCGGCCGGCTGCTGCCAGTCGAACTCCGGCGGTTGGGGTTCGGCGGGCACATCGATGATCGGGCTTTCCTCGGTCCGCTCCTCGATGTCGGGCCGGTACTCGTCGATGCGGCTGCTGCTGACGCGCCCCGTGGTCTCCGAATCCCGCGCCCAATCGCTGTAGGCGCGCACCGTCGTGCGCTCGGGCTCGATGGCGGGCCGGTGCGACAGGTCCGCGTCGAAGAGGATCTCCAGGTTGGCGCGCAGCGCGGACAGTTCGGCCCGCAGGGTGGCCATCTCGTCGGCGGCCTGGGCGCGCACCTCGGCTTCAAGTTCGCGGCGCAGTTGCGTCTCCAACGACAGCTCGTATTCGCGCCGCGCCGAGATCTCGCGGTCCAGCTGCAGGTCGTAGACGAGCTTGAGGTCGCGCACCTTGGCCTGATCGACGTCGCTCTGGCGTCGGTAGATGACCGATACGAACGCAGCGACCACCGCGGCCCACAACGCCAGGATGACCGCCAGCTTGAGCAGCTCCACCCGATCGGTGAACACCAGGGCGGAGCTGGCCGCGATCGCCAGCACCAGCAACGCGGTCAACAGCATCCAACCCGGCCTGCGGCCGGCACGCCGATAGCGTGCGCTGCGGGTCGGATCGGTCATGGGGGCGACTGTACCTGTCACAGGTCACTCCGCGTGTCGCCTCGTCGGCGATTCGTTCTCGCGTCGGCCGAACTTCGTTAATCCGTTGCCCCATTGGGGTTCTCCGGCGGCTCGCCCGGCGACTTGCAGCAATGCTGCAACCACAGCGCAGCAACCACCAGAGCCAGTCCGCACCCGGCTGCCACCGCGGCGCCCGCGGTGTCCTCGGCGGCGACGCGCAGAGTGGAGCGACGCGGCAACAGGTAGACCAGGACGGCCACCCACCAACCGAAGACCAGCGCGCCGACCCATGCCGAGGCCTTGGCGATCACCACGGACCTCGCCACCGCGAGGGGGTTCAGCCGCCCGGATCCCACGCCGATCTCGCCGTCGTTGATCTTGGCTCGCACATGGAACGCCCAGCCCGCTTCGGCGATGGCGACGGCCAGCAGCGAGACACCCGTCCACAGGGTTATCGGCGGGAACCACCGATACGACGCGAGCACGAGCAAATAGCCGACGACAGCGGTGAGCAGCGCAGCGGCCGCGAGGTCGCGCTTGCGCGTCGGTCCCATCAGCGCAACACCAATCCGGTGCGGTGGACGCCTTCGCGTTCGGCCGTTTCGAGTGCCCCGAGCAGTTCGTCGACCCGGCGCGGCTCGCCTGCGACCGTCAGCACCGCGTCCGGATCCACCGCCAGCCACGGCACCAGCACGAAGGCGCGTTCATGGGCACGCGGATGCGGCAGAGTCAGCTCGGCGTCCTGTGAGATCAGCTCACGACCCCCGGTTCGGCAGGTCACGATGTCGACGTCGAGCGTGCGGGGGCCCCATCGCTGTTCGCGCACCCGCTCGGCGGCTCGTTCGAAGTCGTGGGCGCGCCGTAGCCAACCGTGGCCGTCGAGCGCGGGATCGTCGGCGATGAGGACGGCGTTGAGGAACGGTCCCTGCTCGACACCGCCCCACGGCGCGGTCTCGTACACCGGCGACGCCGCGCGCAGCGCACCGCCGAGCCCGTCGGCGACCGACCGAAGCATCGCCAGCCGGTCGCCGAGATTCGATCCGATCGACAGAACCGCGGTGGTCACGGGCCACCCCGACCGCGCCGCGAACGACGCGCGACGACCGCGACGTCGGAGAACGTCAGCGGGATCGGTGCGGCGGGCTTGTGCAGGACCACCTCGACGGCGTGCACTCGCTCGTCTTCCATGACGCCGTCGGCGATCTCTGCGGCCACCGTCTCGATCAGGTCCCGCGGTGGTCCGGCGATGATGTCGGCCGCCCGCTGGGCCAACCCGCCGTAGTCCAAGGTGTCGGCGAGGTCGTCACTGGCCGCCGCGGCCGCGAGGTCGATCCAGACCGTGATGTCGACGATGAAGTCCTGGCCGTCGCGACGCTCGTGCTCGTACACGCCGTGATGGCCGCGAACTCGCAAGCCCCGCAACTCGATTCGGTCAGCCATGCGACCAGGCCTCCAACACCTTCACCGCGTCGACCGAGGCGCGCACATCGTGCACCCGCACGCCCCAGGCGCCGTGCAGACCTGCCAGCGCCGAGATCACCGCCGTCGCGGTCTCCCGCCCGTCCGGCGGCCGCGGTTGTCCCTCGGAGTCCGCGAGCAGCGTTCCGAGGAAGCGTTTCCGCGACGCGCCGACCAACACCGGAATGCCGGTGGCGACGAATTCGGGCAGCGCCCGCAACAGCATCCAGTTGTGGTCGCCCGTCTTGGCGAAGCCCAGCCCCGGATCGATGATCAGGTTGGCCGGGTCGACGCCGGTGGCCACCGCGGCGTCCACACTGGCGAGCAGTTCGGTCCGGACCTCGTCGACCACGTTCCGATATGCGGGCACCGCGTGCGGCCGGTCCGCGCCCACCGATCGCCAATGCATCAGCACCCAAGGCACTTTCGCGTCGGCGAGCAACGGCGCCATGTCCGGGTCCGCACGCCCGCCGGAGACGTCGTTGACGATCTGGGCGCCGTTCTCGAGCGCGGCGCGCGCGACGTCGGCGTGCATGGTGTCGATGCTGACGGTGACGCCGTGGGCGGCGAGCTCCCTGATGACCGGGCACACCCGCGATTTCTCGACGTCAGGCTCGATGCGCGTCGCGCCGGGGCGAGTGGACTCACCGCCCACGTCGACGATCGCCGCGCCTTGGCTCACCAGCTCGAGCCCGTGCTCGACGGCGCGGTCGCGGTCGAGGAACAGCCCTCCGTCGGAGAAGGAGTCGTCGGTGACGTTCACGACTCCCATGACTCGCACCCGTGTCGAGTTCACTTGCGCAATATCAGGTCCAGCGCCTCGGCCCTCGATGCCGCGTCGACCTTGAACTGCCCGCGCACGGCCGATGTGGTCGTCACCGCGCCCGGCTTGCGCACCCCGCGCATCGCCATGCACAGGTGCTCGGCCTCGACCACGACGATCACACCCCGCGGATCGAGTTTGCGCATCATCGCGTCCGCGATCTGACCGGTGAGCCGTTCCTGCACCTGCGGTCGCTTGGCGTAGAGATCGACCAGCCGGGCGATCTTGGACAACCCGGTGACGCGGCCGTCCTCGCCGGGGATGTAGCCGACGTGCGCGACGCCGTGGAACGACACCAGGTGGTGCTCGCATGTCGAGTACATCGGGATCTGCTTGACCAACACCAGTTCGTCGTGCTGCTCGTCGAACGTGGTGTCCAGCACCGAATCCGGATCGATGTAGAGGCCGGCGAACAGCTCCTTGTACGCCCGCGCGACCCGCGCGGGCGTGGACTCCAGGCCGTGGCGGTCCGGGTCCTCGCCCACCGCGAGCAGCAGTTCGCGGACCGCCGCCTCAGCGCGCGGCTGGTCGAAGTTCGCGGGACTGAAGGTGACAGAGTTGTGCTGCGACTGCGCCAATGGAGCCTCCTGTGAGCCGGTCGGCCTGTCAGCCGTTACGCCGGCTGTTGTCCTGACCCTTGTCCTCGTGCGGTTGGGGTGGCGCACCCTGTTGCTGCGGTGGCCCCTGCTGCGGATACGGCTGATACGGCGGATAGGGCTGCTGCTGTTGCCAACCCTGGTGCGGCGGCGGATACCAGTAGCCGTGCGGCTGCTGGACGGGGGGCTGTTGCTGCTGCTGCTGTGGCGGCGGCGGCCAGCCCGGTGCGTGCCATCCCGCGGGGGCGCCGTAGTCCGGCTGTGTCGGACCGGCCGAACCGTTGCCGCTGCCGTTGGCGCCGTTGGGCCCGCCCTCGGCCACCTTGGTGGCTTCGGCGGCCTTGGTGGCCGCGGCGATCGCGGCCTTGAAAGCGGGTTCGGGCACCGGTTTCGGCCATTCCTCGCCGCGCTCGATCGCGAGCTCGCCGGGGGTCTTGATCGGCGGCTTGTCGGATGGCACCCGCCCGCCGAAGTCGTCGAACATGGTCAGCCGCGGACGCTTCTTCACGTCGCCGAAGATCTCCTCGAGCTCACGGCGGTGCAGGGTCTCCTTCTCCAGCAGCTCGCCGGCGAGGGTGTCGAGCACGTCGCGGTACTCGGTCAGGATCTCCCAGGCCTCGGTGTGGGCGGCCTCGATGAGCTTGCGGATCTCGTCGTCGATGATTTGGGCGACCTCGTGGCTGTAGTCGGCCTGGGTGCCCATGGTGCGGCCCAGGAACGGATCGCCGTGCTCGGTGCCGTAGCGCACCGCGCCGAGCTTGGAGCTCATGCCGTACTCGGTGACCATCGCGCGGGCGATCTTGGTGGCCTGCTCGATGTCGGACACCGCCCCGGTGGTCGGCTCCCGGAACACCAGTTCCTCGGCCGCGCGTCCACCCATCGCGAACACCAGCCGCGCGATCATCTCCGAGCGGGTCATCAGGCCCTTGTCGTCCTCGGGGACCGCCATCGCGTGGCCGCCGGTGCGGCCGCGGGCCAGGATCGTCACCTTGTAGATCGGGTCGATGTCCGGCATCGCCCACGCGGCGAGCGTGTGCCCGCCCTCGTGGTAGGCGGTGATCTTCTTCTCCTGCTCGCTGATGATGCGGCTCTTGCGCCGGGGCCCGCCCACGACGCGGTCGACGGCCTCCTCCAGCGCCGGGCCGGTGATCACCGTGCCGTTCTCGCGGGCGGTCAGCAGTGCGGCCTCGTTGATGACGTTGGCCAGGTCGGCGCCGGACATGCCGACGGTGCGCTTGGCCAGCCCGTCGAGGTCGGCGTCGGGGGCGATCGGCTTACCCGCGGAGTGCACCTTGAGCACGGCGCGACGGCCGGCAAGGTCGGGGTTGGAGACCGGGATCTGGCGGTCGAAGCGGCCCGGCCGCAGCAACGCCGGGTCGAGGATGTCGGGCCGGTTCGTGGCCGCGATCAGGATGACGCCCTGACGGTCGCCGAAGCCGTCCATCTCGACCAGCAGCTGGTTGAGTGTCTGCTCGCGTTCGTCGTGGCCGCCGCCCAGGCCGGCGCCGCGCTGACGGCCGACCGCGTCGATCTCGTCGACGAAGATGATGCAGGGGCTGTTCTGCTTGGCCTGCTCGAACAGGTCACGCACGCGGGAGGCGCCGACGCCGACGAACATCTCGACGAAGTCCGAGCCCGAGATCGTGAAGAACGGCACCCCGGCCTCGCCGGCCACGGCGCGCGCCAGCAGCGTCTTACCGGTGCCGGGCGGGCCGAACAGCAACACGCCCTTGGGGATTTTGGCGCCGAGCGCCTGATACCGCGACGGGTTCTGCAGGAAGTCCTTGATCTCGTAGAGCTCTTCGACGGCCTCGTCGACGCCGGCGACGTCGGCGAAGGTGGTGCTCGGCATGTCCTTGTTGAGCATCTTGGCTTTGGACTTGCCGAACCCGAAGCCCATCCGGCCGCCGGTCTGCATGCGGGAGAACATCACGAACAGGCCGACCAGCAGCAACAGCGGCAGCAGGTAGATCAGCAGCGAGCCGAGCATGCTGCCCTGGTTGACGACCGTGTTGGTCTTGACGTTCTTGTCCTGAAGCGCCTCGAACAGCGTGACCCCGTACCCGGTCGGGTACTTGGTGAGGATCTTGTCGCTGTTCTCGGTGTCGCCGTTGCCGCTCTTGAGTTCGAGCCGCAGCTGCTGTTCACGGTCGTCGATCTGCGCGCTCTTGACGTTGTCGCCGTTGATTTGGGCGACCGCCACCGACGTGTCGATGGGCTTGTAACCCCGCGTGTCGTCGCTGAAGTAGTAGAAGGACCACCCCAGCAACAGCACGACCGCTATCACGCTCAGCGTGCGGATGACATTTTTCCGATTCATCAACTATCCGTCGTCGTCCGGCCGCGTGGCGGGCCGTTGTCCCCGGCCGTCAGCGACCACTCCTGCCTTCAATGCCTTTTCAAGCCGTCGAAGCCTCTCCAACAAGTACGCGGTTGGAATAGTTCAGGCTACCGCTAGACCAACGAACCAAGGTTCCCGACGGTTCTCCCGACATCCCGGCGAACGTGGGTTACCCGCACGCTGCCGGCCGCGGCGGCGTGCTTCAACCACACACTCGCGCACCGAGGACTGTGCTTGGGTGGGGATCGTGATCACCTCGACCGAGCGGTTCGTCGACACCAACGGCGTGCGCCTGCGGGTGCTCGAGGCGGGCGAACCGGGCGCTCCGCTGGTGGTACTCGCCCACGGTTTTCCCGAACTCGCATTCTCTTGGCGCCATCAGATGCCCGCATTGGCCAAGGCCGGCTATCACGTGCTGGCTCCCGATCAGCGCGGCTACGGGCAGTCGTCCAAGCCCGATGCCGTCGACGCCTACACGGTGGTCGAGCTCAGCGCCGACATCGTCGGCCTGCTCGACGACGTCGGCGCCGACCGCGCGGTCATCGTCGGGCACGACTTCGGCGGGGTGGTGGCCTGGGCTGCGCCGCTGCTGCATCCGGACCGCTTCGCCGGCGTTGTCGGTGTCTGCACACCGCCGGTGCCGCGCTCGCGGGTGCCCACGACGCAGGCGTTCCGCCGCATCTTCGGCGAGAAGTTCTTCTACATCCTCTACTTTCAGGAGCCGGGTCCGGCCGACACGGAGCTCAACCGAGACCCCGCCACGTCGATCCGCAAGCTGCTCGCGTCGACGGCCTCGTCGAAGGGCGGGCTCGTCGGCGACCGGATGATCGCGCAGGGACCGGCTGGGCTCCTGTCCCGTATCCCCGAGCCCGACGGCCTGCCCGACTGGATCAACGAGCGCGAACTCGACCACTACGTCGAGGAGTTCACCCGCACGGGCTTCACCGGTGCGCTCAACTGGTACCGCTGCTTCGACCGCAACTGGGAGCTGACGGCGAACACCCCGGCGACGACCATCGGCGTGCCTGCGTTGTTCGTCGGCGCCACAGAGGATCCGACCCAGGCCTTCGCCCGGCGGGACCGCGCCCGCGAGGTGGTTACCGGCGACTATCGCGAGGTGATGATCGACGGCGGGCACTGGTTGCCGCAGGAGCGGCCCGCGGCGGTCAACGCCGCGCTGCTGGAGTTCTTGAACCGATTGGATTGGTGAATGCGCGCTGCCGTACTGCGAGGCGGACAGATGGTGGTCCGCGACGACGTGCCCGAACCGGTTCCCCAAGAGGGTCAGGTCCTGGTCGCGGTCAAGGCTTGCGGGATCTGCGGTTCAGATCTGCACTTCGCCAAGCACGGCGACCAGATGGTGCGGCTGACCCGCGAGATCACCGGTATGCCGGTGCAAGGAGGCCTGCCGGTCGACCTCGGCGATGACGTGTTCATGGGCCACGAATTCAGCGCTGAGATCCTCGAGGCCGGTCCCGGCACCGACGCACCCCCGCCGGGAACTCTAGTCACGTCGCTACCGGTGTTGTTGTCGCCCAAGGGCTTCGAGCCGATCATGTCCAGCAACACCGTACTCGGTGGATACGCAGAGAGGATGCTGCTGTCGGTGCCGCTACTGCTGAGCGTGCCGGACGACGTCGACCCCCGGCACGCCGCATTGACCGAACCGATGGCCGTCGGGTTGCACGCCGTCAACAAGTCCGCCATCACCGCCGGCGAGGCCGCGCTGGTCATCGGCTGCGGTCCGATCGGCATCGCGATCATCGCCGCCCTGCGGCTCAAGGGCGTCGAACACATTGCGGCGGCGGACTTCTCGGTGCGCCGGCGGGAACTCGCCGCGACTATGGGCGCGCACGTGACGCTCGATCCCGCGCAGGGTTCTCCGTTCGACGGCGCGACACCCGCGGTGATCTTCGAGGCCGTCGGCGTCCCCGGGATCATCGACGACGTGATGCGCAGGGCTCCGTTGGGCAGCCGCCTGGTGGTGGCCGGAGTGTGCATGCAGCCCGACACGGTCACGCCGTTGTTCGGCATCGCCAAGGAGATCAGCGTCCAGTTCGTCAACTCCTACGACCACAACGAGTTCGCGGAGACGTTGCGCGCCATCGCCGACGGGCGCATCGATGTCTCGCCGCTGATCACCGGCGAGGTGGGACTCGAAGGCGTCGGCGCCGCGTTCGACGAACTCGCCGACCCCGACACGCACTGCAAGATCATGGTGACCCCCTGACGGTAGGGTGCCAGCCATGCCAATCGCTGCCCGGGCGAATACGCCCACCCGAATCCTCGCGGCCGCGGCGGTGGGGTTCATCGCCCTGCTCTCGGGCTGTGACGCGACGGCCGCCCCCGTCCTCACCAACGACGACGACAGCGCACAGCGCCAGGTGACGGTCGTCGGCACCGGTGAGGTGCTCGGCACGCCCGACACACTGATGATCAACGCGGGGATGGAGGTCGTCGCCGCCGACGCCGCCGGCGCGCTGAACCAGACCAGCCAACTGCAGCGTGGCGTCATCGACGCGCTGGTCGACTCGGGCATCGACCGCAAGGACATCAACACCTCCGAGGTGAGCGTGCAGCCGCAGTACGCCGGCGGCGACAACACCACCATCAACGGCTACCGGGCGACGAACACGATCGACGTCAAGGTCCGCGCGCTCAACACGGCGCCACAGGTGTTCGGGATCATCGCGAGCAGGGGCGGCAACGCGACGAGGATCAACAACGTCACCCTCGCCATCGAGGACGACTCACAGCTGGTGCGCGAAGCGCGCGCCCGGGCCTTCAACGATGCCAAGAGCCGCGCCGAACAGTACGCGCTGCTCGCCGAATTGGACCTCGGCAAGGTCATCTCGATATCCGAGGTGCCTTCTTCGTCACCCCCGACGCCGTATCAGGGTCCACGCGGCCAGGCCGCGGATATGGCGACGGTGCCGATCGAGCCGGGCCAGCAGGCCGTCGGCTTCAACGTCACCGTGGTCTACGAGCTGACCTAACCCGCTCTAGTTGAATTGCCGGCTCAGCCGGCTGGCGCGATATCTACTGGGATCCCGTTGAGCACCGCGGTCCCCGACAGCGGATCCAGATGGTTGCCGTCGTTGAGCTGGTTGACGTTCACGCCCGGCGCACCGGCCGCCACCCGTTGACCCGTGCCGTCGCGGTCGTGGCCCCAGCCGTGCGGTAACGACACCACGCCTCGCCGCATATCCGGCGTGATCTCGACCGGCGCCAGCAGCTCACCTCCCGGCCCCTTGACGACGGCGGTGTCGGTCAGGCCGAGCTCGGCGGCGTCGTCGGGGTGGATCCGCAGCGTGCACTGGTTGGAGCCGCCCGAAAGCGCGGGCAGGTTGTGCATCCAGCTGTTGTTGGAACGCAGGTGCCGTCGCCCGATGAGCACGAACCCGTCGGCCCGCACACCGAGCGCATTCCGCAGTCGCGCGACGTCGGCGGTCAACTCGGGCGGTGCCAGTTCGATCCGTCCGGACGGCGTTCGCAGCACCTCGGCGAGGCGCGGACGCAGCGGACCGAGGTCGATGCCGTGCGGTGCGGCCTTGAGCTTGGCCAGCGTAAGACCGTCGGGGTTGGCGCCGAACGCGTCTCCGTAGGCGCCGAGGCGCAGCATCATGTCGAGGCGCCGTTCGTAGCCGGCAGCCGTCGGCAGCATCGCGGTCATCTCGTCGACGGATCGCCCGGCGACCGGCGAGTCGGGGTCGGCGGTCTCCTTGGCCAGCGTCGCCGCGATCACCTGATCGTCGACCAGCATCGGATCGGCGCCGGGGCCCAGACCGTAGAGAATCAGGGCGATGCGCGCGAGGATCTCGGCTTCGTCCGGTCGGTCGGTCAACGGGAGCGCAGGCGGTGAGTACCGCGCGTTGTTGCGCACCGCCAGGCCGTTGAGCGCGACGTCGAAGTGCGCGCTGCGCGACGGCGGAGGCGGCGGCAGGATGACGTCGGCGTGCCGGGTGGTCTCGTTCAGGTACGGGTCGATGCTCAGCATGAACTCGACGCGCTCCAGCGCCTTGTCGAGTCGATCGCCGTCGGGCGCCGACAGCACCGGGTTGCCCGCGATCGTGATCATGGCCTTGATCTGCCCGTCGCCGGGGGTGTCGATCTCCTCGGCCAACGCTGCGGCCGGAAACTCCGACAGCACTTCGGGATAACCCGATACGCGGCTGTGCCAACGCCCGGTGGAAAAGCCCCGGCCTCGCTTGGGCGGCCGCGCCGCGGACGCGATCGGCGATTGCGGGAACATCGCGCCGCCGGGGTGATCCAGGTTGCCGGTCAGGATGTTCACGACATCGACGAGCCAGCTGCCCAAGGTGCCGAATTCCACGGTGGACGTGCCGATCCGGCCGTACACGGCGGCCGACGGCGCCGCCGCGAGTTCGCGTGCCAGCGTGCGGATGTCGTCGGCGGGCACCCCGCAGTACGCCTCGACCGTGTCCGGTGAGAAGTCGGCGGCGAGCGCACGCACCAGGTCGACACCGTCGACGTGCCCGTCGAGGCCCTTCAGGTCCGCGAGGTCCTCATCGAAGAGCACGTGGACGACGCCCAGGAGCAGCGCCGCGTCGGTGCCGGGTCGCGGCGCCAGGTGGCGGTCGGCGAGTTCGGCGGTACGCGTGCGGGCGGGGTCGATGACCACGAGGCGGCCGCCGCGCCTGCGCAGCGCGCGCAGCTTGCCGGGAAAGTCGGCGGCGGTCGCGAGGCTGCCGTTGGAGACAAGGGGGTTCGCACCGATGATCACGAGGTAGTCGGTGCGGTCGAGGTCGGGCACGGTGAACGCGACGGGGCTGCCGAACATCAGGCCCAGCGCGACGTGCTTGGGCATCTGGTCGAGGGTGCTCGCGGAGTACACCTGTCGGGTGCCCAGCGCCTTCACGACCAGCGGGGTGTACAACCCGCCGGCGATGGTGTGGGCGTTCGGATTGCCCAGGTAGACGCCGACGGCCGCACCGCCGTGCTCGGCGATGACACCCCCGAGCCCCTCCGCGGCCGCGGCGAACGCCTCCTCCCAGGTCGTCTCGGTCAGCACACCGTCACGCCGGATCATCGGCCGGGCCAACCGGTCGGGATCGTTGTCGAGTTCGCCGAAGCTGGCGCCCTTCGGGCAGATGAAGCCGTGGCTGAACACGTCGTCGCGGTCGCCGCGGGCACCGACAACGCGACCGTCGTCAATGGTGAGGACCAGGCCGCAGGTGGCCTCACACAGGGGGCAGATCCTCAGCGCCGTCGTCGTCATGCCCCCATCTTGCGCCGAAATTGCATTCCGGCAGGTCTCTACTCGCACTTTCGCTGCTGGAACGCAATTTCGCGGAGGCGTCAGTGCTGCTCGTACACCTTCGGGTCCAGCGTGCCGATGTAGTCAAGGTCGCGATAGCGCTCGGCGTAGTCCAGGCCGTAGCCGACGACGAACTCGTTGGGGATGTCGAATCCGACGTGCGCGATCTCGACGTCGGCGCGCACCGCGTCGGGTTTGCGCAGCAGCGCGCACACCCGCAGCGAGCGGGGGTGGCGGGTGGCGAGGTTGCGCAGCAACCACGACAGGGTCAGCCCGGAGTCGACGATGTCCTCGACGATCAGCACGTCGCGGCCGTTGATGTCGCGGTCGAGGTCTTTGAGGATGCGCACCACACCGGACGACGACGTCGACGAACCGTAGGAGCTGACCGCCATGAACTCCAGCTGCGTCGGCAGCGGGATCGCGCGTGCCAGGTCCGTGACGAAGAAGACCGCGCCCTTGAGCACGGTCACCAGCAGGAGATCTTGGCCGTTTTCGGCGACGGTGTCGCGGTACTCCTCGCCGATCAGGGTGCCGAGCTCGGCGATCTTCGCCTGGATCTCGTCGGACGACAGCAGCACCGACTTGATGTCACCGGTATACAAATCGGCGGATCGCTCAGGCACGGGCACAGTTTTTCATGGTTCGCACCGGCTCCGTGTGCAGGGTCAGCATGCCGTCGCGGCGGCCCGCGATCAGCCGTCGCTCGCGCAGGGGGGATCCGACCGCGACCCCGCCCTGGCCTCGCCACGCCGTGACGAGGGCGTCGACGGCGCGGATCTGCTTGTCGGTCAGTCCGGCGGCACCGCCATCCAGGAGCCATCGACGAATCACCCTGCGCCGCAGTGCTTCTGGAAGAAGGGCGAGCTCGGCGCCGTCGAGCGCATCGTCGCGGCGCAGCCCGGTCAGTGCGCGGTCGGCCAGCTCGTCGAGGGTGTCGGTGTCGGCGCGCAACGCGCCTGCGGTGCGGGCCAACGCCTCGGCGACGCCTCCGCCGAGAACGTCTTCGAGCAGAGGTAGCACCTCCTCACGCAGGCGAACCCTGGTGAACCTGCGGTCCGCGTTGTGCGGGTCCTGCCACGGCGACAGACCGAGCTCGTCGCACGCCGCCTCCGTCGCCGCCCGCCGCACACCGAGCAGGGGCCTGCCCCACGGCGGGTCCCACGGCCGCATGCCTGCGATCGACCGCGGCCCGGAACCGCGGCCCAAACCCAGCAGCACCGTCTCGGCCTGGTCGTCCAGCGTGTGGCCCAGTAGCACGGGCATCCCGTCCCTCGCCGCGTCCAACGCGCGGTATCGCGCGGTTCGCGCGGCGGCTTCGGGACCCCCCACCGTACCGATGTCGACGGTGATCACCTGCGCTGCAACGCATCCCACTGACAGACCGTGTTTCCGCGCGTTCTCCGCCACGGCGGCGGAGTCCGGCTGCAACTGATGGTCGACGATCAGGGCGGTGGTCGGTTTGAGCCGCGCCGCGACCGCGGTCAATGCCAGCGAGTCGGGGCCTCCAGACAGTGCGACGCACCAGCGGTCGCCGACCCCGAAGTCGCGGTCGAACGCCTCGACCGCCGCCCGAAGCCCGGCTACAGCACCCTGTCGATCCATCGTTGAGGCTCGTCGATTTCGGTTGGCAGAGGCAATGTTTCGGGTCCCGTCCACACGGCATTGAACCGGTCCATGCCGACAGCGGACACCACGTGGTCCACGAACGCCTTGCCGCGGGTGTACTGGCTGAGCTTGGCGTCGATGCCCAGTAGCATCCGCACCACCCGCTGCAACGGCGACTGTTTGCGCTGACGTCGCTCGTCGAACCGCTTGCGGATCGTGGCGACCGACGGCACCACAGCGGAACCGACGGCGTCCATCACGTGGTCCGCGTGGCCTTCCAGCAGCGTGCCGAGCACGAGCAGTTTGTCGAGGGCCTCACGCTGAGGTTCGGACTGCACCGCCCGCAACAGCCCGATCATCCCATTCGAATTGACATCTGCCACACCGCCGTTCGCCTCGTCGCGGCGGCTGCGCACGAACGAGGCGAGCCTGGAGACCATCTCGGTGATGTCTTCGGAGCTTTCCTCGGTGAGCACGGCGAGTGCACCGGACATGTGTTCGGCAAGCCACGGGTTGGCGCGGAACTGCACCCGGTGGGTGACCTCGTGCAGGCAGACCCACAGCCGGAAGTCGTAGGGCTGCACCTGCAACTGGCGCTCAACGGCGATCACGTTCGGGTAGATCAGCAGCAGTTCGCCACCGCCGGGGCCGAACGGGTCGTACTGGCCGAGGATGCCCGAGGAGATGAACGCCAGCACCGCTCCGGTCTGCGCACCCGTGATGCGCCCGCTGATGGCACCTGCCGGCTTGTCCGATCCGCCCGTCATCACGCGCATGGACCGGGTGGCCGCGCGAATCCACTGGGGGCGGTCCACGATTCGCGCCTCGGGGATCTCACCGCCTTCGGTCATACCGGTGACCTCGCGCACCGGCAGTTCGGCGGAGCGCGACGCCGCGGCCAACTGCTCGATCACCTGCTTGCGCGTGTAGTCGGTCGACGCCGGGCCGGGCCGGGCGAGCTTTTCCCCCACGGCGGCGGCGAAGTCCCAGTCGACGGCGCGACCGACCGACAGCGAGGACTTGGTCGAGGGGCTCACGCGCTGCACCCGCAGGCTCGCAGAGTGGCGGCCACGTTGTCGAGGGCGATGCGTCCGGTCGGGCCTGCGTTGTTGGAGATCAGCGCGAACGTGAGCACCCGTCCGTCCTCGTCGGTGACGATGCCCGACAGCGAATTGGTGCCGGTCAGCGAGCCGGTCTTGGCCCGCAGAAAGCCGGCCGAATCCTTGTGCGCCCCTTCGAGATAACGGTTGGACAGGGTGCCGCTACCGCCGGCCACCGGCAGCAGGTCGACCAGCGGTCGCAACGCCGGATGCTCGTCACCGGCCGCGGCTTGGGCCACCTCGTCGAGCGTCTTCGCGGTGAGCCGGTCCTCGACCGACAGCCCGCTGGAGTCGAGCAGCCGCGCCCCGGCCGTGTCGATGCCGGCGTCGGCGAGCGCGCTCAGCGTCGCGCGCGTCGCGCCGTCGAAACTCTGCGGCCGGTTCGCCTGCGCGGCGACCTCACGGCCGATCGCCTCGGCCATCACGTTGTCTGAGGCGTACATCATGTCGCGTAGCCGCGAGATCAGCGGCGGCGACTCGACAGCGGCGATCTCCTCACCGCTGGCCGCGCCCGGCAGCACGGTCACCGTCGCCGGGTCGACCTTCAACGCCACCGCCAGCGCTCGCCCGGCATCCAGCGCCGGCGTGTGCGAACGCACCGAGTCGTAGCTCACCGGCTGGGTGCGGCCGCCGTCGAGCATCACCGACTCCATCGGCGCGATGTCGCCGTAGTCGATGTCGAGCGGATCCCAGCCCGGCGCCAGCGTCGGTCCGCTGTAGGTGCTGACGTCGACCGCCACCCGGGTGACCTCCATACCGCTGCCGCGGACCTGCTCGGCCAGGTCGCTGATGCGTGCCGCGTCGCGGTACCAGGTGTCCTCACCGGGCGGTGCCGCCGACAGCGTCGGATCTCCGCCACCCTTGAGCACCACCACCCCGGGCTGGCTGCCGCGCAGCACGCGGGTGGTGAGCCGCGCGTCGCCGTCCAGCGTCAGCAGCGCGGCCGCGGCCGTCAGCGACTTGTTGGTCGACGCCGGCTGCATCGGCATGTCGGCGCGTTGCGCCCACAACTCGGCCCCGGTCAGCGCGTCGGTGACACGGCCCGTGAGGTCGCCGAGGTTCGGGTCGGCCAGTACGGGCGCGAGCTTTGCGGCCAGCCGGTCCGGGACAGGCTTGGGCGCCGAGTCGGCGACCGGCACGACACCGGGGTTCGCGGTCGCGGCCGGCGGCGTCGGCTTCCCCGCCGAGGCTTCGGTCGACCGACCTGTGGTGAGCATCGCGGCCACCGCCACGACCACGGCAACCAGCAGCAAAACCGCCACCGAAACCGCCACGTGCGTGGATCGCCGCCACTGACTGGGCCGCATAACCCTCCTGCTCAACCTGGACCGCCCCCGTACAGCAGCGTATCCCTCGATTAATGTTGACCCGCGTTATCACCGGATGACCCAGACCAGAGCACAGGGCAAGGAGCCGCGGCCGTGCAGTTCGAGGTAGTGATTGAGATCCCCAAGGGTTCTCGCAACAAGTACGAGGTGGACCACGAGAGCGGCCGGGTGAAGCTGGACCGCTACCTGTACACGTCGATGGCCTACCCGACCGACTACGGGTTCTTCGAGGACACCCTCGGTGAGGACGGCGACCCGCTGGACGCCCTGGTACTGCTGCCCGAATCCGTGTTCCCCGGCTGCATCGTCGATGTCCGTCCGGTGGCGATGTTCCGGATGACCGACGAGGCCGGCGGCGACGACAAGGTTCTGTGTGTGCCTGCCGACGACCCGCGCTGGGAGCACATCCAGGACCTCGGCGACGTGCCTTCCTATGAGCTCGAGGCGATCAAGCACTTCTTCGTGCACTACAAGGATCTCGAACCGGGCAAGTATGTGAAGGCCGCCGACTGGGTCGGTCGCGCCGAGGCCGAGGCCGAAGTCCAGGCGTCGGTCGAGCGGTTCCAGAAGGACCACTGAGCCCGATTTACGGGCGCGCTGATTTTTCCTCGCCGTAACACGACGTAACCGGGACGTTCTCCCCGCGGTCGATCATTGCTGTCGTGTTGATGCATCAGGGGATCGGCCTCGAAGCGTTCAACGCCATGCCGATGCGCAGGGCCGTACACGCCGTGTACGAATGCTGCTACAGCGTGCCGCTGGCCGCCGATCTGGCGCGCGGACGGCCGTACGCCGACCACGACTCGCTGTTCCGGGAAGCCGATGCGCTGCTGTTCAGCCTCGGCGAGGACTCCATCGACACCATCCTGCAGGCCTACCCGGACGTCGGGCGGCGACCGGGCAGCGAGAAGTCGGCCGCTGAGCAGTGCGCGATCTGGTGCGACCAACCCGAGTTGATGGAACGCCTGAGTCAGGCGTCGAAGCAATACCTCGAGCACTTCGGCTTCGGGTTCGTGATGTTCGTCAACGGCTTCGACGCGGGGCGGGTGCTAGCAGCGATGCTCGACCGGATGCACAACGACATCGAGACCGAGCGCAAGGTCGTCCGCAACGAGTTGGCCCGCATCAATCGCACCCGGCTCGAACGCATGCTGGGTCCCGAAGGCGGCTACGACAACTGGTGACGCCGGACCCCTGAGCCGCGTTGCACGCGTCCCCGGGGAAGCGCGCGTACGCATTCCGGCGCCGGAACTATTGGCATTTTCGCTGATGTTTCCGCGATATCCCCGGTCACATGCTGGCTAGCATGAGCGAAACTAGCTGGAGCGACGTGAGCATGGGCGAGCTTCCTACTGGAACGGTCACGCTGCTGCTGGCTGATGTCGAAGGGTCGACTCGGCTGTGGGAGACCCAGCCGGAAGCGATGCGGACTGCCGTCGAG
Source organism: Mycobacterium lehmannii (assembly GCF_001499925.1). Lineage (NCBI taxonomy): Bacteria > Bacillati > Actinomycetota > Actinomycetes > Mycobacteriales > Mycobacteriaceae > Mycobacterium > Mycobacterium lehmannii. Next base: position 178,204 of record NZ_LQIR01000045.1, read on the forward strand.
CGTCTCGACCGGACACTGGGCGACGCGGTCACCGCTCATGGCGGCGTACGGCCCGTCGAGCAGGGCGAAGGCGACAGCTTCGTCGTCGCGTTCGCCCGCGCCGCCGATGCGGTGGCCTGCGCCTTGACGTTGCAGCGGGCGACGCTGGCGCCGATCAAGCTGCGGATCGGGATCCACACCGGCGACGTTCGTCTGCGAGATGAGGGCAACTACATCGGACCGACGATCAACCGCGCCGCCCGGTTGCGTGACCTCGCGCACGGCGGCCAAACCGTGCTCTCGGGTGCGACCGAACCGCTCGTCGTCGACCAACTGCCCGCCGACATCACGCTTTACGATCTCGGTAGTCACCCGCTGCGTGACCTGCCACGCCCCGAACGGGTTGTGCAACTCTGCCACCCCGATCTGCCCAATCAGTTCCCACCACTGCGCACGGCGCACATGTCGAATGTCCCTGCTGCCGAGAACCTTCCGGTTCAGCTGTCGAGTTTCATCGGACGTAAGACCGAGATCCGTGGCATCCGTGAGGCGCTCGAGACCAACCGCTTGGTCACGCTGACCGGTGCGGGCGGGGCGGGTAAGACCCGGCTCGCGATACAGGTCGCCGTCGAAATCGCCACCGACTTCGCCGACGGCGTCTGGTACGTCGACCTGGCACCGATCACCGATCCCGACGTGGTGCCCGTGGCGACCGCGCGCGCCTTGGGCCTGCCCGACCAGCCCGGGCAGCCGACCACCGACGTGGTGCTGCGGTTCGTTCGCGACCGCCGAATGCTGATCGTGCTCGACAACTGCGAACACCTGCTCGACGCCACCGCTGAAATGGTCATCGCGCTGCTGGGTGCCTCTTCGACCTTGACGCTGCTGACCACGAGTCGCGAACCGATCGGTGTAACGGGCGAGGTGAGCTGGCGGGTCCCCTCGCTGTCGCTGGCCGACGAAGCGCTCGAGCTGTTTTCCGACCGCGCCCGCAGAACCAAACCCGATTTCCGAATCTCGGCGCAGAACTCGGGAACCGTCACCAAGATATGCCGCAGGCTTGACGGGCTTCCGCTCGCGATCGAACTCGCCGCGGCCCGGGTGCGGGCGCTGTCACCCGACGAGATCCTCGACAGCCTGCACGACCAGTTCCGTCTCCTGACGGGTGGAGCGCGTACCTCTGTGCGCCGCCAGCAGACGTTACGGGCATCGGTGGACTGGTCGCACGCGTTGCTAAGCGAGCCGGAGCAGACGTTGTTCCGGAGGCTGGCAGTGTTTTTCGGCGGTTTCGACCTCGACGCCGCGCACGCCGTCGCCGGCGATGACGACGCTGAGCGCTATCAGGTGCTCGATCAACTCACCCTGCTGGTGGACAAATCTCTCGTCGTTGCCGACGACACCGGTTGGGGCACCCGCTACCGGCTGCTGGAGACCGTGCGCCAGTACGCCCAGGAGAAACTGCACGAATCCCGCGAGGGTGACGTCATACGCGCACGGCACCGCGATCATTACAGTGCGACGGCCGCGCTTCTCGACAGGCCGCCCGATACCGACCACGAACGGCGCGTCGACTGGGCCGAAGCCGAAATCGACAATCTTCGGGCAGCTTTCGCGTGGAGTCGAGAGGGCGGCGATGCCGAGCGCGCGCTCACCTTGGCGTCCTCGCTGCAACCGTTGTGGTTGACGCGTGGCCGCATCCAGGAGGGGATCAGCTGGCTGAGCACCGCGCTCGACGACGCGGACGTCGAGTCCTGCGGCGCTTCGCCGTCACGAGTGAGGGCGTCGGCGAACAAGGCCATGCTGTTGGCGTTTCTCGCCACCAACGACAATGTGCGCGAGGTGCATCAAGTCCTCGAACTGGCCAGAGAGCTCGGCGATCCCGCACAGCTGGCGCGAGCCTTGACCGCCTGCGGAATGTTCGCCGCCGGCGACGAATCGGCCCGGCAGTACTTCACGGAGGCGGCCGAACTGGCCCAAGACCTGGGTGATTCGTGGATTCTGGGCCAGATCCGGGCGCAGGAGGCGCTGGCCGCCTTCATCGGTGCCCGTTCGGCCACGGTGGTGCAGCACGCCGCCGAGGAGGGTCTTCGAATCGCCACCGACATCGGCGACGGTTTCGTCTCACGGCAGTGTCGCCTCGCACTGGCGTGGAGGGAGCTCATGATTGGCGACATGCGCGCGGCTATCCCGCGGTTGACCGAGCTGATCGAGGAATGCTCGGTCAACCGCGATGCGATGTTCTCGATGTACACGTTGGTGGTGCAGACCTACGCCCTGGCATACACGGGCGAGGTGGACCGCGCCATGACCACCGCACAGCAGGCCCTGCGTCACGCTTCCGAGCTCTTCGACTACTACAAGGGTGCGGTCTACACCGCGTTCGCTCACGTCCACCTCGCTGCGGGCGACGCGGCAGCGGCGTGGCGGGAGCACGAAAAGGCCCGTGCCCTCACAGGTGTCGACCTCCGAGTCGCCTCCACCTATGCCTGGACGCCGCTGGGCCCGGCGGCGTGCGGCGACCTCCATGCCGCGCATCGTTGTGCCGAAGAGGTGGTGGCGCAGACGACGGGCGTTGGCCGATCGCTTGCGTTGGTCGCCCGGGCATACGTGAAGGTCGCCGCAGGCGAACTCGCGGCGGCAGAACGCGACGCCGACGGGGCGCTCGACCTGGCCGGTCGCCTCGGCTGCCACCTCGTCGTGCCCTTCGCACTCGAGGGCCTCGCCTCCGTCGCAGCCATGAGCGGCAATCATCTTGCGGGTGCGCGGTTGCTCGGCGCTGCGGACGCCGCGTTCGATCACATGGGCGTCGTGCGCTTCAAGGTCCTCGACTCCGTTGTCGAACAGGCGGCGGATATGCTTCGGGAAGCATTGGGCGAGAAGGGGTTTGATACCGCGCGGGCCGAAGGCGCGGCACTGTCCGTCGACGAAGCGCTCGCCTATGCGCAACGTGGTCGCGGTGAGCGTAGGCGCGCAGGAAGCGGGTGGGAGTCGTTGACCCGGGCCGAACTCGACGTCGTCAAGCTGGTCAGCGAGGGCCTGGGCAACAAGGAGGTCGCCGCGCGGTTGTTCGTCTCACCACGGACCGTGCAGGCCCACCTCACCCACGTGTACACCAAGCTCGGGCTGACCTCTCGGGTGCAGCTCGCACAGGAGGCGGCCAGGCACCGCTGAGCGCCGGCTTACGACGCCTGCGCCTGACCGCGTAATTCTAGGTTTCGCAGCACTGCGCGGCCCAGCGCGTGCATGTCCTCACGCGGCGACAGGGGCACGAGCGTGACGCCGTCGGCGACGCCGGCCGATTCGATGTCGGCGATCAGGCCGGCGAGACCGTCGACGGTGCCTGCGTAGCGCACGCCGTTGGCCGGTTCCAGGACGTCGCGCACGGACCGGAAGTCGGCTGCGACGGCGACCGTGACGTCAAGAATGACCGCGACGTCGCCGTCGGCCCGCACCCGGGCGCGGACCCGCCGTGCGTGTTGCAGGTCCTTGGCCGCAACGCGGACGGGCGGTTGGCCACCGTCGGTCAGTTCATCCCAGCCGTCCGGGGTCTCGGTCACAAAGAGTCGCACCCGGCAAGGCTAGGAGACCGCTCGCGGCGGGCCGAGCGTTGTGCTCAGCGCGAATCCAATTTCGAGCTGTCGTTGGCCGCGTTCTTCACATCGTGCACCCGGGTCTTGTAGAGGCTCGCCGCGGTAGTGATGAGCAACGTCACGATGATCACGCCCAGCGACAGCAGGGTCGGGATCTCGGGCACCGGGACGTGCTCACCGCCGTTGATGAACGGCACCTCGTTCTCGTGCAAGGCGTGCAGGAGCAGCTTGACGCCGATGAAGCCCAGGATGAAGGCCAGGCCCTGCGACAGGTACACCAGCCGTTTGAGCAGGTCGCCCAGCAGGAAGTAGAGCTGACGCAAACCCATCAACGCGAACACGTTGGCGGTGAAGACAAGGTACGGCTCCTGGGTGAGCCCGTAGATGGCCGGGATCGAGTCGAGCGCGAAGATCAGGTCCGTGGTGCCCAACGCCACGATGACGAGGAACATCGGCGTCATCAGCCGCTTGCCGTTCTCCTTCACCCATAGCTTCAGGCCGTCCCACTTGTCGGTCATGCTCAGGTGGTTGCGGGCGAACCTGACCACGATGTTGTCGCCGTCGTCTTCGTGGTCGGTGTCGCGGGCGAGATTGATCGCCGTGTAGATGAGGAACGCGGCGAAGATGTAGAAGACCCACGAGAACTGGTTGATGGCCACGGCGCCGAGCGCGATGAAGATGCCGCGGAAGATCAGCGCCAGGATGATGCCGACGAGAAGCGCCTGCTGCTGATACTTCCGGGGCACATTGAAGCTGGCCATGATGATCAGGAAGACGAACAGGTTGTCCACCGACAAGCTGTACTCGGTGAGCCAGCCCGCGAAGAACTCGACGCCGTACTGGCTGCCGTGGAAGAACCAGGTCCAGATCCCGAAGGCGATCGCCAGGCTGACGTAGATCGTCAGCGCGGTCCCGGTCTCCCGCTTCGACGGTTCGTGTGGCCGGCGGCCGATCACGATGACGTCGAACAGCAGGATGGCCATCGTCACGCTCAGCGTGATGATCCATTCGAGGGTGGAAACGTTCACTTAACCTCCGGTCGTCAAACGCCGGAGGTCTCTTCCACCGCCACGATCAAACGTGTCGGCCCGCAGCACCGGTCGTCCGATGACGGCCGACGTGATGACGACACCGCGGCGAAGGAATACTCCCCTCCGCAGGCGATTCTGCCAGGTACTGGCGAATGACCGGTAGCGGGGAAAGTCAAACCTCCGCCGCGGCCCTTTTCGGTGCTCGGCGGCCAGTGTCGCAATCGTGATCGCGACGCCGCGTGCGGCTCGGCCGGCACCGGGGGTGGGCTGAGTAGCTTTGTAGCCGTGACTGGGGAGTTGCGGCAGGAGATCCCACCTCAATATCTGTTGTCCCCGCTCGCGCCGGAGCCGCGAACGCTCATCGACATCCTCTATGAGACCGCGAAGCGCTTCCCGGAGGCGCCCGCGATCGACGACGGCGACGTCCAGCTCACCTACGCCGAACTGATCACCGACATCGAGGACAGCGTCGCTTGGCTCGCCGCGCGGGGCATCGGCCGCGGCGACCGGATCGGCATCCGGATGCCGTCGGGAAGCTACGCGCTCTACGTCGCGATCCTCTCCGTGTTGGCCACCGGCGCCGCTTATGTACCCGTTGACGCGGACGACCCCGAAGAACGGGCTGAGCTGGTGTTCACCGAGGCCAACGTGGTGGCGGTCATCACCGAAGCCGGCCTGTCGCGCGGGCCGGGGTCTTCGCGGGGTTGGCGGGCCGCGTCGCCTCTGGGCCGCGACGATGCGTGGATCATTTTCACGTCCGGCTCCACCGGCACACCGAAGGGCGTGGCAGTCACCCACCGCAGCGCGGCCGCGTTCGTCGACGCTGAGGCGCAATTGTTCGTTCAGGACAGTCCGATCGGACCGGGCGACCGGGTGCTGGCCGGTTTGTCGGTGGCCTTCGACGCGTCGTGCGAAGAGATGTGGCTGGCGTGGCGCCACGGCGCCTGCCTGGTGCCCGCGCCGCGGTCGATGGTGCGCAGCGGTATGGACCTCGGGCCGTGGCTGGTGGCCCGCGACATCACGGTGGTGTCGACGGTGCCGACGCTTGCCGCGTTGTGGCCCGCCGAGGCGCTCGAGGCGGTGCGGCTGCTGATCTTCGGCGGCGAAGCCTGCCCACCCGAGTTGGCCGACCGGCTCGCTGTCGAGGGCCGGGAGGTCTGGAACACCTACGGGCCGACGGAGGCGACCGTGGTGGCGTGCGCCGCCCGGCTGTCGGGAGGTGGCCCGGTGGCCATCGGCTTGCCGCTGCTCGGGTGGGACCTGGCGGTGGTCGACTCCGAAGGCGAGGCGGTGCCCTACGGCGCCGTCGGCGAGCTGGTCATCGGCGGCGTGGGGCTGGCGCGCTACCTCGACCCGGAGAAGGACGCGGAGAAGTACGCGGCGATGCCGACCCTCGGGTGGAAGCGCGCGTACCGCAGCGGGGACCTGGTGCGGCTGGAATCCGACGGGCTCTACTTCGTGGGCCGCGCCGACGACCAGGTCAAGGTCGGCGGGCGGCGCATCGAACTCGGCGAGGTCGACACCGCGCTCGTCAACCTGCCCGGGGTGAGCGGCGGCGCGGCAGCGGTCCGTCGCACGGCCGGTGGCACACCGCTGTTGGTCGGCTACATCGCCAGCGCAGATCCTATGTTCGACCTGGCCAAGGCGCGGGTGTCGCTGGCCGAGACGTTGCCCGCGGCGCTGGTCCCCCGGCTGGTCCTGGTCGACGAACTCCCGACCCGCACCTCGGGCAAGGTCGATCGCGACGCGCTGCCGTGGCCGGTCGACGTCGGCGACGACGACGGCGCCGGGCTGACGGGGACGATGGGCTGGCTCGCCAGCCTGTGGCGCGACGTGCTCGCCGCGCCGGTCGACGGTCCCGAAGCCGACTTCTTCGCGCTCGGTGGCGGCTCGCTGTCGGCAGCGCAACTGGTCGCCGCCCTGCGTCGGCGCCACCCGCAGGTCACGGTTGCCGACCTGTACGACCACCCGCGGCTCGGGTCGCTCGCGGGTTTCCTCGACGAGCTCGATCCGCCGCCGCAGGTGCATCCGCGCACGGTGAAGCCGACGTCGCGCATGACGCAGGCCGTGCAGGTGGCGTTGTCACTGCCGCTGGCCACGCTGACCGGACTGCAGTGGGTGGTGTGGCTGGCGTTGGCCAACAACGTCCTTGCCGGGTTCGTCCCCTGGACCGCACCGCTGAACTGGTGGTGGGTCGGCTTGGGTTTCGTCCTGTTCGTCACCCCGCTGGGCCGGATGGGCATCGCGGCGCTGTGCGCCCGCCTTCTCCTCGACGGGTTGGCGCCGGGCACCTACCGGCGAGGCGGGTCCGAGCACCTGCGGGTGTGGCTCGCCGAACGGCTCGCCGAGGCCAGCGGCGCCGAAAATCTCGCGGGCGCACCATGGTTGGTGTACTACGCCCGCGCACTGGGCAACAAGGTCGGCAAGGGCGTGGATCTGCACTCCACACCCCCGGTGACCGGCATGCTCAAGCTCGGGCACCGAAGTTCGGTCGAGCCCGAAGTCGACCTGTCCGGCCACTGGGTCGACGGCGACCTCTTCCACGTCGGGCCGATCACCGTCGGCAACGACGCGACGATCGGCGCACGTACGACACTGCTGCCCGGTGCCGTCGTCGGCAAGAACGCCGATGTGGCCCCCGGTTCCGGCGTCGTCGGCAAGGTGAAGAACGGCCAGTACTGGAAGGGTTCACCCGCGGTGAAGTCCGGCAAGGCCCGTCACCCCTGGCCCGAACACCGCCCGCCGCGGGCGCCGGTATGGGTGGCGGTCTACGGCGTCTCCTCGATCGTTCTCGGAGGACTGCCGTTGCTCGCGATCGCGGCCGGGCTGGCCGTGATCGGATACGGTGTGCGCGAGACGAATTCGGTGGTGGACGCGATCGCCCCCGCGGCGCTGTGGACTCCGGTCGCGACACTGGCCGCCGCACTCATATACGCGGCGCTGACGGTGGTCGGGGTGCGGCTGCTCTCGCTGGGGCTGCGCGAGGGGTATCACCCGGTGCGCAGCCGCACGGGGTGGCAGATCTGGACCACCGAACGGCTGATGGATGCCGCGCGCACCTACCTGTTCCCGATCTACGCAAGCCTGCTTACCCCGTCGTGGCTGCGGGTGCTCGGCGCCAACGTCGGTCGCGGAACCGAGATTTCGACCGCACTGTTCACACCCAAGTTCACCGTCGTCGAGGACGGCGCCTTCCTCGCCGACGACACCATGGTGGCGTCCTACGAGTTGGGTGGCGGCTGGATCCATGTCGCGAAGGCGACGATCGGCAAGAGGGCGTTCCTCGGTAACTCCGGCATCACCCAACCGGGTCGCAAGGTACCCGACGACGGCTTGGTGGCGGTGTTGTCGGCGGCCCCGCACAAAGCCAAGGCTGGGTCCTCCTGGCTGGGCAGTCCGCCGGTCCGATTGCGCCGCAAACCGACCGCGGCCGACGCGCTGCGCACCTTCCATCCCTCGGCGCGGCTGAAGCTGCTGCGGGGTTTGGTCGAGATGTGCCGGATCATCCCGCTGATCATGACGTTCGCGATCGGGGTGGCGGTGCTGCTCACCCTGCAATGGTTGGCCGTTGAAGCCGGCTGGGGGTGGGCCGCGTCGAGTGCCGGCGCGGTGCTGTTGGTCGCCGGAGGCGTTGCCGGAGCAGCCGCGGTGATCGCGAAATGGCTTGTGGTCGGCCGCATCGAGGCCGGCGAACACCCGCTTTGGTCTCCTTTCGTCTGGCGCAACGAGGTCTACGACACCTTCGTCGAGACCGTCGCGGCCCCCTGGTTCGCCCGCGCGGCCAGCGGGACACCGGTGATGAACCTGTGGTTGCGGGCGCTCGGCGCCGGGATCGGGCGCGGCGTCTGGTGCGAGACGTACTGGTTACCCGAGGCCGACCTGGTGACCCTCGAGCAAGGCGCCACCGTCAACCGCGGCTGCGTGGTGCAGACGCACCTGTTCCACGACAGGATCATGCGAATGGACACCGTTGCGCTGGAGCAGGGTTCGACCCTGGGTGCGCACAGCGTCGCGCTGCCCGCCGCACGTATCGGCGCCGGTGCGACCGTCGGCCCGGCCTCACTGGTCGTGCGTGGTGACGAGGTACCCGCGTCGACCCGGTGGCAGGGCAACCCGATCTCACCGTGGCAGGCGCCGCGCAAGAAACGCGCCGGCACGTCGGCGCCATCGACTGAAGAAACCGCCGCGTGACGCGAGGTAAGAAGAAGTCGACACCGGTCATCGACCCGTACCTGCCCACCAGCGGCAACTTCGGTTACCGGGTGTCACGCTACGAACTCGACATCGAGTACAAGGTCGCCATCAATCGGCTCACGGGCACCGCGACAATCACCGCGGTGACTCTCGCTTCGCTCCGCACCTTCACCCTCGACCTCGCCGACACGCTGTCGGTGACGAAGGTGACCGTCAACGGCGCACGGCCACAACAGTTCCGCACCTCTTCGGGCAAGCTGCACATCGCGTTGCTCGATGTGCTGGCTCCGGGCGCGGCGATGACGATCGTCGTGCGCTACGGCGGCGCCCCCAGGCCGATCCGTTCACTGTGGGGCGATGTCGGTTTCGAAGAACTCAACGACGGCGCCCTGGTCGCGGGTCAGCCGAACGGTGCGCAGTCGTGGTTTCCCTGCGACGACCACCCGAGCGCAAAGGCCAGCTTCCGTCTGCAGATCGCCGCCGAGAGCCCGTACCGGGTGATCGCGAACGGCGAGTTGGTGTCTCGCCGCGCACGGGCCGGGATGACCACGTGGACATACGACTTGCCCGAGCCCACCTCGACCTATCTGGTCACGCTGCAGATCGGGATGTACGAACGCCAGCGGCTGGCCGACAACGGGGTTCCGATCCACGCGGCGCTTCCGGACCGGCTGCGGGATAACTTCGAACACGACTTCGCCGCGCAACCGCAGATGATGAAACTGTTCGTCACGTTGTTCGGCGACTATCCGCTCAGCGAGGGCTACACCGTCGTGGTCACCGACGACGACCTCGAGATCCCGCTTGAGGCACAGGGGATTTCGATATTCGGCGCCAACCACTGCGACGGCAGGGGTCGGGCTGAGCGCTTGATCGCGCACGAACTCGCCCACCAGTGGTTCGGCAACTCGGTGACCGCCAAGCGGTGGCGCCACATCTGGCTGCACGAGGGGTTCGCCTGTTACGCCGAGTGGCTGTGGTCGGAGAACTCGGGCGGCCGCAGCGCCGACGAGTGGGCGCGGCACTACCATCAGCGGCTTGCCAACTCGCCGCGCGACCTGCTTCTGGCCGACCCGGGCCCGCGCGACATGTTCGACGACCGGGTGTACAAGCGTGGGGCGATGACGTTGCATGTGCTGCGACGTCATCTGGGCGACGGCAACTTCTTCGCGCTGCTGCGCGACTGGACTGCGCGCTACCGGCACAGCACCGTGGTGACCGACGACTTCACCGGGCTGGCATCGCATTACGCCGACGAGTCGCTGCGACCGCTGTGGGATGCCTGGCTGTACTCCCCGCAGTTACGCGACCTGGACACGCCGTGACCGACGCGGGCGCGCCCTTCGATCCGGTCACCGCCAGCAGCGCGGCACCGGCCGGTCCCGCCGCGCGCGGCAGCGTCGGCCGGGTCGGTGTGGCCACCGCCGCGATCGCGCTGTGCGGTTATGCGGTGCTCTACCTGGCCGCCCGCGACCTCGAGCCCGCCGGGTTCTCGTTGTTCGCGGTGTTCTGGGGGGCGTTCGGCCTGGTCTCGGGGGCGACGGGCGGGCTACTGCAGGAGGCCACCAGGGAGGTCCGGTCCGCAGCGCACATCGAGGTGACCGAGGGCCCGCGCAGCCGTCCGATGTGGGTGGGCGCTCTCGTGGGCGTCGTGTCGGCCGCTGCGATCGCGCTCAGTTCACCGCTGTGGTCCGAGTATGTGTTCGTCGAGTCCCGATGGCTTTCAGTGACGCTGCTGTCCGTCGGACTCGCCGCATACTGCCTGCACTCCACGCTTCTCGGCATCTCGGCCGGACTGGACAGGTGGACGGCGTACGGATCGCAGATGGTGACCGACGCAAGCCTGCGGCTGCTCGTGGCCGTCGCGACATTCCTGGTCGGCTGGGGCCTGGCCGGCTATCTGTGGGCCACCGTGGCCGGTTCGGTGGCGTGGCTGATCATGCTGATCGTCTCGCCCGCCACCCGGCGCGCCGCGGGTCTGTCGACCCCCGTCAGCACCGCGGATTTCCTACGGGGCGCGTCGCATTCGATCACCGCGGCGGGCGCGAGCGCGATCCTGGTCATGGGATTTCCGGTGCTGTTGCAGGCGACCTCCGACGACCTCGGCGCGGTCGGCGGCATCGTGATCCTGGCCGTCACGCTGACGCGGGCCCCACTCCTCGTCCCGCTCACGGCGATGCAGGGGAACCTGGTTGCCCACTTCGTCGACCAGCGCACGCACCGGATGCGCGCTCTCGTCGCGCCCACGGTGATCGTCACCGGTGTGGGCCTGCTCGGTGTGCTGGTGGCTTGGGCGGCCGGACCGTGGCTGTTGCGCAGCGCATTCGGTGCCGAATACCGCGCCGACGGTGCCCTGCTGGCCTGGTTGACGGGCGGTGCGATCGCCGTTTCGCTGCTCACGCTCACCGGCGCCGCGGCGGTGGCGGCCGCACTGCACCGCGCGTACTCACTGGGCTGGGTTTCGGCGACCGTCGCGTCGACGCTGTTGCTGCTGTTACCGCTGGATCTGCAGACGCGCACAGTGGTCGCGCTGGTGTGCGGTCCGGTGGTCGGTATCGCCGTGCACCTGTTCGCGCTGTCTCGCAGGCGTGCGGCATGACACCGGTTCGGAGCGCAGGTCGCCCCTCCGTATGCTGGCCCCGTTCTAGGGTGAGGAAAAGCGAATGACTTGGCTGGTGACCGGCGGCGCCGGGTACATCGGTTCCCATGTGGTGCGTGCCCTGTCGGACGCCGACATGCCGGTGGTGGTGATCGACGATCTGTCGACCGGCCTGAAGCGATTCGTTCCGCCGACGGTTCCGTTCGTGCGCGGCACCCTGCTCGACGGTGAAGTCGTCGCACGCACGCTCGACGAGTATCACGTCAGCGGCGTCATCCACATCGCAGGGTTCAAGTACGCCGGTGTCTCGGTGCAACGCCCACTTCACACCTACGAGCAGAACGTCTCGGCGATGGTCACGCTACTCAAGTCGATGGAGGCCGCAGGCACCGACAAAATGGTGTTCTCCTCCAGCGCCGCCACGTACGGCACCCCGGACGTCGACACCGTCACAGAGCAGACGCCCACTTCGCCGGAATCCCCGTACGGCGTCAGTAAGCTGGTGGGCGAGTGGATGATTCGCGACGCCGCCCGCGCGTCCGGGTTACGGCACACCAGCCTGCGCTACTTCAATGTTGTGGGATCGGGTTCGGCGGATCTGTTCGACGTCAGCCCGCACAACCTTTTTCCGCTGGTGTTCGACATGTTGTGCCGCGACGAGACACCGCGGATCAACGGCGCCGACTACCCCACTGCCGACGGCACCTGTGTGCGGGACTACGTCCACGTGTCGGACCTCGCGCTGGCGCATGTCGCCGCGGCGAGTCGGCTGGAAGCCGACGACGCAATCGAGCCCGTCTACAACCTCGGTAGCGGCAGCGGCACCTCGGTGCGAGAGATCATGACCACCATCCGCGATGTGACCGGATTCGATTTCGAGCCGGTGGTCGGTCCGCGCCGGCCCGGTGACCCCGCCCGCATCGTCGCGTCGGGCGACTTGGCCGCGCGCGACCTCGACTGGCGGATGCGGCATTCGCTGGAGGAGATGGTGCGCTCGGCGTGGATCGCTCGCCGGCAAGCAGGGGATGCCTATCCGCGGTAACTTCGCGCTGGGCAACTGGGTCGCGCGCACCGCCATCGTCCTGATCGTCGTGCAGTTGGCGATCCGGGCGGTGCTGGCGTTCGGCGGCTACTTCTACTGGGACGACCTGATCTTGATCGGCCGCGCGGGTACCCAACCGCTGCTCTCGCCGGCATACCTGTTCGACGACCACGACGGTCACGTCATGCCCGCCGCGTTCCTCGTCGCCGGTGGCATCACCTTGTTGGCACCCCTGAACTGGATCGGCCCGGCGATCAGCCTGCTCGTCTTGCAGTTGCTGGTGTCGCTGGCGCTGCTGCGGACGTTGCACATCATTCTTGGGTGGCGACCAGTCCTGTTGCTGCCGTTGACATTCGCGTTGTTCACGCCGCTTGCGGTGCCCGGGTTCGCCTGGTGGGCGGCGGCACTGAACTCGTTCCCGATGCTGGCGGCGTTGGCGTGGGTCTGCGGTGACGCGATCCTATTGGTGCGCACGGGTGAGAAGCGGTACGCGGTGACGGCTCTTCTGGTCTACATCGGCGGTCTGCTGTTCTTCGAGAAGGCTGCGGTGATCCCGTTCGTCGCGTTCGCGGTGACCGCTCTGCTGTGTTACGTAACCGACACCGGACCGGTGAAAACGGTGTGGCGTAGCGGAATCCGCCTGTGGGTGCCGTCGCTGGCGGTCACGGCGGGATGGGTCGGCGTGTACCTGGTCGTGGTCGACCAGAAGCGGTGGAGTTTCGACCTGGCGATGACGTGGGACCTGCTCGCGCGGTCGGTGACGCACGGGATCGTGCCGGGGCTGGTCGGCGGCCCGTGGGACTGGCAACGGTGGGCGCCTGCCTCGCCGTGGGCGACCCCACCCGCGACGGTGATGGTGTTGGGCTGGGTGGGTTTGGCCGCCGTGGTCGCGGTGACGCTGCTGCGCAAGCGGCGGATCGTCGCGGTGTGGTTGGTGGCCGCGGGATACGCGATGGCCTGCCAGATCCCGATCTACCTCATGCGGTCATCGCAGTTCACCGCCCTGGAATTGGCGCAGACGCTGCGCTATCTGCCCGACCTCGTCATCGTGCTGGCGCTGTTGGCGGCGGTCGGGCTGTGCGCCCCGAACCGGGCGGGGTCGCGGTGGCTGGACGCATCACGCACCCGAACAGTGGTGATCTGTTCGCTTACAGCCCTGTTCGTGGCCAGCAGCGTGTACTCGACGGCGACGTTCTTGACGACGTGGCGCGACAATCCGGCGCAAGGCTATCTGCGCAACGCGTTGTCGGGCCTGGCCGACGCGAGCCGGATGTCGGACGCGCCGATGCTCGACCAGGAGGTCGACCCGATGGTCCTGCAGCGGGTCGTCGGACCCGAGAACCGGGCCAGCCACATGTTCGCGCTGGTGCGTGAACGTCCCGAATTCTCCGCAGCCACAGACGAATTGCGCATGCTCGACCACACCGGTCGCGTGGTCGACGCGAAGGTCACCTGGGTGCGCGCCATCGCGCCTGGACCGCACCCGGACTGCGGCTACCTGGTGCAGCCCGAAATTCCGGTCCACATGCCGCTGGACGGCCCGCTGCTACCTGCCGACTGGACGGCCGAGATCAACTACCTGGCCAACAGCGACGGCTCGATGACGATGTCGCTGTCGGAGGGGCGCGAGGTCAAGGTGCCGGTGCGACCCGGCCTGAACCAGGTGTTCGTCCGGCTACCCGGTGCGGGCGACGCGATCGACGTCCGCGCGAATACCGCCGCGTTGTCGGTGTGCATCGCGTCGGGCCCCGTCGGATTCGTGGCACCGAAATAGCGGTCAGCGTGCCAGGCTGTCGGGATGACCGACATCCGTGACCAAGGCCTCCAGGTCTTCCGCGAACTTCTTCCCGGCGCCCTCCCCGACGGGGACGTCGAACTACCCACCGACTCTTTCGGCGGCGAGATGCTTCCCCTGGCCATGGACAACGTGTTCGGGCGACTGTGGACCCGGGAGGGCCTGGGCCGTCGCGACCGCAGCCTGCTGACACTGGGCCTCCTGATCGCCCTGCGCGCCGAAGACGAACTGCGGATCCACGTTCAGATCGCGCGCACCAACGGCCTCACCGACGACGAGATCGCCGAGGTCATCTACCACTGCACCGGCTACACCGGTTTCCCCGCCGCCAACTCGGCAATGAAGATCGCCAAGGAGGTGTTGCAGCCGACGTGAGCATCGCACCGGTCACCCACCACCACCGCGTCACCGTCGACGGCGTCGACACCTTCTACCGCCAAGCCGGGCCGCCCGATCCGTCTCGCCCTGGCCGAACCCGAGCGCGTCGCGGGCCTCGTCATCCAGAACGGTGACATCTAAGCCGACGCGTTCGGGCCGAAATACGGGTTCCTGCGCGAGCTTTGGGACAACCCCGGACCGGCTGGCCAACCTCATCCACCTGCTTGAGGACCAACCCTCGACACTCGACTGGTTCGCTGAGGAGCAGGCCTACCTGCGCACGCATCAGCCGCCGACATTGATTGTCTGGGGTCCGCATGACGGCTACATGCCCGAGGAGTCGGCGCAGGCTTACCACCGCGACCTGCCCGAAGCGCCCCTGCACCTGCTCGGCGGCGGGCACTGGCTGCTGGAAACGCACCTCGACGAGGTCGTGCCGTTGGTCGCTGATTTCCAGACCCGAGGACCGAACTGGAGCCACCTAGGAGAATCGAACTCCTGACCTGCTCATTACGAGTGAGCCGCTCTGCCGACTGAGCTAAGGTGGCGTGCCCGGCTCACATGTGTGTCAGCCACAGGCGGGACGAGTCTACGGCAGGGCCCGCCGCCGACCCAACTCAGTCGCGCAGTGCGCGCCCGACCGTCGCCACCATCGCGTCGACCGCGAACTTCGGCTTCACGTTGACCGTCAGCGCCTCGCGGCACTCCAGGACTGCTTCGATGCAGCGCAGCAGTTTGTCCGGCGGCGCATGCGCGGCCAGCCTGGCGATCTCCTCGGCCATATCGGGGTGGTTGTGCGCAACGTCGCCGGCGTCCGAGGCCACCAGCAGCGCGTCGCGGAAGTACGTCGCCAAATCGATCAGCGCGCGGTCCAGAGAATCACGCGAGGCACGCGTCTTGCGCGACTTCTGCCGTCGCTCAAGGGCACTCAGGGCGCCCGCCGCTCCGCGCAGCGAACCGGCGGTCCCCTTTCCGGTGCCACCCGCACCGAGCGCGGTGCGCAGTTCCTCGGTCTCGGCCTCGTTGCGGTCCACCGTCAGCGCCAGGGCCTCGTCTTCAGCCGTCTTGACCAACTCCTCGGCCGCGGCATAGGCGCGTGACGGCGTCGCCGCGTCGCGCGCCAGACCCAGCGCCCGCTTCCGACGTTCCCGCGCCGACTCGTCGGTGGCCAGCCGGCGGGCCCGCCCGACATGGCCGCCGCTGACCGAAGCCGCCCACCGCGCCTCGGCCTCCGGAAGCCCGTCGCTGTCAATCAGCACACCCGCAATCGCGTCCACGGTGGGGGTGACCAGCGCGACGTGCCTGCAGCGCGAGCGCAGCGTGATCGCGATGTCCTCGGGATCCACCGACGGCGCGCACAGCAGGAACACCGTCGACGGCGGCGGCTCCTCGACCACCTTGAGCAGGGCGTTCGCCGCTCCCTCGGTCAGCCGGTCGGCGTCCTCGATCAGCACGATCTGCCAGCGCCCGGTGCCCGGTCGCCGCGAGGCGATCTGCACGATCGTGCGCATGTCGTCGACACCGATCGACAGCCCCTCGGGAATGATCCGCCGCACGTCGGCGTGGGTGCCGGCCATCGTCGTCGTGCAGGCCCGGCACTCGCCGCACCCGGGCACACCGTCGGAGGTGCACTGCAGCGCCGCGGCGAAGCACAGCGCCGCCACCGACCGGCCCGAACCGGGAGGGCCCGTGATCAGCCACGCATGTGTCATGGATCCGACCGCCGCCCCGCTGTGAGCCGCCTCACCGCGTGCGGCGCGTGCCGCGGCCACCAACTCGGCCTCAACAGCCTGTTGACCCACGAGACGCGAGAAGACACCGCCCATCGGAGATAACAGTAGTGCTGCGAACCGACACGTCCGTCTCACAGCACCCGTACCCGTCGCCGAGGCCCGATACGGTTGACGCGTGGCCATGGAAGATCGACCGATCGGGCGGATCAGCGCATTCGTCCGGTGGGCCGCGCGCACCCCGTGGCCGGTGTTCACGCTGGGCATGGTGCAGGCCGACATCATCGGCGCCCTGCTGGTCTTCAGCTTCCTGCGATTCGGCCTGCCGCCCGAGGACCGCATCCAGCTGCAGGACCTGCCCGCCTTCAACCTGGCGGTCTTCCTCGGCTTTCTGTTCGTGTCCTTCACGATCGCGGCGTACTGGAGCCTGCGGCTGCTGATCCCGGTCATGCGTTGGCAACGCCGCGACATGCTGCTGGGCGACCGGGACCCGGCCGACACCGAACTGGCCCGCACCCGTGCGCTGAAGATGCCGTTCTACCGGTCGGTGATCAACGTCGCGAACTGGTTCCTGGGCTCGGTGGTGTTCATCGTCGCCAGCTGGCCGGTGGCCAGCAAGTCGGCGCCGGTGGTGGCCGTCGCCACGGGGCTGGGCGCCACCGCGACCGCAATCATCGGCTACCTGCAGTCCGAACGGGTGCTGCGGCCCGTCGCGGTGGCCGCGTTGCGCGGCGGCGTACCGGAGAACTTCCGCGCGCCCGGGGTGATTCTGCGCCAGGTGATGACGTGGGTGCTGTCCACCGCGGTCCCGATCATCGCGATCGTGCTGGCCGTGGTGGCCAGCAGATTCGGGGTCCTCACCGCTCCCGCCGACCGGCTGACCACCCCGATCCT
Organism: Mycobacterium lehmannii; assembly: GCF_001499925.1. Taxonomy (NCBI): domain Bacteria; kingdom Bacillati; phylum Actinomycetota; class Actinomycetes; order Mycobacteriales; family Mycobacteriaceae; genus Mycobacterium; species Mycobacterium lehmannii. The sequence continues at coordinate 195,436 of NZ_LQIR01000045.1, forward strand.
GATCCTGTCGATCTCGGCGCTGGTGGTCGGGCTGGCGGGCACCGTGCTGGTGGCGATGTCGATCGCCGATCCGCTGCGCCAGTTGCGCTGGGCGCTCGGCGAGGTGCAGCGCGGTAACTACAACGCCCACATGCAGATCTACGACGCCAGCGAGCTGGGGCTGCTGCAGGCAGGCTTCAACGACATGGTGCGCGACCTCGCCGAACGGCAACGCTTGCGCGACCTGTTCGGCCGCTACGTGGGCGAGGACGTGGCCCGGCGCGCACTGGAACGCGGCACCGAACTCGGTGGTCAGGAACGCGACGTCGCGGTGCTGTTCGTCGACCTGGTCGGATCCACACAGCTGGCGTCGACCATCCCCGCCGCCGAGGTCGTCAACCTGCTCAACGATTTCTTCCGCGTCGTGGTCGACACCGTCAACCGCCACGGCGGCTTTGTCAACAAGTTCCAGGGCGATGCGGCGCTGGCCATCTTCGGCGCGCCGATCGAGCATCCCGACGCGTGCGGCGGCGCGCTGGCGGCCTCACGGGAACTGCACGACGAGCTGATCGAGGTGCTGGCCCAGACGGAGTTCGGCATCGGGGTGTCGGCAGGCCGCGCGATCGCCGGGCACATCGGTGCCCAGGCCCGCTTCGAGTACACCGTGATCGGTGATCCGGTCAACGAAGCGGCGCGGCTGACCGAGTTGGCCAAGCTGGAGGAGGGCCACGTCCTGGCCTCGGCGATCGCGGTCAGCGGCGCCCTGGACGCCGAAGCGCTGTGTTGGGATGTCGGCGAGATCGTCGAACTCCGTGGCCGTGTGGCCCCGACACAGTTGGCACGGCCGCTGAACCTGCTCGGCTCCGACGGCGCCCGCCCCGAGCAGACCGAAACAGATCAGGCCGACGGCGACGCTGAGCAAAACGCCGAACGTGAAGTTGTTTCCGAAGAATCACGCTGATCTCGAGCACAAGCTCACATTCGCGGGCTAGCTCTTCTTGGCGGCTTTCTTGGCTCCTGCCTTCTTCGCCGTCTTCTTCGCCCCCGCCTTCTTCGTCCGCTTCACCGGACCGCGCGCGCGACGGTCGGCGAGCAGTTCGGCGGCGCGTTCGTCGGTGATCGACAAGACGTCGTCGCCCTTGCGCAGGCTGGCGTTGGTCTCCCCGTCGGTGACATACGGGCCGAACCGGCCGTCCTTGATCACCATCGGCTTGCCGGTCGCCGGATCCTCACCGAGTTCACGCAACGGCGGGGCCGCGGCCCGCTGACCGCCACGGCGCTTGGGTTCGGCATAGATCTTCAAGGCCTCATCGAGCGTGATGTCGAACATCTGCTCTTCGGTGGCCAGCGAGCGAGAGTCCGTGCCGCGCTTGAGGTATGGGCCGTAGCGGCCGTTCTGCGCGGTGATCTCCTCGCCGGTGTTCGGGTCGACGCCGACGACGCGCGGCAGCGACAACAGCCGCAGCGCATCCTCCAGCGTCACCGTCTCCAGATCCATCGACCGCAACAGCGAACCGGTGCGAGGCTTCGGACCCGTCGGCTTCTTGCCCTTCTTCGCCGTCGACCCGGCCTCGCCGTCGTCGGGCGGTTCGGGCAGAACCTCGGTGACGTACGGACCGTAACGACCGTCCTTGGCGACGATCTCGTGCCCGGTTTCGGGGTCGACGCCCAGCGATCGGCCTTCTTGCGGTGTGGCGAAAAGCTTTTCGGCAAGCTCGAGGGTCAGCTCGTCGGGGGTGAGGTCGTCCTTGAGGTTGGCCCGCTGCGGTTTGAGCTCGCCGGACTCACCGTCCTCGTCGGGGACCATCCGCTCCAGGTACGCACCGTTCTTGCCCACCCGCACGTAGATGGGTCGGCCCTGATCGTCGTCGAACAGCTTGATGGAGTTGATCTGTCGGGCGTCGATCTCCTCGAGGTTCACCCCGACGAGCTTCTTGAGCCCGCCCGAGCGGGCGATCGAGTCCTCGACCCCGTGATCGCCGCCGAAGTAGAAGTTGTTGAGCCAATTGGTCCGTCGCTCGTTGCCGGCGGCGATCTCGTCGAGCTCGTCTTCCATCGCCGCGGTGAACCCGTAGTCGACGAGGCGGCCGAAGTGCTGTTCGAGCAGCCCGATGACGGCGAACGCCACCCACGACGGCACCAGCGCGCTGCCCCGCTTCACGACGTACCCGCGGTCCTGAATCGTCTTGATGATCGACGAGTACGTCGACGGCCTGCCGATGCCGAGGTCCTCGAGAGCCTTGATCAGCGAAGCCTCGGTATAGCGGGCGGGCGGCGCGGTGTTGTGCCCGTCGGCGGTGAGCTCCTTGGCGTCGACGCGCTGGCCCTGCTCGAGATTCGGCAGCCGGCTCTCGGCGTCGTCGGCCTCGCCGCCTGCCTGCTCGTCGATGCTCTCCACGTAGGCCTTCAAGAAGCCCGCGAAGGTGATGGTGCGGCCGCTGGCGTTGAAGACGACCTGCTCTCCACCGACGGCGGAGCCGTCAATCGAGCGGGAGCTCGCGGTTCCGGAGATCCGCAGGCTCAGCGTCGTGCCCCGCGCGTCGGCCATCTGGGAGGCCACGGTGCGCTGCCAGATCAGCTCGTAGAGCCGGAACTCGTCGGTGTCGAGCGCACCGTGCAGCTGGCCCGGCGTGGAGAACACATCACCGGCGGGCCGGATGGCCTCGTGCGCCTCCTGGGCGTTCTTCACCTTGCGGGTGTACTGCCGCGGCGACGGATGCAGATACTCCTCGCCGTAGAGCTGACGGGCCTGATTGCGGGCTGCTTCCACCGCACTCGCCGACAACGTCGTCGAGTCGGTGCGCATATAGGTGATGTAGCCGTTCTCATAGAGCCGCTGCGCGATGCTCATCGTGCGCTCCGAGGAGAACCGCAGCTTGCGGCCCGCCTCCTGCTGCAGCGTCGAGGTCATGAACGGCGCGTACGGCCTGCGGGTGTAGGGCTTCTGCTCGACCGAGCTGACCGCCAGCTGCGCCCCGCGCAAACCGCCCGCCAACGCCGTCGCCGCGGCCTGGTCCAGCACCAGCACCTCGTCGGGCTTTTTCACCTGGCCCAGCGAGTCGAAGTCGCGGCCGGTGGCCACGCGGCGCCCGTCGACCGTGTTCAGCTTGGCGGTGAACGTCGGCGGCGAGGCCTGCGGGTCGGAGACACTGGCGTCGAGTTCGGCGGTGACGTCCCAGTACCCTGCGCTGCGGAACGCCATCCGTTCGCGTTCGCGCTGCACGATGATGCGCGTTGCCACCGACTGCACCCGGCCGGCCGACAATTTCGGCGCGACCTTCTTCCACAGGACCGGGCTGACCTCGTAGCCGTACAGCCGGTCCAGAATGCGGCGTGTCTCCTGCGCGTCGACCAGGTCGTTGTCCAGGTCGCGGGGGTCCTCGGCGGCTGCGCGGATGGCCGGTTCGGTGATCTCGTGAAACACCATCCGCTTGACGGGGATGCGGGGCTTGAGCGTCTCGAGCAGATGCCAGGCGATCGCCTCGCCCTCGCGGTCGCCGTCCGTGGCCAGATACAGCTCGTCGACGTTTTTGAGCAGGTCTTTCAGCTCGGCGACAGTGCTCTTTTTCTCGGGGCTGATGATGTAGAGCGGCTCGAAGTTGTGGTCGACGTCCACCCCGAGGCGGGCCCACGGCTCGGATTTGTACTTCGCAGGCACGTCGGCGGCGTTGCGGGGCAGGTCTCGGATGTGCCCACGGGACGACTCGACGATGTAATTGGAGCCCAGGTAGCCCGCTATCTTGCGCGCCTTGGTAGGCGACTCGACTATGACGAGCCGCCGGACGCTTCCGTTACGGCCGCTGCCGCGGTCCCCATCAGCCACCTTTTACTTACGCTCCACTTCTTTGGTCACCCACAGCGCAGAATTCCGCGTCCGGCGGAGAATCAACCCTGTCGGCAACTGACAATTTCGCACCCCGCGCCAACCGACGCAAACTGACCCCCCTCCGAACAGCGGTCAGACCCGCGGCCATTCTCCGAACGCCTCCACACTGCCAGGAGGTTCCCCCACGTTCTCTACCAGGCGCGATAGCCGGCGTCGACCGCTGATCCGCAGGGCCGGGCGCGACCCGCGGGTACCGATCAGCGTCGGCGCGATTCCCACCCGCATCATCGCCGACGCGAGCGGCGAATGCGTGTCCGGTGCGTGCGGGTCCAGCCCGAGCAGATAACGGTCGGCTTCGGGTGTGCCCGCGGCCAGGGTCCAGGCCCGAAGCTCGCGCGGCCCAGGCAACCAGTTCGGCGGGACGGTCTTGACCGCACCCCGGGTCCAGCCCGCCGCGATCTCCACCAGTCTGCTGTCGACCGCGGTGCGCACCAGCGGGGTGTTCTCGTCGGTGCGGGCGATCTCGGGTTCCAGACCGGCCTCGACGATCATTTCGGCCAGCGCCTCGGCCCGCCAGTGACGGTCGACGACGACCGACAGCCGCGCACCCTGCTCGGTGCCGGAACCCACCAGGACAACCTGGCCGGGTCCGGCGAGCAGCCCGGTGAGGTCGGCTACCGCGGGGGGCACCGACTCCGCCGAGAAGAACGACAGCTGGCTCACAAATCGACAGTAAGCCAGGTACCGGCCTCAGCCGTGGCGGCCGTGCCGAAGCGCGCCGGAATAGCGAACACCCCGCGGCGGTCGGTTCTCGACGCTCGCGGGGTGTTGCCTTTCGATCGTGCTGGTCGCGCTAGACGGCCCGAACACCGGTGGCCTGGGGCCCCTTGGGGCTCTGGCCAACCTCGAACTCGACCTTCTGGTTCTCCTCCAGGGTGCGGAAGCCGCTGCCCTGAATCTCCGTGTAGTGGACAAAAACGTCAGCGGAGCCGTCCTCCGGGGCGATGAAGCCGAAGCCCTTCTCCGCGTTGAACCACTTCACAGTTCCCTGTGGCATTTCCTGTTGTTTCCTTCTCTTATTCACCGGGTGCGGTCCACCGTGTTTCGGTACACCGGGCCCGTTCCGACCGCTCTCCTTCGTGGAAGCTCGGAACTCAACCCGACCTACAACCCTCGCAGGAACCGCGATCGCAACGTCGATCCTGCGAGTGCTAATACACGAACACAGAAGCTGCGACCGCGATAAGTCAATCACGTTCGTGGCTGCGGCGACAGTCTCGGCGTTTCAAATGGGGAACAATTCGCCTAAAGAGGTCTATCGGGAAGGATGATCGATGGCTGATTTCGGCCGCGAGCTGCTCGCGTGCGCGGTCGAAGGCACGGTTGCAGGCGGCCCGAATCCGCTGCGCCACGTCGCAGATATCCCACCGCGCCGGGGTCGCCCGATGGGGTGGCCATGTTGGGCCGACCCAGATGTGGTGCGGGCGTTCGTTGATCGGGGCATCGAGGCCCCGTGGTCACATCAACTGGCCGCCGCCGAGCTCGCTCACGGTGGGCGCCATGTCGTACTGTGCACCGGCACGGCGTCGGGCAAGTCGCTTGCCTACCAGTTGCCGATATTGACAGACCTGAAGGCGAATCCGCGGTCGCGGGCGCTGTATCTGTCGCCGACGAAAGCGCTCGGCCACGACCAACTCCGGTCGGCGGTGGCGCTCACCGAGGCGGTGGGGTTGTCCGACGTCGCACCGTGCGCCTATGACGGCGACAGCCACAGCGACGTGCGACGGTTCGCGCGGGAACGGTCGCGCTGGATCTTCTCCAACCCCGACATGATTCATCTGTCACTGCTGCGCAACCACGCCCGGTGGGCGGTGTTCCTGCGCAACCTGAGCTACATCGTCGTCGACGAATGCCATTACTATCGCGGCATTTTTGGTTCGAACGTGGCGATGGTGCTGCGGCGGCTGCTGCGGCTGTGCGCCCGCTACTCGCCCAGCGGCGGGGTGCCCACCGTGGTCTTCGCCAGCGCCACGACGGCCTCGCCGGCCCAGACCGCCTCCGAACTGATCGGTCAAACGGTCGCCGAGGTCACCGAGGACGGGTCACCGCAGGGTGCCCGCACCGTCGCGCTGTGGGAGCCTCCGCTGCTCGACGACGTGGTGGGGGAAAACGGGGCCCCGGTAAGGCGTTCGGCGGGAGCCGAAGCCGCCAGCGTGATGGCCGACCTGGTCGCCGAGGGCGCCAGGATGCTGACGTTCGTGCGGTCGCGGCGCGGTGCCGAACTGACCGCGTTGGGGGCACGGGCGCGATTACAGGAAAGAGCGCCCGATCTCGCCGACCGGGTGGCTTCGTATCGCGCCGGTTATCTGTCCGAAGACCGCCGCGCGCTCGAGCGCGCGCTGACCGACGGCGAACTGCGGGGACTGGCGACGACGAACGCGTTGGAGTTGGGTGTCGACATCGCCGGTCTGGACGCCGTTGTCCTCGCCGGGTTTCCGGGAACCGTGACATCGTTCTGGCAACAGGCGGGCCGCTCGGGGCGGCGCGGTCAGGGCGCGCTGATCGTGCTGATCGCCCGCGACGATCCGCTCGACACCTACCTGGTACACCACCCGTCGGCACTGCTGGACAAGCCGATCGAGCGCGTCGTCATCGATCCGACCAACCCGTATGTGCTTGGGCCACAACTGCTCTGCGCTGCTGCCGAACTTCCGCTCACCGATGCCGAGGTGCGGATGTGGAAGGCCGAGAACGTGGCTGCGGCGCTCGTCGACGACGGCCTGCTGCGGCGACGGGCCAACGGTTACTTCCCCACACCCGGAATGGACCCGCATCCGGCTGTCGACATCCGCGGGTCGTCCGGCGGTCAGATCGCGATCCTGGAGGCCGGCACGGGACGCATGCTCGGCAGTACCGGGGCGGGCCAGGCGCCCGCTTCTGTCCATCCCGGAGCGGTGTATCTGCACCAGGGCGAGACCTATGTCGTCGACTCCCTCGACTTCGAGGACGGCGTGGCCTTCGTGCACGCCGATGACCCCGGTTACACCACCACCGCGCGGGAGGTCACCGACATCGCGGTCACCGGGCATGGTGAGCGAAAGACGTTCGGCGCGGTCACTGTTGGGCTTGTCCCTGTTTCGGTGAGCAACACGGTGACCGGTTACCTGCGCCGACACCTGACGGGTGAGGTGATCGACTTCGTCGAACTCGAGATGCCCACCCGCACACTGGACACCATGGCCGTGATGTGCACGATCACACCAGAGGCCTTACAGCACAACGGCATCGAATTGCTGCGTGCGCCCGGTGCGCTGCATGCCGCAGAGCACGCCGCGATCGGGCTGCTGCCGTTGGTCGCCAGTTGCGATCGTGGCGACATCGGCGGTGTGTCGACGGCGGTCGGGCCCGTGCAGGGGCTGCCGACGATCTTCGTGTACGACGGCTACCCCGGCGGTGCGGGTTTCGCCGACCGCGGTTATCACCGGCTCACCACCTGGTGGGCCGCGACGGCCGATGCGATCGAGGCGTGTGAGTGTCCGGCGGGCTGCCCGTCGTGCGTGCAGTCGCCCAAGTGCGGCAACGGGAACGATCCGCTGGACAAGGAGGGCGCGGTGCGGGTGCTGCGGTTGGTGTTGCGCGAGATATCCCAACGGTCCGGCTGAGGGTGTGGCAACCGCTGGTGCAGCACACCGAATCGTGGGCACGCGCGCCGGTAGGGTGGCCCTATGACCCACGACTGGCTGCTCGTGGAGACGCTGGGCAGCGAGCCCACGGTGGTCGCGCAGGGCCGTCGAACCCAGAATCTGATCCCGATCGGTGCCTTCCTGCGGCGCAATCCGCATCTGATGGCGGTCCAGACGGCGATTGGCGAAACGGTGCGCGCGCATCAGGGCTTGAGCAGCATCACCCCGAAGAACGACCGTGTCATCCGCACGGAGGTCGTGCAGATGACCGACGGCCGGATACATGGCGTACACGTGTGGATCGGGCCGCCCGACATGGAACCCCCGGAGCGCCCGGTGCCCGGGCCGCTGGTATGGAACCTCGACACCGGCATCGCCACCGGCACCCCCGAATCGCTGGCCAACAGCGGGTGGGAATCGCCTCAGGAACCGACGCATAACCGAACTTTCGCCGACGACCTGCCGATGCGTGAACTCAACCCCAGCGAGGCCAAGGTGTTGACCATGGCGATCAAGCGCGAGCCCGGCACCGCGTTCTGCAGCACCTGGGACGTCACCGACCACCGCGGCGAAGCGATCAGCGTCGGGTTCGTGACGCGGGCGGTGCTGGAATCCGACGGCGACGGACCGGATCGGCTGCTGTGCCGAGCGATGAACTGGCGCAGCGAACGCGAGCAGGAGCGCCCGGAACAGGATCACCTCGCCCAGCGGATCCTCAACGGACTGGCCCAGCCTGGTGTGCACCGCGCCTTGGTCGACCCGACGAACTGGACCTTGTTGAAGTGGCTCGACGACCCGGCCCCGTTCTTCGACTGGCGGGTCAGCCTGGCGGGCGAACACGCGGTGCATCCCGACGACCGCGCCGAGATGGAGCGCATGGCCGTGGATTTCAGGACCGGTATCGCGTCCGGTGTACTGCGGATGACCGGCGTTGGTGGCCAGGAGTGGGCACCGGTGCACGTGACAGTGAACCGGGTCGAACTCGACGACGACGTGTATGCCGCGCTCGCGACGCTGCGCCGCCCCAATGACACCGAGTTTGCCGAAGCAGGCCGACGCACTTCCTAGGTGCTGACATCGGCCGGGCCCGCGCGGGCCACCGCACGCGCAGTGCCCACACCGAAGCGGCCCAACGCGACCGGAACGTCGACGGCAACAACGATATCGACTTCTTCGACGTCGCACCGCGCCATCTCGGCATCCATGGCATCGGTGACCGCGGCCGCCCATGAGCACGCTTGATCGCCACCGGCCGCAATCCGGTGGGCGGCGGCCAACGCGCCCAGGTCTGCGGCCGCCTGTGCGCGGTGTCGCGCCGATACCGCCACACCGAGGTAAGCGGCACCGATGGCGATCGCCACCACGATCGCGATCATCGCAGCGGCGATGAGGGTGGCCGAACCCTGCTCAGCCCGAACCCGGTTCCACCGCGGCCGTGGCTCGCGCCTCGACGGCGAACCCGGGCAGTATCGGTGACCGCGCGCGGACGGTGGCGGTGACGAACTGTCCGTCGCTGCGGGTAGCGATGGAGGCTCCCTCTGGCGCCAAATCGCGGGCCGTCGTAGCGCTGTCGTGGCCGCGGGCGGCGAGGCGTGCGGCCTCGCGCGCGGCGTCGACACACCGGATATGCATCGACACCGCCGTGAGTCCGCCCAGACACACGACGAGGACGGCGACCAGCGCTGCCACCGCGAACGCCGCTTCGACCGTGGCGCCGCCACGTTCACCGGTCAGACGTTCGTGTTGAGAGCGCGGCTGATGATGTTGGTCAACGCACTGACGATCGAGTCGCCGGTGACGACCGTGTAGAGGATCGCGCCGAACGCGGCGGCCGCGATGGTGCCGATCGCATACTCGACGGTCGACATTCCCTCGTCGGCGACGACCAGCAGCGTCAGCCGCGTCTGGAGCGCTCGAATCCTGTTGCCCTTCAACTTTTCTCCCCACTCGTTGTCCTTCATAGAATCCCCGACTGCAGCACGTCTGCGGCCAGCCCCGCGACGACCGGAATGATGCCCAGGCAGAAGAACGCCGGCAGGTAGCACACCCCCAACGGGCCTGCGATCAAGACCGAGGCGCGTTCGGCCGCGGCGCGCGCAGTGTCCGCCGCTTGGTCGCGCGACCGGCTGGCCAGCGCGCTGACCCCTTGGGCGAGGGCGCTTCCCGAGGATGCCGACCGCCGTGCCAGCCGCAACAATGCGTCGACGCTGCGATCGCCCTCGGGTGCAGGGGCCCACGCGGTCGCAGGATCAGCGCCCAGGGCAAGCAGATCCGCGGCACGGACCAATACTCGGGCCACCGTCGGCGGTGCCGAGGGCGCCGCGGCTGACGCAGCGCCGGCCACCGCCATACCCGAATGAAGGCAGGTCGCCAGCACGTCGAGCGCCGAGGCGAACGCCAGAGGATCGTTCGCCTGGATTTTGTGGTGTGACTTCGGATTTGGTCTGTGGGCGGTCCGCACACGGGCTCGGCCATCGGTGCCTGCGAGAAGCGCAGCGATCGCGAGAAGCAGCGCGGCAAGCGTCATCGGACCACCCCGCCGGTGATCCGGTCCGACCACACCAATCCCAGACATGTCAGTGCCGCACCGATGGCCAGGAGCCATTGTCCCGTCGACAACAGGAAGCGCAGCGGATGGGCGCCGATCAACTCGCCGAGTCCGATGCCCAGCAACGGCAGGACGGCGAGCACGGTGGCGGTGGTCCGCGCACCGGCCATACCCGCGCTCACTTGAGTCGAGAACCGTTCCCGCGCAACGATATCGCGGTGCGCGGTATGCATGAGCGTCGCGATGGCGAGGCCATGCGACTGAGCCAGATTCCAGCAGACCGCGAGCCGCTGCCAATACGTCGGCAGCGCCGACCGTCGTGCCACACTGAGCATCCCGGCGGCGACATCGCCTCCCATCCGCGCCCTGGCCGCCACCGTGCGCAGTGCTGCCGCGACGGCACCGTCGGCCTCGTTGGCTGCCGTGTCGAACGCGGTCACCGGATGGGCGCCGATCCGCAGCTCCCCGACCAGGACGTCGAGCGCACCCTCCAGTGCGGCGGCCTCATTCGTCCGCTGCCGCTCTCTGCGCCGGCGCCGGCGGCGGGCTTCGACGGTGGCGGCCGCGATCACCGCCGCCACTACGACACCGAGCGGCGCAACGATCATCAGGGTGACGAGGACGGCCACCAGCCATAGAGGCGACGGGAGCCGTATCGCCCGGCGGCGTGAGCGTGCCAGCGGTGTGCGCCGCCGCGGACCTGGTGCGGTGAGAATCGCCAGCGCGAGGGCCAGCGCAGCGACGCTCACGAGCCACCCCGCTCACGGATCAGATCGTCGAGCCGCTGTGCGCCAGGGCCGAAACCGTGCCCGAGACGCCACGCCGTGGAGGCACGGACCGGGCCGTCGGCTCCGGCGGTCAACACCGCGATCTCGTCGAGTCGGCGCAGGCCCGTCCGGTCGCGGCCGACGTGGATCACCGCTTGGACCGCGGCGCCGAGTTGGCTGTGCAACGCCGCCCGGTCGAGCCCACCGAGCGCCGCCAGCGCCTCGAGGCGCGCGGGCACCTCTGTCGGGCTGTTGGCGTGCACGGTTCCGGCGCCACCATCGTGACCGGTATTGAGCGCGCCGAGCAGATCGACGACCTCAGCGCCGCGTACCTCACCGACGACGATGCGGTCGGGCCTCATCCGTAACGCCTGCCTCACCAGGTCCCGCACCGTCACCTCGCCCGCGCCTTCGACGTTGGCGCAGCGCGCCACCAGCTTCACCAGATGCGGATGAGGTGGCGCGAGTTCCGAGGCGTCCTCGACGCAGACGATGCGTTCGATCGGGGGAACCGCGCCGAGCAGGGCGGCCAACAGGGTGGTCTTGCCCGCCCCGGTGCCTCCCGAGACCAGGAAGGCCAGCCGTGCGCACACGACGCCGTGGAGGAGGACGGCCGCGGCCGGTTCGATCGCGCCGGCGGCGGTCAGCGACGCCAGGTCCTGCGTCGCGGGGCGCAGCACCCGCAGCGACAGACACGTTCCCGCGGAAGCGATCGGCGGCAGGACCGCGTGTAGACGCACCGTGAACGCGCCGGTGCCGAGCCCGGTCAACTGGCCGTCGACCCATGGCTGCGCCTCGTCGAGGCGACGTCCGGCGGCGAGCGCCAACCGCTGCGCGAGCCTGCGCACGGAACTGTCGTCGGGAAAGCGAATTCCGGTGCGGCGCAACCCGTTGCCGTCATCCACCCACACCGCGTCCGGCGCCGTGACCAGAACATCGGTGGTGTCGTCGGCCGACAGCAACGGTTCGAGCACGCCCGCCCCGGTCAGCTCGGTCTCCAACAGGCGTAGCCCGCTGAGCACTTCGCTGTCGCCGAGCACACCACCGGACTCCGCGCGGATTGCCGCGGCCACCACCGTCGGCCGCAGCGGTGTCGATTCGGCCGCGAGCCGCTCGCGGACTCGGTCGATCAACGAGTCGCTCATGCGGCGATCGCAGGATGTTGTTGCAGAATCGTCAACACCTTGCGCGCCGCGCGGCCCAGCGGCGACCGACGACCGATCCGCAGTCCGCCCCGCTCGAGGGTGACCGCCATACCGGGTTGCGGACGCATCCCCGCCAGCAGCGGCAACCCGACGATTTCGGCGACCTCCGCCGACCGCAGCCCGCCCGGTGCCGGACCGCGCACGACCACACCCGAGTTCGGATTGAGCGTCGACACCCACCGGGCGACCGCGTCGGCCGCCGCGCACGAACGTACGTCGGCGGGTGTCACGACTACGGCGAGATCGGCGGAGGCCACAGCTGTCTCGGCCGCCGCGGTCGACCGCCTCGGGACGTCGCAAACGACGGTCGCACCCCCGCGACTGCCCGCGTCGATCACGGCACCGAGCGGTACGGGGTCGACGTCGCAGCCGACCCGGCTGCCAGACAGCACGGTCACGCCCCGTACGCGCGGCAACGCATCCCGCAGCGCCGCGTAGCTCAACCGCCCGCCCTGCAGCCGCAGATCCGGCCAGCGCAGCCCGGATTCGGCTTCACCGCCCACGACGAGATCGATGCCGCCGCTCCACGGGTCGACGTCGATCAACAACGCCTCGGGTGCGGCCAGCGCCAGCGCGGTCGCGAAGACCGATGCGCCTGCTCCACCGCGGCCGGCGATGACGGCCGCCACCGCACCGCGACGGCCCGCCTCGTGCAGCCCTTCAGCGGCCTCGGCCAACTCCGCCATCAACTCGTCGTCCTGCTCGGGCAGGGTGAGGACCCGCTGGGCACCGACCTCGATCGCCGCCTGCCAGTCGGCTCCGCGGGGTTCGACGCGGCCCACCAGGACGACGCGCGTACGTCGCGGCAACGCGCGGGCCACGCACCGGCGGGCGCCTGTGATGTCGAGCACGACGGCGGCCGCCTCGGTCCAGACCTTGCGGCTGGAGGGCTCCGACGCGTGGACGACCGGTACACCCGCCGCCGCACACACCCGGTCCACGTCCTCGCGAAGTGCCGGGTCGGCGATCAACGCGAGGTATCCACTCGATGAAGCCACCCTCCAACCCTGTGGCCTGGGCTTGCGACGACGCTACCGCTGACGCCTCATCTGTGGATCAACGCGATCTTGTGAATGACCCAGGTAAGAGTCGGCAAACGAAAACGGCGTTCCGCAACCACTGTGAATGGCAGCACATATCCGGATTGCGAAAAGTCCTGAAAAAGGGACGACCCCCGCCAGGGGGGGAGGAGGCGGAGGTCGTCGTGTATCAGCCCCGGGGGGTCGGGCTGATGCACACCCGACATAAGCCGGGTAAGGCTCACTATACACACGCCAGTCGGCTTCGGCGCAAGTGCTGCGCGCTGAGAAAAGTAGCCCGATCTGCGGAAGTGTCCTGTCTCCGACACCTGTCATAACCTGCCACTTTGTACACTCTCCCGGCGATTGTCACGCGCGGGCCCCTATGCTGGCGTCGTGAGCGCATCTGGTTCGGCGGCCGAGGCGCCGGACGCGTCCGCGACGGGCGCTCCGACGGACGGTCCGGTCCGAACCGCCGCCTTCTTCGATCTCGATAAAACGGTCATCGCAAAAAGCAGCACTCTGGCTTTCAGCAAACCTTTTTTTGCGCAAGGACTAATGAATCGGCGGGCCGTGCTGAAGTCCACATACGCCCAATTCCTCTTTCTCATGTCCGGCGCGGACCACGACCAGATGGACCGCATGCGCGCGTACGTCACCAACATGTGTGCCGGCTGGGACGTGGAGCAGGTGAAGTCGATCGTGGGCGAAACCCTGCATGACGTCGTCACGCCGTTGGTTTTCGCGGAGGCGGCCGAGCTGATCGCCGACCACAAACTGTGCGGCCGCGACGTGGTCATGGTGTCGGCCTCCGGGGAGGAAATCGTCGCGCCGATCGCTCGTGCGCTCGGCGCCACACACGCGATGGCCACCCGTATGGTCGTCGAAGACGGCAAATACACCGGAGAGATCGCCTTCTACTGCTACGGCGAGGGCAAGGTGGCCGCGATCCGGGAACTGGCCGAACGCGAGGGTTACGCGCTCGAGCATTCGTATGCCTACTCCGACTCGATCACCGATCTCCCGATGCTCGAGGCCGTCGGCCATCCGAACGTGGTCAATCCCGACCGCACGTTGCGCAAGGAAGCCGCGGCCCGAGGTTGGCCCGTGCTCGACTTCTCCAAACCGGTGTCGCTGCGGGATCGGATTCCGGCCCCGTCGGGTGCGGCCATGGCCACCACCGCGGCGGTCGGCATCAGCGCTTTGGCCGCCGGCGCGCTGACCTATTCGCTGTTGCGGCGCTTCGCCTTCTAGCCAACTCCTCACCCGCCAACCCGGGTTCCGCGTAACGATCCGGACTAGGGCTGATTTGGCCCTTGATGTGATCGCGGTCACGGGGTACAAAGGAGTCACGGAAGCTTGGAGAGGCCAAGATCGAGTCGGAAGAGAAGGCTCGAATCTCCCGCTTCAGGCTCCCCAGCACGGAACCCGGCACCCACGCGGAGCACATGCCGCGGAATAGGCAAAAGTGTTGCGGGCCTGCGTATTTGCGAATAGCGGACGGCTAGAGCGACCCTTTGGGTGGGGTTGCAGTCGAAGCGCATCGACAAGACGCCGAGGCCACCCACGCGACCCATCAGAGCACGCTTGGTAACCGGTCTCCGTGTTAGCGGGCGACGAGCCGAACCACGTTCGGAGCGTCGCCCGCTTCGCGTTGGCGACGAGGCGACGACCTGTGATGGCCGCCCCTTTCAGCAACGCCTCAGGACGACGAGGCCGCCTGGGCGATCGACAGCGCTTCGCGGGCGCCCTCGCGCAATGCGCGGCAGCTCAACAGGATCCACGCGGTCAGGCCGTCGGGGGTGCCGGACGAGAAGCCTCGCGCCGCGGCGTCGTAGTCGCCGGACCGGCGCATCCAGTGAACCTCCGGCACCCCGAGCCCGTGTGGATCGAGCCCGGTGGTGATCGTCACCAACCGCGACGCCGCCCGCGCCACCACACCGTCGGCGGCGCCGAACGGGGCGAGCGTGAGCAGTTCGCCGTGCACGACGGCGGCGAGCACGGGCGCGGGCACCCGGGTCCCTCCCGTGAGGATGTCGGCCAGCAGGGTCAGCCGCGTGCCCACGTGCGCCTCCTGGCGCGGGCGGCCCAACCGCTCGTCGTCGGCGATGTCCGCCGCCGCCAGCGCGTGCAGCCGGGCGATGGCCTGCAGCGGGGCGCGCTGCCAGACGCCGACCAAGGTTGTCGCCCCGCCTTCCACGGCTTCGGACACCCGCAGCGCCCCGGCCAAAACCGGGTCCGGGGTGCCGTCGTCGGACAGCGCGAGCGCACCGCCGTCGAGCACCGACGACGCTCGGGCGGCTCGCAGCGCGGCCTCGGCGGCGCTTTTCGGCCAGCCCCGCAGGTTGGTTCGGTGGCGGTGTGCGCGGCCCAGCGCTTCACGGGCCTCCTCGGCGGCCTCCGCGACGCCGGGCAGGTCAGCCAGCGGCGCCAACGGGTCCTTCGCGAAGCCACCGGTCACGGCAGCACACGCTAGCCGACCGGCGGACGAGCCGACCACGCCGTCTGCGGCGGCAAGCCGACCGTGACATCCCAATGTGTTTCGCCGACAGGGTGACTACCCTCACAGGTATGGCAGAGTCATCGGCGCAGCACGCCCACGGTCCGTCCGTCTATCCCCCGTCTCCGGAGTTCGCCCAGCAGGCGAACGCGACCGAGGAGCTTTACCGTCAGGCCGAGAAGGACCGGCTGGCGTTCTGGGCGGAGCAGGCCAACCGGCTCGATTGGGAGACACCGTTCGACGAGGTGCTCGACTGGTCGGATGCGCCGTTCGCGAAGTGGTTCGTCGGCGGAAAGCTGAACGTCGCCTACAACTGCGTGGACCGGCACGTCGAAGCCGGCCACGGCGACAGGGTGGCCCTGTACTGGGAGGGCGAACCGGTCGGTGACTCGCACGCGCTGACCTACGCCCAACTCAAAGACGAGGTCTGCAAGGCCGCCAACGCGCTGACCGAACTCGGACTCCGTGCGGGGGACCGGGCCGCCATCTACATGCCGATGATCCCCGAGGCGATCGTTGCGATGCTGGCGTGCGCGCGTCTGGGGGTGCTGCACAGTGTGGTGTTCGCCGGATTCTCGTCTTCGGCGCTGGCGGCCCGCATCGAGGACGCCGAGGCCAAGGTGGTCATCACCACCGACGGGCAGTACCGCCGCGGTCAGGCGGTGCCGTTGAAACCCGGCGCCGACGAAGCGGTGCAGGGCCAGGCATCCGTCGAACACGTGCTGGTGGTGGAACGCACCGGCATCGACGTGCCGTGGACCGAGGGCCGCGACATCTGGTGGCACGACATCGTCGACGCCGCCTCCACCGAACACACTCCCGAGGCATTCGACTCCGAACATCCGCTGTTCCTGCTGTACACGTCGGGCACTACCGGCAAGCCCAAGGGCATCGTGCACACCTCCGGCGGTTTTCTCACCCAGTCGTCCTACACCCACTACTACGTGTTCGACGCCAAGCCCGAAACCGACGTGTACTGGTGCACCGCTGACATCGGCTGGGTCACCGGCCACAGCTACATCGTCTTCGGCCCACTTTCCAACGGGTGCACACAAGTGGTCTACGAGGGCACTCCGAATTCGCCCAGCGAGCACCGCCACTTCGAGATCATCGAAAAGTACGGTGTGACAATTTATTACACGGCCCCGACCCTGATCCGCACCTTCATGAAGTGGGGCCGTGAGATTCCCGATGCCCACGACCTGTCCAGCTTGCGCCTGCTGGGGTCGGTGGGCGAGCCGATCAACCCGGAGGCCTGGCGGTGGTACCGCAAGGTGGTCGGGGGCGACCGAACTCCGGTGGTTGATACCTGGTGGCAGACCGAGACCGGGGCGATCATGATCTCCCCGCTGCCCGGTGTGACGGCAGCCAAGCCGGGTGCGGCGATGGCGCCACTTCCGGGTATCACCGCCAAGATCGTCGATGACGAGGGCAAGGAACTGGAGCCCGAAGCCGAAGGCGCCGAGCATGTCACCGGTTACCTCGTGCTCGATCAACCGTGGCCGGCCATGCTGCGCGGTATCTGGAAGGACCCGGAACGATACAAGGAAACCTACTGGAAGCGGTTCGAGAAGCAGGGTTGGTACTTCGCCGGCGACGGCGCCAGGGTCGACGCCGAGGGCGACATCTGGGTGCTCGGCCGCATCGATGACGTGATGAACGTATCGGGACACCGCATTTCGACCGCGGAGGTCGAGTCGGCGTTGGTCGGGCACTCCCATGTCGCCGAGGCTGCGGTCGTCGGCGCCAGCGACGAGACCACCGGCCAGGGAATCTGCGCATTCGTCATCCTCGAGTCGAACGCGAACGACAGCGACGACATGGTGCAGGAGCTTTCCGCACAGGTCGCCAAGGAGATCGGAAAGATCGCGCGACCCAGGGAGATTCACGTCGTACCCGAACTGCCCAAGACGCGCAGCGGCAAGATCATGCGCCGGCTTCTGCGGGACGTGGCCGAAGGCCGTGAACTCGGCGACACGTCGACACTGGTCGATCCGGACGTGTTCGAAGCGATCCGCGCCAGCAAGACCGAAAGCTGAACAAGCACCCGCGGGGATCAGGCGGCGGCGCCGACGGGGACGAAACCCGTCCCCGGCCGGTTCTTGGCCGTGATGTCGGCCAACTGCGTGTTGAACGACATCGTCACCGCGGGGGTGTGCAGCGGGATGTACTTGATGACGCACGTCGGCAGGGCTTCGGAGAAGGCGCCGTGGATCATGCCGACCAGCCGATTGTTGACGGTGACCGGCGCGCCCGAATCGCCGGGCTGACCGCACACCTGGTTGACGATGGTGCCCGGCTCCTCGCCCGGGCCCCACGTCACGCCGCACGAGTAGCCGGTCGTGCGGCCGAGCTTGCAGGCGATGTCACCGGCTACCGGATCGGGGCCCAGGCCGTCGATCTGGAACCCGTCGACGTTGTTGACCGGGCGCACCTTCTGCGGATCGAACTCAATGACCGCGTAGTCCAGGGCGTCGTTGCCCGCGACCATCGTGCCCACCACGCCTGCGGCGTCGACGCCTTCGGCGCTGACCTTGGCCCCGGGCCCGCCGCAGTGCGCGGACGTGAAGCCCACCAGCCGTCCCCTGTTGTCGTTTCCGATCGCGGTGAGCGTGCACAGCGTCTCGCCGTTGACGACGAGGCCCGAGCCGCCACCCAACGAAACCAGTCCCTGAGCGTGCACTGTCGCGGACATCGAGAGGAATGCCGCTGCTGCGACGACGATGGTCGTGGCGAGACGGCACAGCCGGAGGCCGCTGGTCTTCACGTGAACGTTTCCCCTATCGACGCGCCCCGACCTGCCCTGCCACTGATCTGGCCAGTCTATCGTCGGCCGGGATCGTTTGAGCGCACGCCACATGGCAACATGAGTCGCGACCGACACCATCGCCGGCCTATGCGGGAGGAACCGTCGTGAGCGATCGCAGGAATGGCGCGCCGACCACCGTCACGTCGATACCGCTGGTCGACCCGCACGCACCCAAGGCCGACCCGTCGATCGGTGACCTCGTCAAGGACGCGACCGCGCAGGTTTCCACGCTGGTGCGCGCCGAGGTCGAGCTGGCCAAGGCCGAGATCACGCGCGACGTCAAGAAGGGGCTGACCGGCAGCGTCTTCTTCGTCCTCGCGCTGGTCGTGCTGTTCTACTCGACGTTCTTTTTCTTCTTCTTCCTCGGTGAGCTGCTCGACCTGTGGCTGGTCAAGTGGGCGGCCTACCTCATCGTGTTCGGCCTGATGGTCGTCGTCACCGCCATCTTCGCCTTCCTCGGTTATCTCAAGGTGCGACGCATCCGCGGCCCGCAGAAGACGATCGAATCGGTCAAGGAGATCCCCGAGGCGCTGACGCCGGGCCACGACAGGACCAAGGAGATCGCCTCGGGCGACGGAAAGCCGGCGTCGACGGCCGACCCGTCGGGCTGGTAAGTGCCCCCACCCGCCCCGTCGGTCGTCCGCATCGACGGACCGTGGCGGCATCTGAAGGTGCACGCCAACGGAATTCGCTTCCACGTGGTCGAAGCGGAGGGTGACGCGGCTGGGGGCGCCGAGCGGCCGCTGGTGATCCTGCTGCACGGATTCGGCTCGTTCTGGTGGTCCTGGCGCCACCAACTACGCGGCTTGTCCGGTGCCCGCGTGGTCGCCGTCGACCTGCGCGGTTACGGTGCCAGCGACAAACCCCCGCGAGGCTACGACGGCTGGACGCTGGCCGGTGACACCGCGGGCCTGGTGCGGGCTCTGGGCCACAAGAGCGCGACGCTGGTCGGGCATGCCGACGGCGGCCTGGTGTGCTGGGCAACCGCCGTGCTGCATCCGCGCGCCGTCCGCGCTATCGCCGTGGTCAGCTCACCGCATCCGGCGGCGTTGCGCGCTTCTGCGCTGCGCCGTCGCGACCAGGGCCGCGCGCTGCTGCCGTGGATGCTGCGCTACCAGGTGCCGATGTGGCCCGAGCGGGCATTGACCCGCAACGACGGTGCCGAACTCGAACGCCTGGTGCGCAGCCGCGCCGGCGACAAATGGCTTACCACCGAAGACTTCTCCGAGACCATCGCGCACATGCGCCGCGCCATTCAGATCCCCGGCGCCGCGCACTCGGCCCTCGAGTATCAGCGGTGGGCGGTGCGCAGCCAGCTACGCGGGGAGGGCAGGCGCTTCATACGCGAGATGAAGCGACCGATCAACGTTCCGGTGCTGCATATGCGCGGTGTTGCCGACCCGTATGTACTCGCCGATCCCGTGTACCGGACGCAGCGTTACGCACCGCACGGTAGGTACGTATCCATCGATGGCGCAGCACATTTCGGCCACGAGGAGGCACCGGACACGGTGAACGACCAGTTGTCCCGCTTCGTGGGCCAGGTCTACGGCTAGGCGACGCAGGCGCCGGTGGGCACCCGATCGGTGTTGCCGAGCTTGGCCAGTTGCTGCGACACCTCGTTGGCGGTGAGCACGAAACCGGTGTCGGCGTCGTCGACCGCGGCACCGAACACCACGCCCAGCACCCGGCCCTCTCGATCGATCATCGGCCCACCCGAATTACCCTGGCGCACAGTGCCTCTAATGGTGTAGACCTCGCGCTCGACAGTGGTGGTGCGATAGATGTCGGGGCCACTCAGCTCGATGATCTCGCGGACGCGCGCCGGCGTGGCGACGAAGTTTCCGCCGCCGGGATAGCCCATCACCACGGCGTCGGTACCGGTGGTGGCGGGGGTGTCGGCGAACGACAGAGGCGCCGAAGGCAGGTCCGGCACGTCGAGGATCGAGATGTCGGCCTGCGGGTCGTAGGACACGACGAACGCGTCGTAGGTCTGCCCGTCGGCCTCGACGGTGACGCTCTCCGATCCGGCGACGACGTGCGCGTTGGAGATCACGCGGTTGCTGGCGGCGACGAAACCGGTTCCTTCGAGGACCTTCTGGCAGCCAGGGGCGACCCCGCGGATCTTGACGACGCTGGGCCGCGCCGACGCCACGACCGGGTCGGCGGCCAGAGCGGCGTCGGGCGCGTCGACGGCGACGATCGGGGTGCGCCCGAACGGTTGCAGCACGTCGGGCAGGCCGGAGGTGTCCAGCAACGCCGAGAGCCGCTTGGGCACCTCGCGCAGCCACGCAGGCGCCAGGTCGTTGACTTCCTTGAGCACCTGCGAGCCACGCACGGCCGCGGCGAGGTTCGGCTGATCCGACGACTGCAGCGGGTACGTCAGCATCCACGCGGCCACCAGGACCGCCAAGGTTTGTATTGCCACCCCGATCAGCGAGTCGACCGTCCGCAGCGAGCGGTTGCGGATGGCGCTGCGCACCGCCCGGCCGAGCACCACGCCGGCGATCTCGCCCACGACGACCAACGCCAGGATCAAGAACAGCGTCACGAACAGCTTCGTGCGCGGCCCGTCGATGTTGGCGACCAGATGGGGCGCCAGCAGCACCCCGGCCACAGCGCCGAGGACCACCCCGAGGAACGACAGCATCGAGCCCAGTGCGCCTGAGCGCCAGCCCGAAATGCCCGCCACGAAGGCGATGCCGAGGACAATGAGGTCCACCCACTGCGACGATGTCATGGTTGTGCATCACCGTAACCGGCACCGCGGCCGACGAGCGCCATTGCGTCCTCCAGTTCGCGCACGTCGTCGGTATTCCACGGCTTTGCCCATCCGGCGACGTCGAGCATCGCCGAGATCACCTGACCGGTGAAACCCCACACCAGCATCTCGTTGAGCAGGAACGCCGGACCCGCGTAGCGTCGCGTGTTGGCCTTGCGGTACACCATGATTCGGTTCTCAGGGTTGATGAACGCGCGCACCGGAACCCGGGCGACATGCGCGGTCTCGGCCTCGTCGACGACACCCACGGGGCCCGGGTCCGGCGAGTAGGCCAGCACCGGTACGACGTGGAACCCCGACGGGGGGATGAACAATCGCTCCATCGTGGTGAGCGGATGTAACCGCTGCCCGTCGATCCCGGTCTCCTCGTTGGCCTCGCGCAGCGCCGTCTGCACCGGGCTGTGGTCGCCGGATTCGACGGCGCCTCCGGGAAACGCGGCCTGACCTGCGTGGTGGCGCAGGGTGCCCGCGCGCACCGTGACCAGAAGGTCGGCCTCGTCGGGCGCGGCGCCGGTCGGGGAGTCGGCGGGCCCGGAGAACAACACCAGCACCGCCGCCTCCCGCGCGTCGGCCTGCGCCGGTTTTCCTTCGCTGGTGACCATCGCGAGCAGCTCGGGCGGCACCCGCCTGCGGTAGGCCCGCTTGATGTCGCCTGCGTTGTCCAGCAACGGTTTGAGCCAGGCCGGGGCGGCATCGGGCATCAGACCGCTGCCCTCGCTGACCCAGCTCACCCCGGCTCTCCCGTCCTCGCGCCGACCTGCGGCCCCACCGCTGCGGCGATCTCATCGGCGCTGGTGAAAGAGCGCGGCAGGACCTCGCCAACGCTACCGTCCGCGCGCAACACCACGGTTGCGGGCATGACGTTGGGCACCCGTAGCGCGGCGGCGATCAGCCGCCTGCCGTCCTGCAAGGTGGGCAGACGCACGCCGAGTTCGGCCAGCCGCAGCAGCGCCGCCGTCTCGTTCTCGTCCTGGTGCACGGTCAGCACGGTCACGGCCGACCCCATGCGCTGCTGATATTCGGCCATCGCGGGGAGTTCGGCCGCGCACGGCGCGCACCAGTACGCCCACAGGTTGAGCACGACGACGCGTCCGGCCAGCGCCTTGGCTACGTCGACCATCGCCCCGTCGCCCGCGCACTCCAGCGTGATTCCGCGCAGTGCCTCGGATCCGGCTCCGGCTCCCGGCGCGGGGCACGGCGGCAGGTCGGCCTCGGCCCGCGGGCCGGCCAGCGCCTCGGCGGTGTCGGCGGCACGGCGGTCGCGCGCGCTGTGCTGCGACGGCGCCCCCGTGGAGTCGGTGTCGCGGTCCAACTGCGACCACAGCGCCCACCCGAGAGCCATGAGGACCACGAGCACCACGACGGTCCAACGGGTCGAGGTACTCACAGTGGTTCGGGGGTGCGTCGGTTACAGACCGGCCATAGCCAGCAGATGCTCGGTTTCGGGTCCCTTGACCAGCGGCGCGGCAATCAGGGGATCGGTCGGCCCGATGCCGAAGGAGGGGCAGTCGTTGGCCAGCACGCAGACCCCACACGCCGGCTTGCGCGCGTGGCAGACGCGGCGGCCGTGAAAGATCACCCGATGGCTCAGGTCGGTCCACTCGCTGCGCTCGATGAGCGCACCGACCGCATGCTCGACCTTGACCGGATCCTCTTCGGTGGTCCACCCCCAGCGGCGCACGAGCCTGCCGAAATGGGTGTCGACCGTGATGCCGGGGACGCCGAACGCGTTGCCGAGGATGACGTTGGCGGTCTTGCGGCCGACCCCCGGCAGGCTGACCAGCTCCTCCATGGTGGCCGGTACCTCCCCGTCGAACCGCTCGACGAGTTCCTGGCCGAGCCGGATGAGCGAGTTGGCCTTGTTGCGATAGAACCCGGTGGGCCGGATGAGCTCTTCAAGTTCGGTGCGGTCGGCCTGCGCGTAGTCCAGGGCGGTGCGATATTTCTTGAACAGCGCCGGCGTCGTGAGGTTGACCCGCTTGTCGGTGCTTTGGGCCGACAGGATCGTCGCGACGGTGAGCTCGAGCGGGTCGGTGAAGTCCAGCTCGCAGTACACGTGCGGAAATGCCTGCGCCAGCGTGCGATTCATTCGCCGTGCACGACGGACGAGCCCAATCCGCGTCTCGCCGTCCCGTTTCCGGGCGCGCTTGGGCCTACCCGCGTTCTTTGCCGACGCCTCACTTACGGTCACGCATGCCAGGGTACTGAGACGCCCGGACAAAGCCACCGCAAAGCCACCGCGAACCGCGCTGCCGAACTGCTGCGGACCGGTGACGTTTCGTGATCCCGCTGAGACTTTCGCCGTGTTTACTTCTGCCTTGTGTCGTGGTTGCTCGTTGGCCTGATTCCGGGGTTGCTGATGGCTGCGACGCTCGGGCTGCAACGCCTGGAGGCCGGCCTGCACCGAGACACGGTCTCAGCCACCGATGTGGCGCACTTCTTCGAGCAGGCCGAGCCGTTGGACGTCGACACGCTGGCGCGGGACGGAATGAGCCGCGCACTGGACGGTCTGCGCCATCGCCAGCACGTCGCGCACGCGTTCACCAGCGGGTCAGCGGCGCATTTCCGGGACGCGGATCTGCCGGTACGGCCAAATCCCCAGCACGCGATGAATCCGGAATTTCAGCAGACCCGACATGCCGATCGTGTGTAGCGTGGGCTGGTCACGAAATCGGGTACCTCTAGACTTATCTCGCTTACCGATAGAGGTCGGCTTCACCTAACAGCTTAAGAGGGGCAACGTGGACGAGATCCTGGCGCGGGCCGGAATCTTCCAGGGGGTCGAACCCAGCGCCGTCACCGCGCTGACCAAGCAATTGCAGCCAGTCGACTTCCCCCGTGGACACACCGTGTTCGCCGAGGGTGAGCCCGGCGATCGGCTCTACATCATCATTTCCGGCAAGGTCAAGATCGGACGCCGCTCGCCGGACGGCCGCGAGAACCTGCTCACGATCATGGGCCCTTCGGACATGTTCGGTGAACTCTCGATCTTCGACCCGGGCCCGCGGACGTCGAGCGCGACCACCATCACCGAGGTTCGCGCGGTGTCGATGGACCGCGACGCGCTGCGCGCGTGGATCGCCGACCGCCCCGAGATCGCCGAGCAGTTGCTGCGGGTGCTCGCCCGCCGGTTGCGCCGCACCAACAACAACCTCGCCGATTTGATCTTCACCGACGTTCCCGGCCGGGTGGCCAAGCAGCTGCTTCAGCTGGCGCAGCGGTTCGGCACCCAGGAGGGCGGCGCGCTGCGGGTGACCCATGACCTCACTCAGGAGGAGATCGCCCAGCTCGTCGGCGCATCGCGGGAGACCGTCAACAAGGCGCTCGCCGATTTCGCCCATCGCGGCTGGATTCGCTTGGAAGGCAAGAGCGTTCTGATCTCCGACTCGGAACGGCTCGCGCGCCGAGCCCGGTAGCGATTTGTGCACATCGAGGAGCGGTGAGCGCTCCAGAATGTGCACAAATCACTCAGGTGCGCAGATAGTCGAGCTGCGCTTGGACGCTCCATTCCGCTACGTCCCATAGCTTCTCGTCGACGTCGGTGTAGACGTGCTCGACGACCTGACGCACGGTGGCGTCGTCGCCGAGCACCCGCAACGCCGCGCGCACCTGGTCGAGCCGCTCCTCGCGGTGCGCCAGGTACATGTCGGTCACGGCTTCGAGGCTCTCCAGATCGGGCCCGTGCCCGGGCAACACGGTGCGCGGTCCGAGGCCCCGCAGCCGCTGCAGTGACTCCAGGTAGTCGGCGAGGCTGCCGTCCTCCTTGTCGATGACGGTCGTCCCGCGGCCCAGCACGGTGTCGGCCGTCAGGACCGCATCGTCGAGCAGGAACGACACCGAGTCGGCGGTGTGGCCCGGGGTGGCCATCACGGTGATGCGCAGCCCCGCGGCTTCGATGACCTCGCCATCGGTGAGCGGGCCGCCGAGGCCTCGCAGGAATCCGCTGCCCACGGAACGCACCACCGCGCCCGTGCGGTCGACGATCTTGTCGATGGCCCCGGTGTGATCCTCGTGTTTGTGGCTGATCAGCACCAACGGAATCGTTCCCAGCTCCGCGATCCGCCCGATGTGCTCGTCGTCGTCAGGTCCGGGGTCGACGACGACCATCTCGTCGCTGCCGGGGCCGCGCAACACCCAGGTGTTGGTGCCGTCCAGCGTCAACAAGCCGGGGTTGTCGCACAGCAGCACCGAGGCGGTGTCGGTGACCCGACGCAGCCGTCCGTACGCCGGATGCTCCGGCGTCACCCGACCTCCACGATCACTTCGACCTCGACAGGAGCGTCCCTCGGCAGCTCGGACACCCCGACCGCGGAGCGGGCATGCGCGCCTGCCTCCCCGAACACCTCCCCGAAGAGCTCCGACGCGCCGTTGATCACACCCGGCTGACCGTGGAATCCCGGCGCGGAGGCGACGAACCCGACCACCTTGACCACGCGGGTCACCGCGTCGATGCCGACCAGCGAGTGCACCGCGGCCAGCGCGTTGAGCGCGCTCACCCAGGCCAGCTCGTGGGCCTGCTCGGGGGTGACCCCTGCGCCGACCTTGCCCGTGAGCACCAATTCACCGTCGCGAATCGGCAGCTGGCCCGCGGTGTAGACGAGGTTGCCGGTGCGCACTGCGGGCACGTAGGCCGCCAACGGCGCGACCAAAGGAGGCAGCTCGATGCCCAGCTCCGCCAGCCGCGCGGACGGTGTCACTTGGGACGCTTGAGGTAGGCGACGTGCTGTTCGCCCGTGGGGCCCGGCAGCACAGACACCAACTCCCAACCGTCCTCGCCCCACTGATCGAGGATCTGCTTGGTGGCGTGGGTCAGCAGCGGGACGGTGGCGTATTCCCAACGGGTCGATTCGGTCATGCGCCCGAGCTTATCGGTGACCGCTATGTGGCCGCGGACCTGCGGAGCACGCAACCGCGTTGGCTAGCATGCACGGGTGGCTTCCACTACCAATGGCGGTAGATCCGTCGGCTGGCCCTCTCGGCTGAGCAAGGCTCGACTGCACTTCGTCACCGGCAAGGGTGGCACCGGCAAATCCACGATCGCCGCATCGCTGGCGTTGGCGCTGGCGGCCGGCGGCCGCAAGGTGCTGTTGGTGGAAGTCGAAGGGCGCCAAGGTATTGCGCAGTTGTTCGACGTGCCGCCGCTGCCCTACCAGGAGGTCAAGATCGCGACCGCCGAGGGCGGCGGTCAGGTCAACGCGCTGGCCATCGACACCGAGGCCGCGTTCCTGGAGTACCTCGACATGTTCTACAACCTGGGTCTGGCCGGGCGTGCGATGCGCCGGATCGGGGCCGTCGAATTCGCGACCACGATCGCGCCGGGTCTGCGCGACGTGCTGCTGACCGGCAAGATCCGTGAGATCGTGACCCGCGCCGAGAAGGGCAAACAGCCCGTCTACGACGCGGTCGTGGTCGACTCCCCGCCGACGGGTCGCATCGCGCGGTTCCTCGACGTCACCAAGGCGGTGTCGGATCTGGCCAAGGGCGGCCCGGTGCACGGGCAGGCCGAAAGTGTGGTCAAGGTGCTGCACTCCGACATGACCGCGGTCCATCTGGTCACGCTGCTGGAGGCGCTGCCCATCCAGGAGACGCTGGAGGCGATCGACGAGCTCAAGGAACTCGGGCTGCCCATCGGCAGCGTGATCGTCAACCGTGACATCCCCGCGTACCTGCCCGCCGATGCGTTGACCAAGGCGGCCGAAGGCGACATCGACGCCGACACCGTGCGCGCCGACCTCGCCGAGGCCGGAATCTCGTTGTCGGACTCCGATTTCGCCGGGCTGCTGACCGAGGCGATCCAGCATGCGACCCGTATCCAGGCGCGCGCCGAAAGCGCGGAGCAACTCGACGCGCTGGACGTGGCGCGCCTGCAGCTGCCGCAGATCGTCGACGGTGTCGATCTGGGCAGCCTGTACGAACTCGCCGAAGAACTCGAACGCCAAGGGGTGCGCTGATGGGCGCTCGCGCGAAGAAGGGTCGGAATTGATGAGTACGACTCCACCGGCCCTCGACTTGGGCTCGATTCTCAGGGACACGTCGAACCGCGTCGTGGTGTGCTGCGGCGCAGGAGGCGTCGGCAAGACCACCACGGCTGCGGCGATGGCGCTGCGCGCGGCGGAGTACGGCAGGACCGTCGTCGTGCTGACCATCGACCCGGCCAAGCGGCTCGCCCAGGCGCTGGGCATCAAGACGCTCGGCAACACTCCGCAGCGGGTTCCGCTGGCCCCCGAGGTGTCGGGCGAACTGCACGCGATGATGCTCGACATGCGCCGAACGTTCGACGAGATGGTCATCCAGTACTCGGGAACCCAACGTGCACAAGAGATTCTGGACAACCAGTTCTATCAGACGGTGGCCACCTCGCTGGCGGGCACTCAGGAGTACATGGCCATGGAGAAGCTCGGTCAACTCCTGGCCGAGGACCGGTGGGACCTGGTCGTCGTCGACACCCCACCGTCACGCAACGCGTTGGACTTTCTCGACGCGCCAAAGCGGTTGGGCGGCTTCATGGACAGCAGGCTGTGGAAGCTGCTGCTGGGGCCCGGGCGGGGTATCGGCCGGTTGGTCACGGGGGCGATGGGTCTGGCGATGAAGGCGCTGTCCACGGTTCTGGGATCGCAAATGCTCTCGGACGCAGCGGCTTTCGTGCAGTCGCTGGACTCGACGTTCGGCGGCTTCCGTGAGAAGGCCGACCGCACCTATGAGCTGCTCAAGCGGCGCGGGACGCAGTTCGTGGTGGTCTCGGCGGCCGAACCGGACGCCCTTCGCGAGGCGTCGTTCTTCGTCGACCGACTCTCCGAGGAGCACATGCCGCTGGCCGGTCTGATCCTCAACCGCACCCACCCGATGCTGTGCGATCTGCACGCCGAGAAGGCCGAGGAAGCCGCCGAGACGATCGAGAAGAGCGATCCGGAGTCGGTGACGGCAGCGGTGCTTAGAATCCACGCCGACCGGGCCATGACCGCCAAGCGTGAGATCCGGCTGCTGTCGCGCTTCACCGGGGCCAACCCGCACGTGTCGATCGTGGGCGTGCCCTCGCTGCCGTTCGACGTCTCGGACCTGGAAGCGCTGCGGGCGATCGCCGATCAGATCACCGGCGAGACCGCCGCGTAGCGAGAAAGCCGCCGGCGCGGCCTAGACCGCGTTGCGATGCTTGCGCTGCGCGTTGAAGAACTCCGCCCAGGAGACGACCTCGGGGTGCTGCTTGAGCAGAGCGCGGCGCTGCCGCTCGGTCATTCCGCCCCAGACCCCGAACTCCACCCGATTGTCGAGCGCGTCGGCGCCGCACTCGAGGATCACCGGACAGTGCCGGCAGATCACTGCGGCTTTGCGCTGTGCGGCCCCCCGGACGAACAGCTCATCAGGATCGGTCTGGCGGCATCGGGCTTGCGACACCCAGGCGATGCGGGCTTCGGCCTCGGCACCGTGGACGACACTGTGAGCCGACGATGTCATCGCGGTCCTGCGCGCCGCGGGCCTCGTAGCTGACACCAGAGTTCCCTCCGTTCCAACCGCCCCCCGGTCAACACCGGTACGGCGCGATCCCTGGTAGTAGAGCGCTCATGCGATCTACGTCACATTGCGAGGGGTCAGTGTGACCTGTATCGCACTGTCCGACCAAATTAGATGGTCAAAGCCGTCTTGCGCAATACGTACGCCTCCACTTTTTTGGGACGACCGTGCCGTCAGTCGGCAGAATTGACGTCCGCGCCGGTCGTCGCGTTTTCACAGTTCTGGGATCGCCCGTGGCGAGCCCGCGTTTTGCGACGTCGTTAGTCTGTAGGTCATGCCGGACAGTCCACCGCCGACCCCGCCTCCGCGGGCGGTGACGGTGATCAAGCTCGCCTGGTGCGTTCTGTTGGCCAGCGTGATCACCGCGGCGTTGCTGTTTCCGGTGGTCGGTGGGTTCGGCCTGGTCTCCAACCGCGCCTCCGACGTGGTGGCCAACGGCTCGGCGCAACTCGTCGAAGGTGAGGTCCCGCAGGTCTCGACGATGGTCGACGCCAAGGGCAACGTCATCGCCTGGCTCTACAACCAGCGCCGCTTCGAGGTGCCCAGCGATCAGATCGCCAACACGATGAAACTGGCGATCGTCTCGATCGAGGACAAGCGGTTCGCCGAACACAACGGCGTCGACTGGCAGGGCACGCTGACCGGCCTGTCGGGGTACCTGTCCGGCAACCTGGACACCCGCGGCGGTTCGACGATCGAGCAGCAGTACGTCAAGAACTACCAACTGCTGGTGATCGCCCAGACCGACGCCGAAAAGCGCGCCGCCATCGAGACCACCCCGGCCCGCAAGCTGCGTGAGATCCGGATGGCCCTGACGTTGGACAAGACGTTCACCAAGTCCGAGATTCTGACCCGCTATCTGAACCTGGTGTCGTTCGGCAACGGCGCCTTCGGTGTGCAGGACGCCGCACAGACGTACTTCGGGATCAACGCCTCCGAGTTGAACTGGCAGCAGGCCGCGCTGCTGGCGGGCATGGTGCAGTCGACCAGCGCGCTGAACCCCTACACAAACCCCGAGGGTGCGCTGGCGCGGCGAAACCTGGTGCTGGACACCATGATTCAGAACATCCCCGAGGAAGCCGCCGCGCTGCGGGCCGCCAAGGAGGAGCCGCTGGGCGTCCTCCCGCAGCCCAAGGAACTGCCGCGCGGCTGCATCGCCGCCGGCGACCGCGCGTTCTTCTGTGACTACGTGCTCGAATATCTGGCGCGCGCGGGTGTCAGCAAAGAACAGGTCGCCAGGGGCGGATACCTGATCAGGACCACCCTCGACCCCGACGTCCAGGGTCCGGTGAAGGCGGCGGTGAACCAGTTCGCCGCCCCTGACCTCGACGGTGTGGCCAGCGTGATGAGCGTGATCAAGCCCGGCAAGGAATCGCATCCGGTGCTGGCGATGGCCAGCAGCCGCACCTACGGGCTCAACCTCGATGCCGGTGAGACCATGCAGCCGCAACCATTCTCCTTGGTAGGTGACGGTGCCGGGTCGACGTTCAAGCTGTTCACCACCGCGGCGGCCTTGGAGATGGGGATGGGCATCAACGCCCAGCTCGACGTGCCCGCGCAGTTCCAGGCCAAGGGCCTGGGCAGCAGCGACACCCCGGGTTGCCCGGCCGCGACGTGGTGTGTGAAGAACGCGGGCGGTTACCGCGGCACCATGAACATCACCGACGCGTTGGCCACCTCACCCAACACGGCTTTCGCGAAATTGATCTCGCAGGTCGGCGTGCAGCGCAGCGTCGACATGGCGGTCCGGCTGGGACTGCGCTCCTACGCGCTGCCGGGCACCGCGCGCGACTACGACCCCGACAGCAACGAGAGCCTGGCCGACTTCATCAAGCGGCAGAACCTCGGCTCGTTCGTGCTGGGACCGATCGAGATCAACGCGCTCGAGTTCTCCAACGTCGGAGCGACGTTGGCCTCCGGCGGCGTGTGGTGCCCGCCGAATCCGATCGCCCAGGTCATCGACCGGCACGGCGAGGAAGTCTCGGTCACCACAGAGACCTGCGAGCAGGCGGTGCCCGAGGGCCTGGCGAACACGCTGGCCAACGCCATGAGCAAGGACGACGAGGGGGCGGGCACCGCCGCGGGAGCGGCCGGTTCGGTCGGCTGGGACCTGCCGATGTCGGGTAAGACCGGCACCACCGAGGCCCACCGCTCGTCGGCCTTCCTCGGCTTCACCAACACCCTCGCTGCCGGGAACTACATCTACGACGACTCCACCGCACCCGGTGAACTGTGCTCGTTCCCGCTGCGCAAGTGCGGGTACGGCAACCTGTACGGCGGTAACGAACCGGCCAGGACGTGGTTCGCCGCGATGAAACCGATCGCCAACAACTTCGGCGAGGTACGGCTGCCCCCGACCGATCCGCGCTACGTCGAGGGCGGACCCGGCTCGCGGGTGCCCAGCGTTTCGGGCCTGACCGAGAGCGCGGCCCGACAGCGGTTGCGTGACTCCGGCTTCCAGGTCGCCGACCAAGCGTCCTCGGTGAACAGCAATGCGCCACGGGGCTCCGTGGTCGGCACGACCCCGGGCGGTCAGACGGTTCCGGGGTCGATCATCACGATCCAGGTCTCCAACGGCATTCCGCCGGCCCCGCCACCGCCTCCGCCCGGCGCGATACCCGGCCTGCCAGCGCCGGTCGGCCAGACGGTGGTCGAGATTCCCGGGCTGCCACCGATCACCGTGCCGGTGCTCGGGCCCCCTCCGCCTGCGCCACCGCCTCCACCGTGATGGGTGTGCAGTTGCCCACGCCCGAGCGGTCGAGAGCGCTTCGTCGGGGCCACTGGCAGTAGGCTCTGCAGCATGTCCGCCCATTCGACGACGATCCTGAAGAACTCCGCCGCGGCGTCCGCAGGCGCGCTGGTCGCCGGCATCGGCTACGCAGCGATGATCGAGCGCAACGCCTTCGTGGTGCGAGAAGTGACGATGCCGGTACTGGCACCCGGGTCCTCACCGTTGAAGGTGCTGCACATCAGCGACATTCACATGCGTCCCGGACAGCGGCGCAAGCAGGCCTGGCTGCGCGAGCTGGTCGCCTTGGAACCCGATCTCGTGATCAACACCGGCGACAACCTCGCCCACCCCAAGGCCGTGCCCGCTGTAGTGCAGTCACTGTCGGAGTTGCTGTCGATCCCGGGGCTGTTCGTGTTCGGCAGCAACGACTATTTCGGGCCGACGCCGAAGAACCCGCTCAACTACATCACCCGGCCCGGCCATCGCGTCCACGGCGAACCGCTGCCGTGGCAGGACCTGCGGGCGGCGTTCACCGAGCGTGGCTGGCTGGACCTGACCCACACCCGCCGCGAGTTGGAGGTGCGCGGCCAGCTGATCGCGGCCGCAGGCGTCGACGACCCACATCTGTCTCGGGACCGCTACGAGACCGTCGCCGGTCCGGCCAGTCCCGCCGCGAACCTCACCCTGGGGCTGACCCATTCGCCTGAGCCACGGGTCCTCGACCGGTTCGCGGCCGACGGCTATCAGCTGGTGATGGCGGGCCACACTCACGGCGGCCAGTTGTGCCTGCCGTTCTACGGCGCCCTCGTCACCAACTGCGGTCTGGACCGGTCGCGGGCCAAGGGCCCGTCGCGCTGGGGTGCGCACACCCTACTGCACGTCTCGGCGGGCATCGGCACCTCGCCGTACGCCCCCCTGCGGTTCTGCTGCCGTCCCGAGGCCACGCTGCTGACACTGGTCGCTGCCCCGATCGGCGGTCAGGACGCAGACGTTCGGGCGGGCACGTCCCATCCGAGCGTCGCGGTGCGGTGACTGACAAGGCCCTCACCGCAAGCCGGAGTAGCCCACGCGCGTGGGTCGACGACGCCGTCCGGTTGATCGAGGCCGACGCGCGCCGTAGCGCAGACACCCACCTGTTGCGCTATCCGTTGCCGTCGGCCTGGTGTGACGGCTGCGATCTGCAGCTGTATCTGAAGGACGAGACGACCCACATCACCGGCAGCCTCAAGCACCGGCTGGCGCGGTCGCTGTTCCTTTACGCGCTGTGCAACGGGTGGATCGACGAGAACACCACGATCATCGAGGCGTCGTCGGGGTCGACCGCGGTGTCCGAGGCGTACTTCGCGGCGCTGCTCGGCCTGCCGTTCATCGCCGTGATGCCGTCTTCGACGAGCACCAGCAAGATCGCATTGATCGAATCTCAGGGCGGCCGTTGCCATTTCGTCGCCGAGTCCAGTCAGGTGTATGCCGAGGCCGAACGGCTCGCCGAAGCCACCGGCGGGCACTATATCGATCAGTTCACCAACGCCGAGCGGGCCACCGACTGGCGCGGCAACAACAACATCGCCGAGTCGATCTTCGAGCAGATGCGTGACGAAGCGCACCCCGTGCCCGACTGGATCGTGGTAGGCGCGGGCACCGGCGGGACGAGCGCCACCATCGGCCGCTATATCCGCTACCGCCGCTACGCCACTCGGCTCTGCGTGGTCGACCCGGAGAACTCGGCCTTCTTCCCGTCCTACGCGCAGGGCCGCGGTGACGTCGTCACCGGTATGTCGTCGCGCATCGAGGGAATCGGCCGACCGCGGGTGGAGCCGTCGTTTCTGCCTGGCGTGGTCGACCGAATGGTCGTCGTACCGGACGCCGCGTCGGTTGCCGCGGCCCGGCACGCCAGCACGGTACTGGGCCGACGGGTGGGACCGTCGACGGGGACGAACCTCTGGGGGGCGTTCGGCCTGCTGGCCGAGATGAGGAATGAGGGTCGCAGCGGATCAGTGGTGACACTGCTCGCCGACAGCGGTGACCGCTACGCGGAGACCTACTTTTGCGACGAGTGGCTGACCAGCCAGGGGTTGGACCCCTCGGAGTTCGCGTCGGTGTTGGCCGAGTTCGAACGCTCGGGGCGCTGGCCCTGATCGTCGTCACCGCCGATCAGCGGGCCGTCGGAGGTGAGGAACAGCCACACCGCGGCGAGAACGAAGAAACCCAGGTAGATGGATGCGCCTAAGCCAGTCATCTTGTCCTCGCTTCGTCGATTGCTTTCATGATGGACAACGCCGCCGACAAGTCGTTGCTTCCCGTGGCGTGTCGCAAATCACGGCTTCCGCCGAGCACTTATGCCGTCGCGAGGCGTACACCAGGGTCGCGATCCGGTGGCGGATCGCAGCCCTGGTGTAGCTCTCGCGAACGGGGAAGGCCGCACCCTTTAGGCGTTTGGCTCAGCGACCCGCTGGTGCGATACGCTGTCGTGGCTTCACGCGGGGTGTGGCGCAGCTTGGTAGCGCGCTTCGTTCGGGACGAAGAGGTCGTGGGTTCGAATCCCGCCACCCCGACTGCGAAAGTGCCGGCTCTAGATTCGCTGTGAGCCGAACGACTCATACCGAACATGCGTTTGACCGGTGCGGATGAGGGTATTGAGAAGGACGTGACTTTACCGTCGACGCGAGTCGAACCTGCCCTTCCGAAGGCCGCCGGACCGCTGTCTGCAGCCGTCATCGATCTCCTGCAGCGCGGCCGTCCGTCGTTGCCGCTGCGTCCGATCGACGTGCCGATGTTCGACGCCGATCCGTACGGCCTCGACCTCCAACTCGCTCTGTACATCTGCTACGAGCTGCACTACCGCGGCTTCGTCGGCGTGAGCCCGCGCTGGGAGTGGAACCCCGCGCTGCTGCACCTGCGCGGCCGGTTCGAGGAGGCGTTCCTGGACGCGGTGCGCCAGGACGTCGGCGAGATCGGCGAGGGCGAGACCGCGGAAGCCGAGATGGACAAGCTGTCGATCGAACCGGTCGACGGCGAGGGCCCGTCATACTTCCTGCGCGACAAGGGCACCTGGGAGCAGATGCTCGAATACTTCGTGCACCGCTCGGTGTACCACCTCAAAGAGGGCGACCCGCACGCCTGGACCATCCCTCGCCTGGCCGGACACTCGAAAGCGGCGTTCGTCGCGGTCGAGTTCGACGAGTTCGGCGGTGGCCGTGGCGAACACGTGCACCAGCACCTGTACGCGCAATTGATGGATGCGGCGGGTCTCGACTCGTCCTACCTCGGCTACCTCGACCACGTCTCCGCCGACGCGTTGGCGTCGGTGAACCTGATGTCGTTGTTCGGATTGCACCGCGAACTGCGCGGCGCGTCGATCGGGCATTTCGCTTCGACGGAGATCACGTCGTCGCCCGGCTCGCGACGCCTGGTGGAAGCGTTGCGCCGCATGGGCGCCCCCGACGCCTGCGTGGCGTTCTACCACGAGCACGTGGTGGCCGATGCCGTCCACGAGCAGGTGGTCCGCACCGATGTCGTCGGCGATCTCGTCGCTAAGGAGCCGCAACTGGACCGCGATGTCGTGTTCGGCATGCGGGCGCTGGACGTGGTCGAGGGACGCCTGGCCACGCACCTGATGAACTGCTGGACCGAGAACCGCTCGTCGCTACGCCGGCCGCTGAGCTGACGCGACTTTGTCATCGGCGGGCACGTCGCCCTTTGTGGACACGTCGGCACGCTTGCGACGCCGGTGACTGGTGTCGCACAGCGGATAGTCCTTGCTGCGCCGGCAAGTGCACACCGCGACCATGAACCGGTCCGATTCCACGACCTGGCCGTTGGGCATCTCGATGCGCACCGGCCCCTGCACCATCAGCGGACCGTTCGGTACCACCCGCACGGTGCGCGGTTCGGCATCGCTCATGGCTTGTCCGCCCGGATCACCAGCAGTTCCTCTTCGCGGCGACCCGGTTCGAGGCGGCCGCACTCCTCGAGCCACAATGCCCGCGACGACAGCACCGGTCCAAATGGGATCCACTGCCGTGCAACAATTTCCGCGTCGAGACCGGCGCAAGCAAGTGCACCGAGCGTCTGTCGCGGATCGGCGAACTCCGACTGCACGAGGAGCAGGCTGCCCCCGTGGTCGAGAAGGTCGGGCACCGTCGCGCACAGCGGGTCGAGTACGAGCCGGCCATCGCATCCGGCATCCCATGCCCGAGGGGGTCCCACGTAGGCCGGGAGGGGTTCGCATTCGGCGCTCGGATCGTGCGGTACATACGGCGGATTGCAGACGACCAGGTCGAAGGGGCCGAATTCGACTGCCCGCGCCCATGATCCGAGGTGCACATCGACGTCGACTCCGGACGCCGTCGCGTTTGCCCGCGCACAGCGCACCGCGCGCTGGCAGATGTCGAAGGCGGTCACCGATGCGGCGCCCTGTTCGGCGGCCCCGATCGCGACGACACCACTTCCGGTGCACAAGTCGACCACGTGCCGGCCGCGCGCGAGCGTCATTTGGTCCATGACCTCGATGAGCAGCTGTGAGTCTTCCTGCGGCGCGTAGACGCCCTCATCCGCGACCAAAGGGCCACGGACATCGGTGTATGCGGTTGTCACGACGGCCTTTCGACAGGTTCTTCTGCTGCGCAATGCAGCACTGCGCGAAATTAATGCCCGGTATCGGGGCTGTTAAAACGTGGGCGCTCGTTTTGCTGCGCCCTCGCCGGGGCACTCGACTACCGTGCAAGCCTCTGATATCGCCTCGCTTCCCATCCGCCTCGGCGCCGCCCTTCGTGACCGGCGGCTGTTCCATCCCTCAGGGGTGATGGCCGAGGGCGTCCTCGAACGCATCGCGCCCGAGGGTGAAGGCCTTCCGATGAACTCCTGCGACGTCATTGCACGGGTCTCCAAGGGTGTCGGCCTGCCCGGCGCCGCTCCGGACGTCGCCGGTCTGGCATTCCGTATTCCGCCGCCGCCGGATCTGCGGGCATGCGGCCCGTGGGACGTGTTGTTGGCGTCGACGGTCTCCGGGACGCGGGTCGGGCTGGCCCCCGTCTTGTCGTGGTCCGGCGCGACCTTCTCCAGCCTGATGCCGCTTCGGTATCACGACGCCTTGTGGTGGATGCGTGCTCGCCTGGCCACCCGGGTCGACGCACCGGGCCTCTCGCTCGACGCCGTCGAAAAGCAGATCGACGCTACCGGGCTGACGTTCAACATCGACCAGGCTCCGGTCAAGGGCGGGTTCCGCCCGCTGGCCCGGTTGACCCTTCGCCACGTCGACCCGAGCTGTGACGACATCGCGTTCGACCCGGCCCTGCACAGCGATCCCGAGGTCGAGTTGGCCCCGCGCTGGCTCGGCGACTTCCGGCGTTCGGCGTACAAGCGCAGCAGGCAGGGCCGCGACGCCGAGTGATCAGGCCGTAGGCTCCCCGCCGGACTCCGCGACGTCCGGGGCGTTCTCGCGGGTCGCCATGCCGCCGTCGCCGCCCTCGTCCTTCGGCCCCGTGCGCTGCGCCTTGCGCTTGTCGCGCTCGTCGGCGTCGTCGTCGTCGTAGATGCCTTTTCCGGTCGGCATATCGGTCCCTTCTAGTTGGCTGCGGAACGCAGCTTGTCCAGCAGCGGCGCTGCGGCTTCCTTGAGGAACTGCTCTTGACCCTCGTCGCCGATCTGCACGAGCGCGATGTCGGTGAAGCCGGCTTCCCAGTACTTGCTGACGGCCTCGACGATCGCATCGAGATCGGGTCCGCAGGGGATGGATTCGGCCACGTCCTCCGGGCGCACGTATTGCGTTGCACCGTCGAAGCCGGCGGTGGTCGGAAGGTCCGAGTTGACCGCCCACCCACCGCTGAACCACCTGAACTGGTCGTGCGCCCGGCGCACCGCGGCGTCTTTGTCGGTGTCCCAGCAGACCGGGATCTGCCCGACGACGCGCACGTCACCGGGCAGGCCGGTGGCGCGCCTGGCCTCGTGCCACGCATCGACGAGATCCTTGTTCGGTTCGACGGCGATCAGGTGATCCGACAGCGGCGCGAACGTCTCGACCGACCGCTCACCCGAAACCGCGGTGGCGATCGCGACGGGCGTCTCAGGGAGGTCCCACAGGCGTGCGGAGTCGACCTCGAAGTACTCGCCCTTCCAGTCGACGAGATCTCCGGTGAACAGCTCGCGGATGATTTGGATCGCTTCGCGCAGCATCTCCTGGCGGCGCGCCACCGTCGGCCAGCGCTTGCCGACGACGTGCTCGTTGAGGTTCTCACCGCTGCCCAAACCCAGCGTGAAACGGCCGTCGGCGAGGATCTGAAGTGTCGCAGCCTTCTGCGCGACGATTGCCGGGTGGTAGCGCATCGTGGGGCAGGTGACGTAGGTGAACAGCTCGACACGCTCGGTGGCGTAGGCGACCGCGCCCAGCACCGACCACGCGTACGGCGCATGGCCCTGTGCGGACAGCCACGGGAAGTAGTGGTCGGAGGACACCTCGAAGTCGAAGCCCGCCTGTTCGGCCGAAACCGCGTAGCGGACAAGTTCTTTTGGCCCGCTCTGCTCTGTCAACAGGGTGTATCCGAACCGCGTCATGGGTGCGGGGTACCCGAGCCCCACCCCGCGAAAACGAGTGCCCGGCTCGCTACAGCCTGGCCTTCACCGCCGCCGAGAGCCGTGCACCGTCGGCCTTACCGGCCGCGATGGCGGTCGCGGCCTTCATCACCAGCCCCATCTGCTTGGTGCCGGGCCGCTCACCGATCTCCTCGGCGACCTGCGCGATCGCGGTGTCGGCGACGTCGGCCAGTTCGGCTTCGGTCAACGGAGTCGGCAGGTACTCGTCGATGACCTGCGCTTCGGCATGCTCGTTGGCGGCGAGTTCACCGCGCCCGTTCTGTGTGTAGATCTGGGCGGACTCGCCACGTTTCTTGGACTCTCTGGCTAGCACCTTGAGCACCTCGGCGTCGGTCAGCTCGCGCGACTCCTTGCCCGCGACCTCTTCTGTGGTGATGGCTGCGAGCAGCATCCGTAGCGTCGCGGTGCGCAGCTTGTCCTGCGATTTCATCGCCGCCGTCAGATCGCTTCGCAACCGTTCTTTGAGTTCGCCCATGAGCCAAAACTACGCCGCGCTCGACCGCCACGACCGCCCGACGACGTTGTCAATTCGCACCGTCCTCGACAGGATGGTGGCCATGAGCACCGACGCCGGCGGGTCCGGTTTTGCAGGCCCACCGCCGCCGGGCTATCCACCACCGGGGTATCCGCCGCCCGGTTATGCGCCGCCGCCGGGCTACGGCCCGCCGGGCTACGGCCCGCCGGGGTACGGACCGCCGCCGGGGTACGGCCCCGGCTATGGCCATCCGGGTTACGGGCCGCCCGCACTCAAGCCGGGTGTCATCCCCCTTCGCCCACTGACCCTGTCGGACATCTTCAACGGTGCGGTCGCTTATATCCGGGCGAATCCCAAAGCGACGCTCGGGTTGACGACCATCGTGGTGGTCGCCACCCAGCTGATCGCGCTGATCCTGTCCGTCGGCCCGCTCGCTGTCGGCGGGCAACTGATCCCCACCCTCAGCGGTGAGGAGGAGGTGTCGGCGGGCGTACTGGTGAGCACCATGCTGTCGAGCCTCGCCGGATCGGTCGCGACCGGGTTGGCCGCGATTCTGCTGAGCGGTCTGCTCACCGTCGTCGTGGGCAGGGCCGTCTTCGGCTCCGGGATCACCATCGGGCAAGCGTGGCAACGGCTTCGAGGCCGGCTGTGGGCGCTGATCGGCTTCTCCGTTCTGGAGGTCCTCGGCGCGATGCTGTTGATCACTGCCGTGGTCGGCATCATCTTCGGGATCGGGGCCGCGGCGGGTGGCGCGGCCGCGGTGCTCATCGGAATCCCCTTGGTCCTGGCCTTGATCGCGGCGTTGGTGTACCTGGGGACGATGCTTACGTTCACTCCGGTCATCATCGTTCTCGAGCGACTCGGCATCGTCGACGCGGTCAAGCGGTCGTTCGCCTTGATCAAACGGGACTTCTGGCGGGTGCTGGGTATTCGCCTGCTCGCCGTGATCGTCGCGCAACTCGTCGCCGGCGCCGTCGCGTTCCCGTTCAGTCTCGGCGGGCAGATAATCCTGATGGCGGCCACGACCACGACGGCCGCGCTGTTCGCCTTGGTCCTGGTGTCGGTCGGAGGCGCGATCGGCCAGATCATCACCGCACCCTTCAGCGCCGGTGTGGTGGCGCTGCAGTACACCGACGGCCGCATCCGCAGAGAGGCCTTCGACCTGGTGTTGCAGACCGGCGCCGGCTACGGTCCCACCGCCCCGTCCGACTCCA
Organism: Mycobacterium lehmannii; assembly: GCF_001499925.1. Taxonomy (NCBI): domain Bacteria; kingdom Bacillati; phylum Actinomycetota; class Actinomycetes; order Mycobacteriales; family Mycobacteriaceae; genus Mycobacterium; species Mycobacterium lehmannii. Next base: position 235,071 of record NZ_LQIR01000045.1, read on the forward strand.
CCGACCATCTGTGGCTGACCCGCCAGAACTGACGTGCCGACCATAGACATCGACAGCGATGCCGCGCACGAGGCGGCGCAGCGCGAGCTCGCAAAACCGATATATCCCAAGCCTTCCCTGACCGACCGGATCAGTGAATGGGTCGACGACCTGATCTACCGGCTGGCTGCGGAGGGCTCATCGATACCGGGCGGCTGGGTGACGATCACCGTCCTGCTGATCCTGGTGGCCGTCGGGGTGGTTCTGGCGATCCGGATCGGGCACCGGGCCATGCGAACGGGCCGCGGCCACACCGAGGCGTTGTTCGGCGACCACGATATGACGGCAGCACAGCATCGGGCGACCGCCGAACAGTGCGCAACGGCAGCGGACTGGGCCGCGGCGATCCGGCACCGGCTGCGGGCCGTCGCCCGACAGTTGGAGGAGACCGGTGTGCTCGACCCGGTCCCCGGCCGCACCGCCACCGAGCTTGCTCGTGACGCGGGCCGCCAGCTCCCGCATCTGAGTAATGAACTCGCTGCCGCGGCAACGGCATTCAATGACGTCACGTACGGCGAGATTCCGGGCACCGAGAAGGCCTACCGGCTGGTCGCCGACCTCGACGACCACGTGAGGTCGCGGGCTCCGGTGGCTGCCTCGACCCCTGTCACCCCCGGCGCGTCTGACGGGTGGGCCGAGATCCGATGACGACCGACACCGCCGTGGAGCCGACGCTGCGCACACGATGGCGCGGAGCGCGCTGGGTCGTGCTGGGGTTGGCCGTCATCGTCGCATTCGCCGTACTCAGCGCCTACCTGACCGCACCTCGTCCCGGGGGATGGATGGACCCGAACTCCACCGGGCCGGACGGGGCGCGGGCCTTGATGACGTTGCTGGCCGAAAACGGGGTCGACGTCGTCGAAGCGCCCGACGTGGCCGCGGTGGAGGCGGCCGCGCGGCCCGACACCCTGCTGGTCGTGGTGCAGACCTATCACCTCGTCGACGAGGGAGTGCTCCAGCGTCTTGCGGCGCTCCCGGGTGATCGCCTGCTGGTGCAACCCAATTCGCGTACTCGCGAAGCACTGGCGCCCGAGGTGAAGCTGAGCGGAGCCACCACATTCGGCGGCGGGGAGCGCCCGGACTGCGACCTTCGTGAGGCCACCCGCGCCGGGGCCGTGCAGTTCAGCGTGAGCGACGCCTACGAGGCCGACGGCGACGGCATCGACCTGACCCGCTGTTACGAAGGCGCGCTGGTCCGCTACATCGCCGACGGCCGGGACATCACGCTGGTCGGCGATTCCGGGTTCATGACGAACCGCGGCCTGCCCAAGGCGGGCAATGCGGCGCTCGCGATGAACCTCGCAGGCACGAATCCGCGGATGATCTGGTATGCGCCGCAGTTCACCGAGGGCGAATCCGACGGCGCGGCAAGCTTGTTCGACCTCGCTCCCGAACACGTGGGCTGGATCCTGTGGCAACTGGTCGCAGTGGTGGCGCTGCTGGCGCTCTGGAAGGGCCGCCGCATCGGTCCACTGGTCGCCGAACGCCTGCCCGTGGTCGTGCGAGCCTCCGAAACCGTGGAGGGGCGGGGCCGGCTCTACCGCTCGCGTCGTGCCCGCGACAGTGCGGCAGACGCGTTGCGCACCGCCGCGCTGCAGCGCATGCAGCCCCGCCTCGGCCTTGGCGTCAACCCCGATCCGGCCGCGGTGGTCCAGGCGGTGGCCGCACACAGCGGTGTCCATCCCCAGGCGGTCGCACACACCTTGTTCGGTCCCCCGCCCGGCGACGACGTCGAACTGGTCAACCTCGCACGCGAACTCGACAACATCGAAAGGCAGGTCGCACGCTCGTGACTCAGTCAGGCGGAAACGATTCCGCGCGAACCGCATTGCTGGCGCTGCGCGCCGAGATAGCCAAGGCGGTCGTCGGACAGGACGCCGTGGTCAGCGGACTGGTGATCGCGCTGCTGTGCCGCGGCCACGTTCTCCTGGAGGGGGTACCCGGCGTCGCCAAGACGCTGCTGGTGCGCACGCTGGCCTCGGCACTGCAGCTGGACTTCAAGCGCCTGCAGTTCACGCCCGATCTGATGCCCGGTGATGTCACCGGCTCACTGGTCTACGACGCGCGCACCGCGGAGTTCGAGTTCCGGTCCGGTCCCGTGTTCACCAACCTGCTGCTGGCCGACGAGATCAACCGGACGCCACCCAAGACGCAGGCCGCGCTGCTGGAGGCCATGGAGGAACGCCAGGTCAGCGTGGAGGGGGAAGCCCGTCGCCTGCCGGATCCGTTCATCGTTGCCGCCACCCAGAACCCGATCGAGTACGAGGGCACCTACCAACTGCCCGAGGCACAGCTGGACCGCTTCCTGCTCAAGCTCAACGTGCCGCTGCCGACACGCGAACAGGAGGTTGCGATCCTGAATCGACACGCGCACGGCTTCGACCCACGGGACCTGTCCCATGTGCGGCCCGTCGCGGGAGCGGCGGAGCTGGCGGCTGGGCGGGCCGCCGTGCGCGAAGTGCTGGTCGCCGACGAGGTGCTCGGCTACATCGTCGACATCTGCGCCGCGACAAGGCATTCACCGTCGCTGCAGTTGGGAGTCTCACCGCGCGGGGCGACCGCCCTGTTGGCGACGGCAAGGTCGTGGGCGTGGCTGTCGGGACGCAACTACGTGACTCCCGACGACGTGAAGGCGATGGCCCGTTCCACCCTGCGGCACCGCATCCAACTCCGGCCGGAAGCGGAGTTGGAGGGCGTCACACCCGACGGCGTGCTCGACGGGACGCTCGCGGCAGTGCCGGTGCCGCGCTAGTGATCCTCACCGGGCGCTCCGCGCTGGTCGCACTGGTGTGCGTCCTGCCGATCGCGGTCTCTCCCCGGCCCGCGTCCACGTTCGCCGTCCTGCTCGGTGCGCTCGTCGTACTGATCGCGCTCGACGCCGCCCTGGCGGGCAACACCCGCCGCGTGCGGTTCACCCGGTCCGGTGACACCACCGCCCGGCTTGGCCAAGACGTCACGGCCGTTCTGCACACCGATAACTCCGGCAGCCGGCGCATCAAGGGCGTCGTGCGCGACGCGTGGCCGCCGAGCGCGCGGGCCCATCCCCGTTTCCATCCGGTGAACCTGGCTGCGGGTCAACAACTTCGATTCCACACGACGCTGCGGCCGGTGCGCCGAGGCGACCAGGAGTCGTCCTTGGTCACCGTCCGCGCCACCGGGCCGCTAGGGCTGGCCGGACGGCAGAGCTCGCACCGGGTGCCGTGGCGGATCCGGATTCTGCCGCCGTTCCTGTCCCGCAAGCACCTTCCCTCACGGCTGGCCAAACTTCGTGAGCTGGAAGGCAATACACCTGTCCTGATTCGCGGGCAGGGCACCGAGTTCGACTCGCTGCGCGAATACGTGATCGGCGACGACGTCAGGTCGATCGACTGGCGCGCGTCCGCCCGCCGCGCCGACGTGGTGGTAAGAACGTGGCGCCCGGAACGGGACCAGCGCGTGGTGATCGTGCTCGACACCTCGCGCACGTCGGCGGGCCGCGTCGGCATCGATCCCACCTCGAACGATCCGTCGGGGTGGCCGCGGCTGGACTGGTCGATGGACGCCGCGCTGCTGCTGGCCGCGCTGGCCTCGCGGGCAGGCGACCACGTCGACTTCCTGGCCCACGACCGGGTCACCAGGGCCGCGGTGTTCAACGCCTCGCGTACCGAGCTGCTCGCTCAGCTGGTCGCGGCGATGGCCCCGATCGAGCCGGCGCTGATCGAATCCGATGCGGGGGCGATGGTCGCCGCGGTGCTGCGCCGCGTCCGCAGGCACGCGCTGGTGGTGCTGCTCACCGACCTCAACGCGTCAGCGCTCGACGAGGGCCTGATGAATGTGCTTCCGCAGCTGACGGCCAAGCATGCGGTGCTCGTCGCCGCAGTGGCCGATCCCCGGGTCGAGGCGCTTGCCGCAGGCCGCGCCGACGCCCCGCAGGTCTACGACGCCGCAGCGGCCGAACGGGCGCGCAACGAGCGGCGTGCCATCGCGTCTCGGCTGCGGCGCCGGGGCGTCGATGTGGTCGACGCCGCACCCGAGGAGCTGGCGCCCGCCTTGGCCGACCACTACCTGGCTCTCAAGGCCACCGGCCGCCTCTAACCCACTGGGACGACGTCGGGTGCGTCCTCGACGTCTCCGGTCTCCCCGGCCCGCTCGGCCTTGCGCCCGAAGTAGAAGATGTAGGCCAGGAACGCGATCTCGGCGGCCACACCGATGGCGATGCGCGCGGCGGTCGGCAACGGCGACGGCGTCACGAGCGCCTCGATGAGGCCCGAGACCAGCAGGACCGCCACCAGCCCGCCCGCCACCGCGCCGATCGCACGCCCCTGCTCGGCGAGCACCTGTCCGCGCGGCCGGTCACCCGGTGAGATCACGTTCCAGCCCAGCCGCATACCCGCCCCGGCAGCCAGAAACACCGCGGTCAGTTCGAGCAGCCCGTGCGGTGTGATCAGACCGAGGAAGATGTCGCCTTTGCCCGCACCGAACATCAGTCCCGCCGCCACACCGAGGTTGGCGGCGTTCTGGAACACCACGTAGGGAATCGGAATGCCGAGAAGAATCGCAAAGCCGAGGCATTGCAACGCAATCCACGCGTTGTTCACCCAAACCTGCAGCGCGAACGAGCCCGCCGGGTGCTCGCTGTAGTACGCCGCGAAGTCGTTGTTGACCATCTGGTCGATCTCGTCGGCCGTTCCGATCATGGCCCGCACCTCCGGGCTGCCCGAAACCCACACCGCGATCACGACGGCCACCGCGAAGAACGCGAAGGCCGTGCTCAGCCACCACCACCGCGACCGATAGGCGACGACGGGGAACGACACGGTCCAGAACCGCACGAACTCACGCCACAGCGGGGCGTGCGCGCCCGTCACCGCGGCTCGCGCCTGCGCGACCAGCCCCGAGAGCCGGCCGACGATCACCGGGTCCGCGTTCGCGGTGCGCACGATCGACAGGTGCGTCGACACGCGCTGGTAGAGGTCGACCAGCTCGTCGACCTCGGGACCGGTGAGCTCTCGACGCCGCTTGATCAGGTGCTCGAGCCGGTCCCACGTCGGACGGTGCGCGAGCACGAACGCGTCGACATCCACGCGGTGAATCCTAGTAGCGTTGGCGCTTATGGTCTGGCAGCAGGAACCCGTCGTGACCGGCGACGCGGTGGTCCTCGACGTCCAGATCGCCCAGCTCCCCGTGCGTGCAGTCGCCGCGCTGATCGACATCACCGTGGTGTTCCTGCTCTACCTGATCGGCATCCTGCTCTTCAGCCTGACGCTGACCCAGTTGGACCCTGCGCTGTCGGCGGCCGTGCTGATCATTTTCACCGTGCTCGCCCTGCTCGGATATCCGCTCATTTTCGAGACCGCGACCCGGGGGCGTTCGCTGGGCAAGATGGCGATGGGCCTTCGGGTGGTGTCCGAAGACGGCGGCCCAGAACGGTTCCGGCAGGCGTTCTTCCGCGCGCTGTCCGGCGTGATCGAGATCTGGATGCTGGCCGGTGGTCCGGCGGTGATCAGCAGCCTGGTGTCGGCCAAAGGGAAGCGGCTCGGTGACATCTTCGCGGGCACCATCGTGATCAGTGAGCGCACACCGCGGATGTCGCCTCCCCCGCCGATGCCGCCGCAGTTGGCGTGGTGGGCATCGTCGTTGCAGCTCTCCGGGCTGCAGCCGGAACAGGCCGAGCTGGCGCGCCAGTTCCTCGGTCGCGCAGCGCAATTGCATCCAACGGTGCGCGATCAGATGGCGTACCGCATCACCACCGACGTCGTCGCGCAGATCTCCCCGCCCCCGCCTCCGGGGACACCGCCGCACCTGGTGCTCGCCGCGGTGCTGGCCGAGCGCCACCGCCGCGAACTGGCCCGCCTGCAGGTGACGCCTGCACCGCCGCCATGGCCCGGGCCTCCACCGTCGCCCGGTGGGTATTCATCACCACCGCAGCGGTATTCGGCGCCACCCGATCCCGGCGGCTTCGCACCACCGGGCTGAGGGAGTCCACCCGATATCAACCGGTGATCCAGTTGCCGTGGAAGCCGTAGGGAACCCGTTGCGGTAGCGCGATTCTCGCTACCGGCGGACCGGCGAAGTCGGCGGCATCGATGATGACGAGATCGCTGCCGTCGCGCGCAGGATCGTATACGTAGCCGAGGTACCAGCCGCTGCTCTCGTCGGCGGCACCCGATGACGACGGAACGAACACCGCCTCACCTGGGCCGCCGGGTGCACCGGGGGTCCCGAATGCATGCTCGACCGCGTGGCCCGTGGTCAGGTCGTAGCGCAGCAGACGACCGTCGCCGACCACCACGGTGTAGCGCGCGGGCAGTGTCGCCAGCCGGTCGTCGATGCGCGGGAACTCGACCGGGCGGTCGTCGAGTTGGCGCTCGGTGACGGTGCCGGCCGACAGGTCGATCGTCCACGTCCACAGCACAGCGTCGGCCTCGAAACCATCTGTGCCGCGCCACAACTCGGGATATCGGACCGCCTGCAGCACAATCGAACTCCCGTCGTCGTAGGCGTTGGCGACGTGGAAGACGTAGCAGGGTTCGATGTCGAACCACCGCACCTCGCCGAAGGGGTCATCGCGGCGCAGCACACCGAGGCGGGCGCCGTAGTCGTCGTTCCAGCGGTAGGGCATCTCGTCGTTGCCCTTCATCGCGATGTCGAAGTCGAACACGATCGGCAGATCCATGAACACCACGTGGGAAGCGGTCAGGGCGAAGTCGTGCATCATCGTCAGGGCGGGCACCTCGAGCGGCCGGTTGACCGTCAATTCGCCGTTGGCATCGGCGCGGTGGTAGGTGACATGCGGCGCAAAGATGTTGCCGTATCCGAAGAAGTGCAGTTCGCCGGTCCGCGGGCAGATCTTGGGGTGAGCGGTCATGGAGTCCTGCAGCTTGCCGCCGAAGTCATACGCGCCGACCGTCTCCAAATCGTTGGTGATCTCGTAGGGCAGCGACGATTCCACGAGTGCCAGCGTTTTGCCCGCGTGGTTGACGACGTGGGTGTTGGCCACACTCGAGCGCAGGTTGCGGGTGCCATCGGCGTTGTAAAGTCCGAAGTCCTCGATGAAGCTGTCGGTGCGCACCCAGCGGTTGCGATACCACTTGGCGCGGCCGTCCTCGATACGGACGCCGTGGATCATGCCGTCGCCGGTGAACCAGTGCGCGGCGGCCTGGCGCGGGTTCGGGCCGTTGCGCAGATACCAACCGTCGAGTTCGGCCGGGATGGCGCCCTTTACGGGCAGGTCGTACTCGGTCAGTTCGTCTGCGACGGGCGCATAGTTGCCGCGCCTGAAGAACTCGTCCGCGCCGAAGAGCGTGGATTCCGTCGTCTCGGTCATGGGATCTCCTTGTGTGCAGCGATAGGGCCACACTGACATGTCAATAGTGACCTGTCAATAGTGGATGTACGATTACGCGGTGAGTTTGCGAATCGCCGCGCTGGGCCTGCTCGCCGAGAAGCCGGGCAGCGGATACGACCTGCTGAAGCTCTTCGAGGAATCGCTGGCCAATGTCTGGCCCGCCACCCAGAGCCAGCTCTACGGCGAGCTGAACAAGCTCGCCGATGCCGGGCTGATCGAGGTCGCCGCGATCGGCCCGCGGGGACGCAAGGAGTACCAGATCACCGACGCGGGGCGAGCCGAACTGCGGCGGTGGATCAGCAACCCCCAGGACGATCCGCCTTTTCGCAGTACGAGCCTTCTGCGGGTTTTCCTGCTCGGCGAGATCCCCCGCGAGCAGGCGCGCGCGCAACTGACGGAGATGGCCGAACGTGCCGACGCCGAGGTCAAGCGCCTCGAAGCGCTGCGCGACTCGATCGACTGGGGCGACGACGAGAGGCCGGACTTCGGGCTGGCGGCCCTGGACTACGGACTGCGTATGCACACGATGCACGCGGAGTGGGCCCGTTCGGTGATCGGGCAGATCGACGCCCACATCGGCTAGATCGACTGACCCGAAGAGCCGCCTCGTCGGAATACGCCCGGCGGGCAGGGTGTACGGATTGAGTATGCAAACCTTGCCGCTGGGCACAATCCATGTCGGACGCGTCGGCTTCGGCGCGATGCAACTGCCGGGTCCGGGTGTCTTCGGACCTCCGCGCGATCGCGAGCAGGCGCTGGCCGTGCTGCGTCGGGTGGTCGAGCTCGGTATCAACCACATCGACACCTCGCAGTTCTACGGACCCGACGTCGCCAATGAACTGATTCGCGAGGCGCTGCATCCTTACCCCGCCGATCTCGCTCTGGTCAGCAAGGTGGGTGCTCGCCGCGACGACGTCGGCGCGTGGCTGCCCGCACAGCAGCCCGACGAACTGCGGGCCGACATCGAAAAGAACCTCCGCACGCTCGAGACCGACCGGCTGGCGGCGGTCAACCTGCGCATCCATTCCGACGACCCCACTGCGGCGGCGGCGGTCGACCGGGAGCTGTTCGACCGGCAGCTGACCGCGATGATCAAGGCGCGCGACGAAGGTCTGATCGGCGGCATCGGGTTGAGCGGCGTCGGCGTCGACCATCTGCGGATCGCGCTGGACCGCACCGAGATCGTCTGTGTGCAGAACGCCTACAACCTCATCGACCGCAGCTCGCAGCCGGTGCTCGACGCGTGTATCGAGCGCGGTATCGCGTTCGTGCCGTTCTTCCCGCTGGGCTCGGGCTTCGTCGCCGACAACCCGGTGCTGGGGCATCCGGCGGTCAAGCTGGAGGCCGAAAAGCTCGGGCACACACCGGCCCAGATCGTGCTCGCGTGGACGCTGAACGTCGCACCGAACGTGCTGCTGATCCCCGGCACGTCGTCGGTGGCCCATCTCGAGGAGAACACGGCCGTCGCCGGCATCGAACTCGACGACGAAACCAAACGCGACCTCGACGCCGCCGGCTAATCGACGTCGACCCAGTCCAGCGTGCGCTGCACCGCTTTCTGCCAACCGGCATAACCGGATTCGCGCTGCTCGTCGCTCCACGACGGCGTCCAGCGCTTGCCTTCCTGCCAGTTGGCCCGCAGGTCGTCTGCGTTCTCCCAGAACCCGACCGCCAAGCCGGCGGCATAGGCCGCGCCCAGCGCAGTGGTCTCGGCGACGACGGGCTTGACCACGTCGACACCGAGCACGTCGGCCTGGATCTGCATGCACAGATCGTTGGCGGTGATGCCGCCGTCGACCTTGAGAAGCTCCATGTGCACACCGGAATCGGCTTCCATCGCATCGACGACGTCACGGCTCTGGTAGCAGATCGCCTCCAGTGTCGCGCGGGCCAGGTGCGCGTTCGTGTTGTACCGCGACAGCCCGACGATCGCGCCGCGGGCATCCGAACGCCAGTACGGCGCAAAGAGTCCGGAGAACGCAGGCACGAAGTAGACGCCCCCGTTGTCGTCGACCTGGCGGGCCAGAGACTCGCTCTGCGCCGCGCCGCTGATGATGCCGAGCTGATCACGCAGCCACTGCACGGCCGAACCGGTGACCGCGATCGAACCCTCAAGGGCGTAAACGGGTTTCGCGTCGCCGAACTGGTAGCACACCGTGGTCAACAGCCCGTTGTCCGACCGGACGATCTTCTCGCCGGTGTTGAGAAGAAGGAAATTGCCTGTGCCGTAGGTGTTCTTGGCCTCGCCCGCACTCAGGCACACCTGCCCGACCATGGCCGCCTGCTGGTCGCCGAGCGCTCCGGTCAGCGGCACCTGGCCGGCAAGGGGCCCGTCGTCGCGGGTGATGCCGTAGGACTCCGGGCAGGACGACGGCTTGATCTCCGGCAGCATCTGCCGCGGTATGTCGAAGAACGACAACAACTCGTCGTCCCAGTCGAGCGTTTCCAGGTTCATCAGCATGGTGCGGCTGGCGTTGGTGACGTCGGTGACGTGCACCCCGCCGCGGGTCCCTCCGGTCAGGTTCCACAACACCCACGAGTCCGGAGTCCCGAACAGCGCGTCGCCGTTCTCGGCGTCGCGCCGTACGCCGTCGACGTTCTCCAGAATCCATTGGACCTTGCCCGCCGAGAAGTAGGTCGCAGGCGGCAGGCCGGCCTTGCCGCGGATCACGTCGCCGCGACCGTCGCGGTCCAGTGCCGAGGCGATGCGGTCGGTCCGGGTGTCCTGCCACACGATCGCGTTGTAATACGGTCTGCCGGTCCGCTTGTTCCACACCAGCGCCGTCTCGCGCTGGTTCGTGATGCCGAGCGCGGCGAGGTCGGTCGCCGACAAGTTCGTCTTGTTGAGCGCGGACATGAGGACGGCCGCGGTGCGCTCCCAGATCTCGACGGGATTGTGCTCGACCCACCCGGCTTTCGGCAGGATCTGTTCGTGCTCGAGCTGATGGCGACCGATCTCGGCGCCGCCGTGGTCGAAGATCATGCATCGAGTACTGGTGGTGCCCTGATCGATCGCGGCGATGAACTCGGCGTTTCCGGCCAACTCGCACTCCCCTCTTGCTGCGGTCCGTCGTCCATCATGGACTACATGGCCGAAATGCCCGCCGGGATTGCAGCCGGAACGCTGAGCGCATCCAAGATCGACCGCATGCCGCGCGGCGGACCCGACGCGTCATGCCTGGACCGCCTGTTGCAAACCGATCGGCTCGAGTATCTGGACCGCGCCTCCGACGCGTCGGTCGACGCCGCCCGCAAGCGCAGCGTGATCCGCGCGCTCGAGTGGACCGGAGGATGGTTCGGCAGCACCGAGCGGTTCGCCGAGATCGCCCTCGCCGAGGTCGAGGACGTCGCGGACCCTAAGATCCTCGAACTCGGCGCGGGTCACGGCGCGCTGTCGCGCACGCTGCTCGACTGGCACCCCTCGGCGCGGTTGACCGTCACCGACGTCGACGCGGCGAACGTGACGGCGATGGCCGCCGGCGACCTCGGGCAGAATCCCCGCGCGACCGTCCGTGAGATGGATGCCACGGCGATCGACGCCCCTGATGCCTCGTTCGACCTCGCGGTGTTCGCGCTGTCGTTTCACCACCTGCCGCCGGCCGCGGCGGCGCGGGCGATCTCGGAAGGCACCCGGGTGGCAGCCAAGCTGGTCGTCATCGATCTGCCGCGACCGCCGTCGCCGCTGCATCTGGTGCGCCTGGCGACCATGCTGCCGTTCGTTCCATTGCTGCCGTTCGTACACGACGGCGTGATCAGCTCGCTGCGCTCTTACAGTCCGTCGGCGCTGCGGGCGCTGGCCGCGTATGCCGACCCCGCGATCGCGGTCGAGCTACGCGGCGGATTGTTGAGCCCTCAGGTCGTCGTGGCTCAACGCGGCGCCCCGGATCCGTTGCGACCGAACGGCCAACGCTGATAGCCGAGCTCGATGAAGGCATCGAGCACGTCGTACAGACCCGGATGGCGCGCCAGCAGAGACCCAATCATCCTCACGCCGAGGGTGATACCCGTCTTTTCACTTGTCAAACGTCAATCGGTGCAGGTCAGGTTCGCGGACGGGTGAACCGATGTAGAAGCCACGCAACCGGAATCGTCAGTATCAGTGTCACGACGAACAACACCACCACCGAACCGGTGTACACCCGCCACTGCAGCACCGACACCATCGCGATCTCCATCACGATCACGTGCAGCAGGAAGATCTCGTAGGAGATCTCACCGAGCCACACCATCGGCCTGCTGCTGAGTAGCCCTGCGTACCAGCCCGTGTCACCGAGGGCCAGCGGCGCGACAACCAGCGTCGCGATCGCCGCGTAGAACATCACCTTGGCGATGTCCTCTCCGAGATCGAGCGCAGGAGCGTCGATGCGCCCGGCGATCGGCGTCGACACCACCAGGTACGCCGCCATCGCCAGCGGCAGTGCGACCACTGCATAACACCGAAAACCGGTGCGCGCCAGCACGCTGAGGGCCATACCGCCCACGAACCACACGAGGTAGTGCGGAAGCCACAACCCCGCGCCGTTGGGCAGCCAGTCCGTTGTGTGGATGACCAAGAGCCACAGCGGGCTCAGCGCACCCAGCGCCGCCAGCGCGGCCAGCAGTACACCGGGGCGCCACTTACGCCGGCACAGGATGATCAGCAGTAGGTAGGCCAGCACCGGCAGCGCCGCGTAGAACGCCACTTCGACCGCGAGACTCCACATCTGGGTCAACCCCTGATGCATGTATGCCGTGATGTACTCGCGGCTGTAGATCTGGGTGAGCGTGAGGTTGCGGAACAGGCCGTGCCAGCTGTGGCCGGGATTGGGCTCGATGGGCCGGAACTCGTACAGCGCGAACGCCAGCAACACCGTCACCGCATAGGCCGGCATGATGCGCCGCACCCGATTTCGGGCGTACCGGCGTATCGGTGGCGGCGCGGCACCCGTCGCCGTCGCGCGCACCCATCCGTTGAACAATAGAAACCCCGACAGTACGAAGAAGATCGCGACGCCGATCTCCATACGTGCGAACATCAGCCCGACGTATCCGCGGTTGTAGGCGCTGGTGCCGTACGCGGCATGGGTGGCCATGACCAGCAATGCGGCGACGGCTCGAATACCGGTGAGCGATGCGACGCGGTCGACCCGCGAGACCTGTTCCAGGCCTCCTTGGTCGACGTCGCTCGGGGCCGAGCTCACCCGGCCAGTATGCCGGTCAGGCGCGGCCTCAGGCGGCCATCACCACGCGTTCGTTCGGCACGCAGTGCGTCATCTTCAACCCCTCGACATCACGCGGGCCGTTCTTGCCGAGGTTCTGTCGGCGCTTTCCTCGTCCTATGAAAGAGTCTGGGATTTCAGCGGTTCCAGGTCGCGCACATCGTCGACCGAGATCCCGAGGCCTTCGCCGACCCGGAGGCCGAGTTCGTCGTCGCACATGAAGAAGTGCCACACCATCCGCTCCTGCACTTCACGGGTGGCCTCGGAGATGTTGGTGACGAAATTGGCGACCCGGTCGTCTTTCTCCCACTGCTCCATCAACTGGTAGCGCTGGCCGGCCTGCTCGTAGTCGTTGGTGCGCGAAATGCGTTTGCGCGTCAGGCGCCCCGAGATCTCCAGGCCCACGTCGTCGCTAACCTCGCCGCCTACCCACCGGCGCCGGCATCAAACCGTGACCGAGGAACCGCGCTCCAACTCGATGATCCGGTCGGGCAGGCCGCGGCGCTTCATCTCGTCGACGAAGTCGGACAGCGGGGACGCGAACACCCCGTAGTCGTCGAAATGCACCGGGATCATCTTGGGAAGGTTCAGCAGTTCGACCACGTCGGCGCCCTGTTGTCCGTCCATCGTCACGGTCAGCCCGAACGGCAGGTGCCTGCCGAACGGCAGCCGGGTACCGCCCAGGTGCAGCACGCCGACGTCGATCGATTCGAATCGAACTGGTATTTCCCGTAGTTCGTCGACGAGTAGGGTGTCGCCGGAGACGTAGAGCCTGCGGCGGGCAGTGCCGTCGGAGAACTCGATCATGCTGCCCATCACCGGCGGCAGGAACCGGTCGACCGGAGTGGGCGCGTGCCGACCCGGCAGCGAGGTGACGGTGACGCTCACCGTCCCCTTGGTGATCGTGTGCTGCTGCCAGGTGTCGAGCGCCAGCGACCGGCCGAACCCGCGATGGGTCAGCCGTTTGGCGGCGTGCGGAGTGGTCACGATCGGGAGATCGTGGTCGAGACGGCTCTGCGTCACGCGGTCCCAGTGGTCGCCGTGCATATGCGACAGCACCACCGCGTCGAGGGCCGGCAACTGTTCGATGTCCAGCGCCGGTCCTTTGAGCCGCTTGGACAGCAGCCCGTACCCGAGGTAGGCGTGCTGCCCCTGGTGCAGGAAGTTCGGGTCGGTCAACAGGGTGATTCCGCCGCCGGCGATCAGCGTGGTGGCGGTGCCGATGAAGGTGACGGTGACGTCCATCTGCCTCACCTACCCACCGCGGCGCCGTTTATGCGCGCCGCATCTCCCGCGAGTGACCGCACAATGCTCGCGAATCGCGGCATGTCCAGGTACAGACACCTTCGTAAGTGGTGTTTGTCAATGGTGGTTGGGGTGGCCTGCGCCGGTCCTGGTCTCAACGTAGTGCGT